>USDL01000018.1 GCA_900553365.1 uncultured Clostridium sp.
TTGTACAAGAAGCTGAAAGAAGAGTACCAGTACAATATGCTAAAAAAGTAGTTGGAAGAAAAATGTATGGAGGACAAAATACACATATACCATTAAAGCTTGCTATGGCAGGTGTAATGCCAGTTATCTTTGCATCATCAATGCTTACATTCCCAGCTATGATAATACCAATGTTTAACAGTAACATTGCATCAGCTTCAGGATTTTGGGCAGGAGTATATAAGTTTTCAATGTCAACATCATCTGCACAATTTGGACTAGGATATACAATAGCAAATGCTTTAGTATATTTGGTTTTAATTATAGCATTTACTTATTTCTATACTTATGCAACATTCAATCCAGCCGAAGTTTCTAGCAATATAAAGAAAAATGGAGGCTTCATACCAGGTATTAGAGCAGGAAAACAAACAACAGAATATTTATCATCAATAATTAAAAAACTAACATTATTTGGAGGATTATTCTTAAGTTTAATAGCAATATTACCAATGCTTTTAAGCTTTACAAGTTTGAATATAACCTTTGGTGGAACATCAATATTAATCGTAGTAGGTGTTGCTCTAGAAACAGTACAACAACTAGAATCAAGATTAGTAATGAGACACTATAAAGGATTTTTAGAATAAAATTAGAAGTTGGAATTTAGAAGTTAGGAAAAAGGAAATATCCCTATACTAGCTTCTAAAATCTAATGTCTAATTTTAAACAAGTAAAGGAGAAATATTTATGTTTATAGTATTATTAGGAGCACCAGGAAGTGGAAAAGGAACAGTAGGAAAAATATTAGCAGAAAATTTAAAATTAGCCCACATATCAACAGGAGACTTGTTTAGAGAAAATCTAAAAAATGAAACAGAACTAGGAAAAGAAGCAAAATCTTATATGGATAAAGGAGAACTTGTTCCAGACGAAATAACAGTAAGAATGTTAGAAAAAAGAATGGAAGAAGCAGATGTAGAAAATGGAGCAATTCTAGATGGATTCCCAAGAACAGAAAATCAAGCAGTTGTATTAGACAAATTATTAGAATCAAAAGGAAACAAAGTAGATATGGCATTAAATATAGATGTTCCATTTGATGAAATAGTAGAAAGAATTGCAAATAGAAGAAGCTGCAAGGGTTGTAGCGAAATTTATAATGTAGTATTTAATCCACCAAAACAAGAAGGAAAATGCGATAAATGTGGAGGAGAACTATATCAAAGAGAAGACCAAAAACCAGAAGTTGTTCAAAATAGACTAGAAGTATATAGAAATACTGCTGAAGAACTTATAAAATATTACGAAAATAAAGGTGTATTAAGAACAGAAAAGGCTGGAGATAAAGCAGGAAGAACATCTTATGATGTAGCTGCTGAAATAGAAAAAGATATTAGAAAATAATGAATAATTAGTTATTTATTAAGAGGTAATAAAATTGGTTGAAATAAAATCAAAAAGAGAAATAGAATTAATGAGAGAAGCCTGCAGAATAGCTAGCTTAACTCAAAAAAAAGTAGAAGAATTAATAAAGCCAGGAATATCTACAATGGAGTTAGATAGAGTAGCTGAGGAGTTTATAAAAAGTCAAAATGCAATACCTGCACAAAAAAACTATCCTCACTATGAAAAAGGGGTAGCTCCATTTCCAGCAACATTGTGTGTTTCAGTCAACGATGTTGTTATTCATGGCATACCTTCAAAAAAAATAATTCTAAAAGAGGGAGATATAGTAAGTGTCGATTTAGTAGTACTAAAAAATGGCTTCAATGGTGATTGTGCAAGAACATATATAGTTGGACAAACAACTGATGAAGCAAAAAAATTAGTAGATATTACTAAAAAAGCATTTTATGAAGGCATCAAATTTGCTAAAAAGGGAAATAGAATAGGCGACATTTCCCATGCAATAGGTGAATTTGTAAATAAAAATGGATATTCGGTTGTCAAAGAATTTCAAGGGCATGGTATAGGAAGGCAAATGCATGAAGATCCAAGCATACCAAACTATGGAAAAGCAGGAAAAGGAATAAGACTTGAACCTGGCATGACTCTAGCAATAGAGCCAATGGTAGTGGATGGAAACGGTCAAATATGCGAGTTAGAAGATGGTTGGACAATTATAACAGATGATGGAAGCTTAGCAGCACATTATGAAAATACAATTTTAATTACAGAAAAAGAGCCAGAAATATTGACAATTTAAAGAAAATAGTGTATAATAAACAAGTTATTTAATGTAAAATTTAAATTTTATGGGAGGAAACAAAATTGTCTAAAGAAGATGTTATAGAAGTTGAAGGAACAGTGCTAGAAAGCTTACCAAATACAGAATTTAGAGTAGAACTTGAAAATGGACATAAGGTATTAGCTCATATCTCAGGTAAACTTAGAATGAACTATATAAAAATACTTCCAGGAGATAAGGTAAAATTAGAATTATCACCTTATGACCTTACAAAAGGTCGTATTACATGGCGTGATAAATAAAAAATATAAAGAAAGATAAAATTTAGAAATTAATTATCTAACTTCTAAATTATAAAACGAGGTGAAAGAAATGAAAGTAAGACCATCAGTAAAAAAAATGTGTGAAAAATGCAAAGTAATTAAAAGAAAAGGTGTTACAAGAGTAATTTGTGAAAACCCTAAACACAAACAAAGACAAGGGTAAATTTTTAATTAGCTAATATATAAAAATAGTGCGGCTGTCTTAAAAATTTAAGAATATCTATTTTTATTTATTAATATAAACAATCCAAAAAAAGAAAATAATTAAAGAGGTGAAAGAAATTATGGCACGTATAGCAGGTGTAGACTTACCTAAGGAAAAAAGAGTAGAAATTGGTTTAACATATATCTATGGAATAGGTAGAGCAAGCTCTAACAAAATATTAGCAGCAGCTAATGTTAATCCAGATATAAGAGTAAAAGACTTAACAGATGATCAAGTACAAGATATTAGAAAGGCTATGGAAGGTTACAAAGTTGAAGGCGATTTAAGAAGAGAAGTAGCATTAAACATTAAAAGACTTACAGAAATAGGATGCTTTAGAGGAACAAGACATAAAAGAGGCTTACCAGTAAGAGGTCAAAGAACAAAAACAAATGCTAGAACAAGAAAAGGTCCTAGAAAAGTAGTAAGCAAGAAAAGCAGTAAATAGAAAATAATAAAAAGAGGAGGAAAAACTTAAAATGGCAAAACCAACTACACAAAAAGTAACTAGAAGAAGAGATAGAAAAAACATTGAAAAAGGAGAAGCACATATTCATTCTAGTTTTAATAATACAATAGTTACAATTACTGATGAAAGAGGAAATGTAATTTCATGGGCAAGTGCTGGAGAACTAGGATTCAAAGGTTCAAGAAAAAGCACACCATTTGCTGCTGGAGAAGCTGCATTAACAGCTGCAAAAGCAGGTATGGAACATGGATTAAAAAGTGTTGCAGTATTTGTAAAAGGACCAGGTTCAGGAAGAGAAGCTGCTATAAGATCATTACAAACAGCAGGACTTGAAATTACAGCAATAAAAGATGTAACACCAATTCCACATAATGGTTGTAGACCACCAAAAAGAAGAAGAGTATAGAATAAGGAGGAAAGGAAATGTCAAGATATAAAGACGAACAATGTCGTATTTGCCGTAGAGAAGGGCAAAAATTGTTCTTAAAAGGTTCAAGATGTTATACAGATAAATGTAGTGTAACAAGAAGAAACTATGCACCAGGAGAACATGGACAAGGAAAGAAAAAATTATCTGAATATGGAACACAATTAAGAGAAAAACAAAAAACAAAATCATTTTACGGAGTAGGAGAAAAACAATTTAGAAAATACTTCGAAATGGCTGAAAATAAAAAAGGTATTACAGGTGAAAACCTATTACAAATATTAGAAAGTAGACTAGACAACGTAGTATATAGAGCAGGTTTTGGAACATCAAGAGCACAAGCAAGACAACTTGTAAATCATGGACATTTTGATGTAAATGGTCAAAAAGTTGATATACCATCATACTTAATAAAAGCAGGAGATGTAATAACAGTTAGAGAAATTAAACAAGACAATAAAACAATTAAAGAAAACATCGAAGCAAATAAAGCAAGACCAATACCAGAATGGTTAGAAAAAGACAATGATAAATTACAAGTAAAAGTATTAAGATTAGCAGCAAGAGAAGACGTAGATATTCCAGTAGAAGAACACTTAATCGTAGAGTTATACTCTAGATAATTAGAAATTAAAAGTTTAAATTTAGAGGTTAGATTTGATGCAATATTTTTAAAATATCATCTAGTTTCTAACATCTAAATAGGAGGTTAAAATTAATGATTGAATTTGAAAAACCAAACATTGAATGCCTAGCAATAAATGAAGATGAAAGCTATGGAAAATTCGTATGTGAACCATTAGAGAGAGGTTATGGAATGACAATAGGAAATTCTTTAAGAAGAATTTTATTATCATCATTACCAGGAGCAGCTATAACAAGCGTAAAAATCGAAGGTGTATTACATGAATTTTCTAGTATTCCAAATGTAGTAGAAGATGTACCAGAAATTATTGTTAATTTAAAATGCGTAAGATTAAAAATGCATGAAAACGAAGTTAAAACTATAAAAATAGATTTTAATGGCGAAGGCGAAGTTAAAGCAGGAGATATAATTACAGATTCATCTATACAAATATTAAATCCAGACTTACATATAGCAACAGTAGCAGAAGGTGGTTCTTTAAAAATGGAAATGACTGTTGACAGAGGAAGAGGATATAATGTAGCAGAAAAGAACAAAGTTCCAAATCAAGCAATAGATGTATTACCAATAGACTCTATATTTACTCCAGTTAAAAAAGTAAACTACCAAGTTGAAAATACTAGAGTAGGTCAAACAGTTGATTATGATAAATTAACAATAGAAGTTTGGACAGATGGAAGCTTAAAAGCTTATGAAGCATTAAGCTTAGCAGCAAAAGTAATGACAGGACATTTAGAACTATTTATAGATTTATCAGAAGCAGCTAGAAATACTAAAGTTATGGTAGAAAAAGCAGAAACTAAGAGAGAAAGAATATTGGAAATGCCAATAGAAGATTTAGAGTTATCAGTAAGATCATATAATTGCTTAAAAAGAGCAGGAATATCAACAGTTCAAGACTTAGCAAATAAGACAGAAGCAGATATGATGAAAGTAAGAAATCTAGGTAAAAAATCACTAGATGAAGTAGTAAACAAATTACATTCATTAGAATTAAATTTTGCTTCTGAAGAAGAATAAATTTAAAAGGGAGGCTGAAAAAATTGGCTAGAAAATTAGGAAGAACAACAGACCAAAGAATGGCAATGTTAAAAAGCTTAACAACTGATTTATTAGTATATGGAAAAGTTGAAACAACTGAAGGAAGAGCTAAAGAAGTAAGAAGTTTAGCAGAAAATTTAATCGCATTAGGAATCAAAGAAAAAGATAACTTTGAAACAGTTGAAGTAAAGGTTGTTAAAGCAAAATTAGACAGCAAGGGAAATAAAGAATTAGAAAAAGTTACAAGCAAAAATGGTAAAGAATATTTAAGAGTAGTTAAAGAAGAAAAAATGGAAAAAAGACAAAAAGATATGCCAACAAGATTAAATGCAAGAAGAAAAATAATGGCAAAAACAAACAAAGTAAAAGATTCAGAAGGAAATAAAATAGACTTACCAGCAAAACTTTTTGGAGAAATGGCTGAAAAATATGCAGGTAGACAAGGCGGATATACAAGAATATATAAAATGGGTCCAAGAAGAGGAGATGCAGCTGAAACAGTTATAATTGAATTAGTATAAAGGAGATGAAGAATTATGCTTGCAAAATCATGGAAAAAGATATGTTTAATTATACTTATAATTGCATGTTTGTGGAACATAATTTCAAAAATTTCATATAAAGTATCATTTAAAGAACTTGTAGATAGTTATCAAAATAGATATGAACAAACCGATACTAATAAGGTATAACCAATGTTGTATGGTAAAATAAAATTAAGAAAAAGGAGTGAAGTCTAGAATGAAAAAAGAAATACAACCACAATATGGTGAAACAACAATAACATGTGCTTGCGGAAAAGTATATAAAGTTGGTTCAACAAAAAAAGACTTAAAAGTAGATATATGCTCTAATTGTCATGCTTTTTGGACAGGTAACTTAAAGAGAGACACATCAGGAGGAAGAGCAGACAAATTCAAAAAGAAATATGGAATTGAGTAATAAAAAAAGAGCCATGGCTCTTTTTTTTATTCTCCTTTATACATGAATGGATATGCTACTAAAGCTATAATTCCAATAAGAAGTAAATAAAATCCAAATGCTAATTTTCCTAATCCGTATGTATCTTGGTTTGCAGATACAATAAGCAATATTAAGGCAATTGCTGCTGGAATTAGAATTAACTTTTGATTTCTTAAATTTAAAAGAAAAGTAGCTTTCCCTTCAGGAATTTTGCTTATAATAAAATCAATAAATATCATTGCTAAAGATATAATGCCAACAATTAGCATTATTTTACCTGTTGTATTTTCAATTAATTTTACAGAAGCTTTAATACCTAAAAATGATACTGTGTAAAAAGGAAACAATGTTCCAATTATTAACAATATACTTCCTACTATTCCTAAGATTTTAGTGCTTTTTAAAACTGATAAAACTTTATCCATAAAATATCTCCTTCCTCAAACTAATATATTATATAAACCAGAAATTGTCAAGAATTTTTCTAAAAATATATAAAGTAAATGAAAGAATAATGTCGGAAAATCTCTGATGTTGGCAAATAGAAAAATAATACAAAGAAAAAGAGTGTAAAATTATGAAAAATAAGAAAAAATGACGTACGAAAATTAACAAAAAATCGACTTTTTCGCCATTTTATATTGACCTTTCTGTAAAAATATGGTATTTTATTGTATATCAAAAAACAATAGCTTTTATTTAATCATAAGATAAACATTAGAAAAAAGGAGAGTGCATATTATGGTAAATAAACAAATCCTTAAACTAAGAGAAAAACTAAATAATAGCATTATAAACGGAGAAAAATATGAAGTAATATATAAATTGAGTGTTGAACTAGACGAACTAATAACACAGTATTATAAGGAGCAAATAGATAGATAGAACCTAATTTTAGGTTCTATTTATTTAGTTCAAGGTATATAATTAACTAAAAAATGTACAAATTTTACCAAATAGCTATACAAATTATAAAAAAAATATTATAATAGATGATGGTAAAATAAAAAGATTATGAGTAAGAGTATTTTATATACGTTTGATATACAAAAAAATTACCTTATAATATTTCCAAGGAGGAAAAAACATGGAATTAAAATCTATTATTGCAGGGATAGAAGGATTAAAAGCAAAAGGAAACCTTGATTTAGATATAACTGGAATTGAAAGTGATTCTAGAAAAATAACCGAAAATGGTATGTTTGTAGCAATAGTTGGTTTTCAAACTGATGGGCACAAATTCATAAAGCAAGCAATAGAAAATGGAGCAAAGGTTGTAATGATTCAGGAAGGCACAAAAATAAAAAAGGAGGACATAACTGATGATGTAACAGTAATAATGGCTCCAGATACAAGAATAGCTACAGCTAAAATGGCATGCAACTTCTATAAGAATCCTTCAACAAAGTTCAAACTAATAGGCGTAACAGGAACTAAAGGCAAAACAACAACAACTTTTATGATTAAAGCAATACTAGAAGCAAAAGGCGAAAAAGTTGGATTAGTAGGAACAGTTGCAAACTACATAGGTAGCAAAAATTTAGGAGAAAGCTCAAGAACAACACCAGATAGTTTAGAACTTCAAAAACTATTTAGCCAAATGTTAAGTGAAAAGGTAGACAGTGTAATTATGGAGGTTTCTTCACAAGCACTAAAACTACATAGAGTTGATGGATGTGATTTTGATATTGGAGTATTCACTAATTTTTCAGAAGACCACATAAGTGCACATGAACATCCAGATATGCAAGATTATTTTAATTCAAAATTAAAATTAATGGAAATGAGTAAGAAAAGCTTTATAAATGCTGACGATTTCAAAGTATCAAAAATTAAAAAACTTTTACCTGAAAAAGATATAAAATCTTATGGAATAGATAACGAAGCAGATTTAATAGCAAAAGATATTACAATAACCAATTCAAGTGTAGACTTTAAAGTAAAAATTGATGGAAAAAATGAAAGAATTAAAACAGGAATACCAGGAAGATTCAGCGTGTATAATTCTTTAGCAGCAATAAGTGTTGCAACAAAACTTGGTGCAAATGCAGAGCAAATAAAAGAAGCCTTATTAAATGTAAGAGTTCCAGGAAGAAGCGAATTAGTAGATAATAAAAAAGGCTTAACAATAATGATTGACTATGCACATTCACCAGAAAGTTTGCAAAATATACTAAGTGCAGTAAAAAGCTATACAAGAGGAAAAGTAATTTCAGTATTTGGTTGTGGAGGAGATAGAGATACAACTAAAAGACCAATAATGGGACAAATTTCAGCAAATATTGCAGACTTTACAATAATAACATCAGACAATCCTCGAACAGAAAAGCCAGAAGAAATAGTAAAACAAATAGAAGAAGGGGCTAAAAAAACAAAAGGAAAATATATATGTTTAGTAGATAGAACAGAAGCAATAAAATATGCAATAAATATGGCTACAAAAACAGATATAATAGTTTTAGCAGGAAAAGGCCATGAAACTTACCAAGAAATAAATGGCGTAAAAAATCACTATGATGAAAGAGAAATCATAAAGGAGGTAATATAAATTGTATTTTCAGACAAGAATACTGTTTGTGTCATTTATTGCCACAGTAATTCTAGCAATATTTATAATACCAATACTTAAGAGATTCAAAATAGGCCAAATAGAAAGAGAAGAAGGACCGGAAAGCCATTTAGGAAAAAAAGGAACACCAACAATGGGAGGAATAATTATTGCAGCTGGAATAATTATTGGTACCATAGGTGGATATATATATTATTCTAAAACAGACAAAATTGTTGGAGAAAAACTATTACCACTATTGCTTATTTCAATAGGATTTGGACTTATAGGCTTTATAGATGATTACAAAAAACTAGTGTTAAAAAACACAAAGGGATTAAAACCCTCTAGCAAAATGTTAGGATTACTTATAATTTCAGTGTTGTTTACTTTGTATTTATTAAAAGGAGTAAACTTAGGAACAGCAACAATTATACCATTCTTAAAAAAAGAAATAGTGTTACCAGTGCTGGTATATATACCATTTGCCATTTTTGTAATGTTAGGAACAACAAACGCAGTGAACTTAACAGATGGAATAGATGGACTAAGTACTAGTGTAGCAGCAATTATAACAACCTGTTTAACAGTAATTGCAATTATTTTAGATGTAAAAGAAATAGTAGTATTTGGAAGTATAATAGTAGGAGCATGCTTAGGATTTTTAATATTTAACTTAAACACAGCCAAAGTGTTTATGGGAGATACAGGGTCATTGCTACTAGGAGGAGTAATTTCAGCAATGGCATTATATTTACAAATGCCACTTATACTATTAATAATTGCAGCAATTCCAGTAGTTGAAACAATATCAGTTGTACTTCAAGTAGTTTACTTTAAGAAAACAGGAGGAAGAAGACTTTTCAAAATGGCACCATTGCATCACCATTTTGAACTATCAGGATGGAAGGAAAATAAAGTAGTATCTGTATTTTGTATATTTACTTTAATGCTTTGCATTATAGGTCTTTGTTCTATATAAACAAAAGAAACATAGTATATAAGAGAGGTATTTATGAAAAACGAAACAAATGTAAGGGCAAGCAATACTCGCCCCCCAAAGGATAAAAATAAGCCTTTTGACTTTATTTTATTTATAGTAGTTTTAATATTATTAGGAATGGGAGTAACAATGGTACTTTCAGCAAGTTCACCAATGTCACTTTCAACAACATCAAGCAGTTATACATATGCATATAAACAAGCTATTGCAGCAGTATTAGGAATAATTGTTATGTTAATAATATCAAAAATTGACTATAAGATACTTGCAAAATTTTATAAACCAATTTGGGTTATTTCAATAGTTGGATTAGCAGCTGTTTTAATACCAGGAGTTGGTGTTAACGTAAATGGTGCGTTAAGGTGGATAAAATTTCCAGTATTTAAAACAATACAACCATCTGAAATTACAAAACTAGGATTAATAATCTTTTTTGCGGCATATCTTACAATACATAGAAGCGAGCTAAAAAGCTTAGGAAAGGGATTCTTTAAACCATTAATACTATTTGTAGCACCAGCTATAGCTATATTAATGGTTGTACAATCACACTTAAGTGCTTCTGTAATAATTATTATTACAATATCAGTTATGATGATTATGGCAGGATGCAAAGTATCTCATTTTGCTATATTTGGTGGTTCAGGAGCAATTTTAGGAGCAACAGGACTATATGTACTTGCTAAAGAATTTGGAATAGGTGAATATAGACTAAAAAGATTAATAGCATTTGCAGATCCATGGGCAGATCCACTAGATACAGGTTGGCAAATAATACAAGGCTTGTATGCTATTGGTTCAGGAGGACTATTTGGAGTAGGGCTTGGAAATAGTAGACAAAAGTATTTATATATATCAGAGCCACACAATGACTATATTTTTGCTGTTTTGGCAGAAGAACTAGGCTTTATAGGATGCATAATAGTTATATTGCTTTTTGCAATATTTATTTGGAGAGGAATAATAATAGCAATGAAAGCACCAGATATGTTTGGAAGCTTACTAGCATGTGGAATAACAGCTTTAATAGGATTTCAAGCAATTATCAATATAGCAGTTGTAACATCATCAATACCAGTAACAGGAATAGCTTTGCCATTCTTTAGTTATGGAGGAACATCACTTATAATCCTACTTGCATCAGTACGGCGTACTTTTGAATATTTCAAGGCAAAGTAATAAAATTTAAAAAAATTAAGGGCAGCGATTAGCTTGCCCATTATTAAAATTAGGGAGGAAGCATATATGAAGGTTATTATTGCAGCAGCTGGAACAGGTGGGCACATAAACCCAGGAATAGCAATGGCAAACGAAATAAAAAAGCATTATCCAAATGCAGAAATAACATTTATTGGAACTCCAAGAGGACTAGAAAACGATTTAGTTCCAAGAGCAGGATACAAACTAAAAGTAATTGAGGCTTATGGAATTAAAAGAAAAATTAGTTTTAGTAATTTGAAAAACGCTTGCAAAACTTTAAAAAGTTATAAAATCGCAAGAAAAATAATAAAGGAAATAAAACCCGATATAGTAATAGGAACAGGAGGATATATTTGTGGACCTGTATTCTCAGGAGCATTCAAATACGGAATACCAACTGTAATACATGAAAGCAATGCTTTTCCAGGAGTTGCAGTGAAATTATTATCTAAAAAAGCTAATACTGTTTTAGTAGGTTTTGAAGATGCTAAAAAACGTTTACCAAAGGCCAAAAATGTAATTGTTACAGGAACACCTACAAAAGTAAAAAATCTTAATTTAAGTGATGAACAAAAATTAGAAATAAAAAAACAATTTAGAATAAACAATAACTTACCAATAGTAACTGTATTTGGAGGAAGCCAAGGGGCAGAAACAATAAATAAATGCTTCATAGAAATTATTAATAAAAAAATGAACAAAGAATACCAAATAATTTGGGCTGTAGGTTCAAAAAAATATGAAGAAGTTAGAAAAAATATTAAGGAAACATATAATGCCTCAATAGTTCCATATATATATAACATGGAAGAGGTTTTGAACTTGGCAGATTTAGTAGTTTCAAGAAGCGGAGCAATGACAATAACAGAAGTTGCAAAATGTGGAAAACCTGCAATATTTATTCCCTATCCTTATGCAACAG
This sequence comes from uncultured Clostridium sp., assembly GCA_900553365.1. GTDB lineage: Bacteria > Bacillota > Clostridia > TANB77 > CAG-508 > UMGS1781. The sequence goes on from USDL01000018.1 coordinate 11,918, forward strand.
AAAATCACCAAGAATATAATGCAAAGGTACTTGCAAATGCAGATGCAGCAAGAATTATACTAGATAAAGACTTAAATACTAGTAAATTAAACCAAACAATAAACGAAATAATATTAGATAAAGTAAAATTAAAACAAATGGGCGAAAATGCCAAAAAAGTTTCAATTAAAAATGTAGAAGAAAAGATATTTAATGAAATTGAAAAACTAATTAAATAGATTTACAAAAGGTCAGGCACATTTATTTATTCTTAACATATAATTTGTTATAGATAAATGGAGGTGCTTTTTTGTTGTTTTATTTAATAAGTTTTATAGAATTTTGCAAAACTGCTTTTTTCGTTCTAGGATATATATCAAACAATAGCTTGTTCCCAGAACCATTATCACAAGAAGAGGAAAAAGAATATCTGGAAAAATATATTAATGGAGACGAAGAGGCAAGAAATGTATTAATAGAAAGGAATTTAAGACTTGTAGCACATATATGTAAGAAATATAATATACCCAATATAGAAACAGATGATTTAATATCAATAGGAACAATAGGCTTAATAAAAGGAATAAACACATTTAATTTAGACAAAAATGTACGTTTAGCAACGTATGCTTCAAGATGTATAGAAAAATCTATACTAACATAGTGGCAACAAAAAACAATATAAATAGCTTATTTAATAAATTAAGGGAAAATATAAATTGTAATATTAAATTGGAATTACCAAAATTAATAAATGTAGATTATAGTAATGTGAAAAAATGGTTAAATGGACAAGCAATAATGAGTAAAACAAGTTATAACAAAATTAAAAATATATATAAAATTTAAGTATATCGTTTTGATATACACTATAAAAATTATAATAACTCTAAAAGCCACGCTTTTAGGCTCTTGCACGGAGTATGTATATACGCCTGTTCCTGCAAAATTATCCTGTGGGATAATTTTGACAGAATAATTAAGTTTATGGTATTATTATATAAACATATGAAAAAACATTATGATTTTAAAGAGTATAAAGAAAAAGGTGGATACGATGGAAAGATTAACAAAATTAGCAAATCAAATTTTAACATATTCTATAAAGGTAAAAGAAAATGAAAATTTATTAATTGAATTATTTGGAACAGATGGTATTCCACTAGCAAAGGAACTAATTAGTCAAGCACACAATTTAAAAATTAATGTTTTTTTTAATATAATAGAGTATGAAATTTTAGAAGAATTTTTAAAGAAAGCTACAGAAGAAGAAATAAAGAGGTATGCTTTATATGATTTGAATAGAATGAAAGAAATGGATGCTTACATAGGAATTAGTGCAAAAAGGAAAGAAAATGAGTTTGATAAAGTCCCTATGGAAAAAATGGAGTTATATAATACAGAATATATGCTACCAGTTCATTTTAAAGAAAGAGTGAAAAAGAAATGGTGTATATTAAGATATCCAAATGATTTTTTTGCAGAAATGAATAAAATGAGTTTAGAACAAGCAGAAGATTTTTACTTTAATGTTTGTAATTTGGATTATGGAAAAATGTCAAATTCAATGAATAAATTGGTTGAATTAATGAATAAAACAGATAAAGTTAGAATTATAGGAATAAATACTGATTTGATTTTTAGCATAAAGGGAATAAAAGCAGAAAAATATATAGGCAATTATAATTTACCAGATGGAGAAGTTGCAACAGCTCCAGTAAAGAACAGTTTAAACGGATATATAACATATAATACACAAACAAAATATAATGGAAAAACATTTAATAATATTAGATTTGAATTTAAAAACGGAAAAATTATAAATGCAACAGCTAATGATACTGAAGCCTTAAATGAAATATTAAATGCGGATGAAGGAGCAAGATACATTGGGGAATTTGCCATAGGATTAAATCCATATATCACAAGAGTAAATTCTGATGTGTTATTTGATGAAAAAGTATGTGGAAGCTTTCACTTAACACCAGGCAATGCTTTACAAGAAAGTGATAATGGAAATAGATCTTCTATTCATTGGGATATTGTAAATATACAAACACCAGAATATGGTGGAGGAGAAATTTGGTTTGATGATGTATTAATAATGAAGGACGGAAGATTTATATTAAAAGAATTGGAATGTCTAAACCCAGAAGAAATAAAGTAGAGTATAAATGAACTCTACTTTATTTCTTGAGCAGAATCATAATAAAATTCATCATATAATTTTGAATCTAATATCCAAGCATTGTCATTTAAAATTTTTCGAACTTCTGGTCTAGAAAGTTTTAATTTTTTAATATTGATTTTAGAAATTTCTAGTGGAAATGTTGAAATTAACCCTTTTTTTATAATTGGAAGATAATTAGGGGTTAAGCCAGTAATAAAACAGTTAAAAAAATCTGAAGTATTGCTTAAAGGCAAACTTATAATTATTTGTACTCTTTCTATTCCTAATTTGTGAGCACTTACATTTTTTAAATTAACATATGCTATATTATCTAAAAATTCAAGTGAACCTTCATAATAATAAGCACAGCTTGCAATATCAGTTTTTACACCATTATAAAATTGAGCTTGGAAAACATCAGAAGTATTATTATTTATCTTTATTATTGAAGATATTAACTTGTTTGCTGTAACATAATACAAATATAAAGTATCAGTATTAAAAGGATTTGAGAAGATAGTGTTTTCAGTATTTAATGACAATATATCTGACAAATTGATGCCAAGAACATTGCATAATTCTAGTGTTGTAATAAAATCTGGGATTATTGCACCTTTTTCATATTTAGAGATAGTTGCCTTACTTTTATAAATTTTATTGCCAACATCTTCTAAACTCAAATGTTTAATTTTCCTATAATTCCTTAAGATTTCTCCAATATTAGTTTGATTGGTATTGTACATAAAATCACCTATAAAATCAAAAGTTTCTTAAAAATATATTTTTTATTAAAAAAAGTCTATTTTGTAAAATTATACCCAAAAACATAAAAAAAGTCAACTCATACGAAACTTTTTTAGGGAAACAACAACGCCAAAAGAGTGTAATGACTGGAAAAATTTTGCAAAAGTATTGCCATTATGCTATAATTTCCAAAGAAATTAATGAATAAGGAGAATAAAAGATGGATAATAATTGTGAAGATTTAAACTTAAGTAAAAAAAAGTTGCAGTATATTGATGTGGATAAACGAGAAGATTTCCCGCCAGCACCACAGGGAACGAGATATATTCATTTTTATGGAGGAACAAAAAATTATAGAGCATACATAGCACCAGAAGATATTTCGAGAGCAGATTTTATGGAACAATATCCAGAATATGTGCCAGAACAAAATATACCTATTTATGAAAATAATGGAATAGTGGTTAGAGCAGACCCTAAATATCCGTGCCCAGGATTTTATATTTTTGGACTAAACAAGACTTATAGAGCGTTTGACATTTTAGATGATATAACTTTTCTTAGATTTTCTTTTATTCTTAAGAAAATAAAAGAAGGTATGAGAAAGGAATTAGGGTTAAATTATGCACACCTTCTTTCAAATGAGAAATCAGACCCTTTTGTAAATGTGCATTTTTGGTTAGTACCAGTGGATGGAACAGAATCACCAGATTTATTAGATTTTGATGTGAAAGAATATTTAAAGAGTTTTGAACCAAGCGAACAAATAGAAAAAATACTTTCATATAATAACAAATTAAAAGAATATATAAGAAAAATAAACTTAGTAGAGAAGGATAATGAATTAACTAAAAAATTAGAAGAAAATAACAAATAACATTATTAGAGTACCAAAGTTAAGCATTAAAATAAGGCAAAGCTGAGGAGGATAAAGATGCATTTGAATGTTTTTGTAAGTCAAAGTTGCTTTTTACATTGTAAAGGATGTTACAGCTTTTCTAGAGAAGAAGAAAAAGGTAAAATAGTGTCTACAGATAATTTAGTAAAATTTTTGGAATTTGCTCATAGTGTCGGAGTAGATAAAATTACTCTTTGCGGTGGGGATCCACTAACTCGTTCAGATATTATAGATTTACTTGAAAAAATAAAAAAAATAGGCTTCAATATATCATTAGATACAGTTGGAACTTCAATTCTTAATGATGTGGTTTGCGGAGATAGAGTAATTGCAAAGAAAACAGATGCAAAAAAAATTGCTAATCTTGTTGATACAATTGGCATACCAATTGATGGCTCTACTAATGAAATTTTTAGACGTTTTAGACAAACAAATACTGATATAATAAATCAACAAATGAAAATATGTCAAGAACTTCATAGATTTGGTGGAAATATTTGTATTAATACGGTCGTTCACAAAGGGAACCTAGAAGATGCTTATTCATTAGCAATGTTAATAAAAAATATGGGATTCATAAATAAATGGCAAATTTTTCAATATATGCCAATGGGCAAATTTGGACTAAAAAATAGAGAATGTTTTGAAATTAGTGAAAAGGAATTTAAACAATTTCAAACTGAAGTTTTAAAAATATTTGATAAAGAAAGTGAGAAGGTACAATTTAAAGACTGGAACAAGAGGAAAAATATTTATATGCTAATTGATAATTCTGGCAATGCTTGGATACCTTCAATGGAAAAAAATGATTTATCTAATAATTCATATAACTTAAATGCAAATACAATAATAGGAAATATTACTCATCCTGAAGATTGGACTAAAATTTGCGAATATTTAGATGAAACTCATATTGGTAAATTAGAAAACATAACAGAGAAGGATACTAATATAATAACTTTAAGAAGGGGATTAATAAATTTAGTTTCTAATAATAACGAATTACAAACAATATAAAAATATGATATAAATGGAGGTTAATATATGATGAAGAAAATTGTTGCAATAGGTGGAGGCGAAAATGGAAGAATATTAGATGATGGCAAGGAATTTCCTTACGAAACAGAAATAATGGACAGAGAAATAATAAGGCTAACAGGCAAGGAAAAACCTAATTTCCTATTTATGGTTCACGCACAGGATTCGTTAGAAAGTCAAGAAGAGTATTTTCAAACAATGAAAAGAATTTATGACAAAAAATTTGGTTGTCAGTGTTTGGATTTGAAGAGCAATGAGCTAGATAATATGGAGAAAGTAAAAGAAAAAATAGATTGGGCTGATATTATTTATGAAGGTGGAGGGGACACTGAAATAATGCTTGAACTATGGAGAAATAGTGGGTTCGATGAATTATTATACAATGCTTGGAATGCAGGCAAAGTAATAAGTGGAATTTCTGCTGGTGCTGTTTGTTGGTTTAAATCTTGCGATTCAGAAAGGGATAATGGCAAGCCTACTAATGTAGAATGCTTAAATTGGTTTAATGCACATCTTACACCACATTGTGAAGAGCATGGAAGATATGAAACAACAAAAGAAAACTTAAAGAAAAATAAATTAGTAGGAATTATTCTTTCTGATTGCGCAGCATTAGAAATAATTGACAATCAATACAGAATGCTTGTAAGTGAGCCTTTATGCCATAATATAAAACAAGCGTATGGAAAAAAAGTGTATTGGATTAATGATGCTGAATATAAGGAAGAGATAATATTACCATCAAAAGAATTCAAAAATATAGATATTTTATTAAGTAAAAGAAAAGAACGCAATCACGAAGATGAAAGATAATATGTGATAAATAAGTTAATAAAAGAAAGAGAGTATATTTATGGATAATAAAAAAAACATAACGATTGGAATAGATTTAGATGATACAATATCAAGTTCAAATGAAATGTTTATAAAATATGCAAAACTATATAACAAGGAGAAAAAAATTAATTTTAAAATTGATGAAACACAATGGGATTTAGACAAGTCTTTTGGTTGGAATGACAATAATTATAAAGAATTTTGCAAGCAATATTTAAGGACATTACTTAATGAAGCTGAAATAAAATATAATGCAGCGGAAAAGATAAACAAATTAAAAAATGAAGGATATAAAATAATAATTATCACATCTCGCAATGAAAAAGAATTGAATGATATGTATTCTTTTACAGAAAAATGGCTAAAAAATCATAATATAAATTATGATAAATTAATTATTAATAGTTTGCAGAAAGAAGAAGAATGCTTAAAAAATAAAGTAAATATATTTATAGATGATAATATGAAAAATTGTATGAATGTATATAAGAAATTACAAATACCTGTATTTTTGTTTGATGGCTTATATAATACAAATGATAAATATTCAAATATTGAAAGAGTTTATTCTTGGGATGAAATATATTTAAAAATAAAAAATATTGTAGAGGAGAACTAATATGCTATATGAAATGAATAAAAAATCAGATGAAAAAGATATAGCTAAATATGGAAAAGCTCAAGGAACAGTATTATTAAAAAAATTATTACCAGATATTAGTAGAACCAAAAATTTATTTATCATAGATAGCTATGAAGAATTTAAAAAGATAGAAGATAAACTTCCAGAAGTTTTTTCTCTAAGAGCAGATGCCAAAACAGGCGAGCAACCAACCTTACGGAGTTGAAGGAAGATTTGCAAGAAAAACAGATGTTGAAGAATATGTAAGGCGTGTAAAAGAGAAAAATCCAAATGGTGTTGTGGTATGTATAGATACAGAAGAAGGAACTCATGAAAAAATAAAAACAGATGGGGCATTTAATGTATATATGCAATTATATGATAAAGTATTTGTTGATTATCTTGGCAAAGGCTTTGATATGGGAGCAATTACAAAAGGAAAAGAAATACATGAATCTTGGGTAATAGATTGGAAGGATGTTTTATTTTTAAAGCCAAGTAATATTAATGAGCAACGAACTTTTTTGATTTCACAAGATGATTATTTGGAATCAGCAAGAAGAAGATTAGCACATTTATTAAATATTGGATATGAGCCTGAAGAAATTAAAGGTAAAATACCTAAAACATACACTCCAATGTCGCTAACGATTAAAGATATGTTAATTAATGATGTTATTGTTCCTTTATATTTTCAAAAGAATAAATTAAAAGCAGCTGGATTAAATTCATTTGGGGTTCAAGGTATGATAATAAATAAAGAGCTTTTTCCAATAGAAGTTAATAGAGAAGCAAGATTTTCAAAAAAAGGATTCTATGATAAAAAAGATGAAACAGAAAGATAAAATTTAAAAGGAAGGAGGAGATTGGTTGTGGAAATTATTGTTGGAACAATTGTTATAAAAAACAATAAAATTTTAATGGTAAAAGAGGCAAAGGAAAATTGCTATGGGAAATGGGCATTCCCAGCAGGACATTTAGAAGAAAATGAAACAATATTTGAAGGTGTAAAAAGAGAAACCAAGGAAGAAACAGGATGTGATATTGAATTAAAACAGGTTTTCCCAATAATCACAAATGGTAAAAATATTATTATGATACATATTTTAGCTGATTTAGTTAATGACTCTATACAATATAATAAAGATGAAATCATAGAAACTAAATGGATTGAATTAGAAGAATTAAAGAAAATGAAAGATGATGAATTAAGGAGTTGTCCAGTTGTTGATTTTATAGTACAAAATTTAGAAAAGAAAAAACTTTATGAACTTGATATGATTCAAAATTTAACAAATTTATAAAAAAAGGAAAAATTTTTATGGCTAATAAGATGAATTTAAATGTAGTTGCTGAAACAGATGAAGAAAAAAGAATAGAAGCATTTTTAAATTTATTGCATAAAAGTGAAGAAATAAAGAATTTTTTAAATTTAATGGAAGAAGAAGCAAAAAAAAGAGATGTTTTTAAATTTAGATGCAGTACTTGATTTTGGAAAATTGTTTTATAAATGTGAAAAGGAAAAAGAAATATCTGAAATAAATTTGTCAAGTCAATATACAGAAAAAATAGATGAAAAAATAAAAAACATTTTTGAAAATCTCTTAGATGAAACAGATGGAAAATTAGTTGATAAAGTGAATAAATCGCTTGAGAAGCTACTTAAATGCCAATATGAAGATTTTATAAATGCAATTAAAGATGAATAATTAGTATAATATAAAACCATAATAAAAAAATTTATTGTATTTTTAAAAACTACAATAAATTTTTTTATTTTTGTTCTACATCATTAAACATTGGATCATCGAAAAACTCTTTTAAAGTAATATCAAAACCTTCACAAATATGAAGAAGAGTTTTCTAAATTAATATTTTTTTATCTCCTCGCATAAAAGAACTAAGTGTTGACATTGGAATACCAGTGCTTTTATATAAGCCCCATAAATTAGTTTTATTTAATTTAAGAAAATATTTAATTCGTTTCCTGATTGCATCTGCAAATAGCATATAATAGCCTCCCGATAAAAGTATAACAAGGATAAATGACAAAATAATACGCTACAAGAGGAAAAGCAAATTATTATGTTACAAGAGACACAGAAGGTATTTCTAGGGAGGAACTATGTGATTTTTACAATATAGGTAAGATATATAGAAAAGAATAGAAATATAGAATTAATATTTATTAAAATATGAATGATTTTAAAAAAATTAAGTTAATTGTCCAAGCTGTTAGTGAATAGCTTTTGAATAGAGGGATGCTTTATGAACTTAATTTTAAATTTCCCAAAAGATGAAAAAAATTTAAAAGAAGGAGTAGCAATATTCAAAGCAATACTTATAAGTAGAAGTATTGATAATTTAGAGGTAGAAGATAATAAAAAACAAAAAATAAAGGAAAAATTAATAAAAGAATTAGAAAGAGCTTGAATGGAATAAAAAACAGAGTTAGAACACACAAAAAATGGGTCGGTATTAAGACCGACCCCAAAAGGAGAATTTATGAAAATAGTTGCAGTTTATAGCAGAAAATCAAAGCAAACAGATAAGGGAGAATCAATCGAAACACAAATAAATCTATGCAGGGATTATATAAAAAGGATATTTCCAAGTGAAGAAATTAAAATACTTTTATATAATGAGGGCGAAGGGGTTTCAGGTGGTGATTCTGAAAGAAAGAAGTTTAATGAACTAATTAGAGATGCTAAAAATAAAAAATATAATGTACTAATATGTTATAGACTAGATAGGGTTACAAGAAGTGTTGCTGATTTTTCTAATTTAATAGAAGAATTAAACGATAATAATATTAGCTTTATATCTGTTAAAGAACAATTTGATACTTCTACACCAATGGGAAGAGCTATGATGTATATTGCATCTGTTTTTGCGCAACTTGAAAGAGAAATTGGTGCAGAGAGAATAAAAGATAATATGAGGGAACTTGCAAAAACAGGCAGATGGCTTGGCGGGACTACACCTACAGGATATGAATCAGTTGGATTTGAACTTTTAAATATTAAGGAAACAAATGAAAATAATGAGATTGAAAGAAAAACAAAAAAGGCTTATATGCTTAAAGAAATTAACGAAGAAATGATAATTATTAAAATTATATTTCAAAAATTTTTAGAACTAAAATCTTTAACTGCGTTAGAAACTTTTGCGATTAATAATAATATAAAAACTAAAAACAAAAAAGAATTTACAAGGTTTACTTTAAAAACAATACTTACAAACCCTGTATATGCAATAAGTGATTTAGATATGTATGAGTATTTTTTAGAAAATGAAATTGAAGTGTTTTCAAGAAAAGACGAGTTTGATGGAATACATGGAATAATGGCATATAATAAAACATTACAAATTAAGCATAAAGCAAACAAAAGAAATGATATGAATGAGTGGATTATAGCTGTTCGGAAAGCATAAAGGGTTTATTACTGGAAAAGATTGGATTAATGTTCAAAAATTATTAAATATTAATAAAGTAAAAAGTTATAGAAAACCTCAAAAAAACACAGCATTACTTACAGGAATTATAAGATGTAGAGAATGTGGTTCAATTATGAGACCTAGATTACTTACAAATAGATTTGATGAAGAAGGAAAACAAAAATATATATACGCATGTACTTTAAAAGAAAAGAGTAGAGGCAAAAAATGCAGAGGTAAAAATATAGATGGCAATAAATTAGACAAACTATTGCTAGAAGAAATAAAAAAATTAACTGCTCCAAACGAAAAAATATGTGATGAACTAAGGAAAATATCAAGCACAAAAATAGATATAGTAAATAAAGATGATGAATACATAGAATTAAAAGCCAGATATGATAAAAATCAAAAAAGCTTAGATAATTTAATCCAAAGAATAAAATATGTTGATATAGAAATAATAGACGAAATAAATAAAGAGATTAAGAAGATAAAAAAAGAAAATGAAGAACTTGAAAAAAGATTAAGTGAATATAAAAGTCAAGAAAAAGTAAATCAATTAGAAATAGACGTATCTAAAATAGTTCTTGAAATAATAGAAAAACATTTTGAAGCATTTGAAACATTAGATATTGTTGAAAAGAAGAATTTACTTAGACTAATAATAGATAATGTAGTGGGAAATGGTGACACAGTAGAGATAAACCTATTATCACAAAGTTCTAATAATTTTTTTGATACTACTTTGTTGCCAATAGGTGAGTATAGAAAATGAAATATTAATGTATCTAAGGAGTATAAAAAAATTAGGAGCAGAAGTATACTTAAATGAGCCAATAGGTAAAGACAAAGACGATAATGAAATATCATTGATAGATATTTTAGAAAATGACGAAAAAAACATAGAAGAAGAAATAGACTTTAAATTAAAAATGAAACAAATATATGAAAAAATCAAATCAGTATTAAAACAAAGAGAACAGATAATAATTGAACTAAGATTTGGATTAGGTGGTAAAAAACCAAAAACTCAAAACGAAGTTGCTAAAATTCTAGGAATATCACGTTCTTATGTTTCAAGAATCGAAACAAAGGCAATAAATCAACTAAATAAAGAGCTAAAAGGAGTGCAAGAATAATATGGCTTTTTCAGATAGAGAATTAATAGCAAGGCTAGTGCAATGTGAGGCAGGAGGAGAAGGAGAAAACGGTATGAAGGCTGTTGCAACAGTAATTATGAATAGAGTAAATAGCAGTAATCGGAGAATATGCAAGAATATCACAAGGCCGGCAGCATTAGAAACATTATATTTCAAACAGGACAGTTTGATTGTGCAAGAGAATCAATAAATTATCAATACAACCCACAAAACATATATAATATGGTACCTCAGGATATACACTATCAAATAGCAGACTGGGCAATGGCAGGAAACAAAATAAACGAGGTAGGCGAGTGTTTGTGGTATGTGAATCCATATAATCCAACTTGCCCTACAACATTTCCATATAACGGAACAGGAACAATACACACAAGGATAAATGATCACTGCTTTTATAGACCAACACCAGCGTATGCTGAGACATAAAAAGGAGGTAAAAATGGAAAATTACAATGAAACTAGAGCAAATGGTAACAACAATGTAGTACCAGAAACTGTTACAAATGAGCTATATACGCCAGCTTTTTTAAGACAGCATATTGGGAAACTAGTAAGAGTAGAATTCTTAATTGGAACAAATTATCTAGAAGATAGAACAGGAATTTTAGTAGAAGTAGGAGCAAGTTATATTGTTTTAAGGTCAATACAAGATGGAAACTTATTGTATTGCGATATATATTCAATAAAATTTGTAACAATATCAGAAAATCCATTTGTGTATAACCCAAATTTTCAAAATATTCCAAATTTTTAAAATAAAAACTCTACCTTCACCAAAAGGTAGAGCTATTTTTTATAGATTAGTAATTGAATTATTATCAATAAAACGAGAGATGTTTTTAACAGAAACTCCAGTGTTATAAGATAAATTATCAATAGAAGTTGCAGAAGGAGATGTAACAATATAATTGCTTAAATTGTAAATATCTTGTTTATCCTTTGCTTCACAATTAGAGCAAACATCATTAGGAGAAGAAAAAAAACATCCACATCTAACACATTTTTTTAATTCCATACATTATCAATCCTTTCTCAAATTAACTATTTGATAGTATTCTATCACAAACTTAAAAAAAATGAAAGAAAAAAACTAAAAAAAGTAAAAAATGTAGAAAAATTAGATTTACTGCTGTAAAGTCAGCCAAATCTTATCAAGGTTTGATAAATATAAAAATCAAGCTCTGGAATTTGAAAAATATTTCCAACATACTCTTGACATAAATAGATATTAAATGTAAAATATAATAGTACAGAAATTAATATATTAAAAAATAGATATATATAATAAATCTGAACATTGAAAATTTAATAAGTAAAGAGGTGTTTTTATGAATGTAACTATAGTAGCCATAATCACCTTTCTTATCTCAGCAGCTATTTTTATTCCAGTTGGAATAATGGTTAGAAAAAAATCAGCTGAATCTAAAATTAAAAGCGCAGAAAGTGAAGCAAATAGAATTTTATCAAATGCTAGAAAAGAAGCAGAAAACGCAAAAAAAGAGGAAATTCTAAAAGCTAAGGAAGAAGCTTTACAAACAAAAAATGAATTAGATAAGGAGATAAAAGAAAGAAGAGGCGAAGTACAACAACAAGAAAAGAGATTATTTCAAAGAGAAGAAGCGTTAGAGAGACGCTCAGACAATTTTGAGAGAAGAGAAAAAGAGCTAGAAAGAAACATTCAAGAATTAGACAAAAAACAAAAATCACTAGAGGAAGTTTATAGCAAACAAATTGCTGAATTACAAAGAATAGCAGGACTATCAAGAGAAGAAGCTAAAAAAATGTTATTACAACAATTAGATAGAACTTTAACTGATGAAAAAGCAGCATTAATAAAATCAGTTGAAGCAGAAGCAAAGGAAACAGCAAACAAAAAGGCTAAAGAAATTATTAGTTACACAATACAAAAATGTGCAGCAGATCATACCTCAGAAACAACAGTATCTGTTGTAGCACTTCCAAATGATGATATGAAAGGAAGAATAATAGGACGTGAAGGTCGTAACATAAAAATGTTAGAGACTTTAACAGGAATAGACTTAATAATAGATGATACACCAGAAGCGGTAATACTTTCAGGATTTGATCCATTAAGAAGAGAAGTTGCAAGAATAGCATTAGAAAAATTAATAGAAGATGGAAGAATTCATCCAGCTAAAATTGAAGAAATGGTTGAAAAGGCTAAAGAAGAAGTTGAAGAAACCATTAAAGAAGAAGGCGAAAGAGCCATAATGGAAACTGGTGTGCATGGTTTACATCCAGACTTAGTTAGACTACTTGGAAAATTAAAATACAGAACAAGTTATGGACAAAATGTATTAAATCACTCAATAGAAGTTTCAAATTTAGCAAGAATAATGGCAGAAGAATTAGGACTAGATCCTAGAATTGCAAGAAGAGCAGGACTACTTCATGATATTGGAAAAGCTCTAGACCATGATATGGAAGGAACACACGTACAAATAGGTGTAGACGTGCTTAAAAAATACAAAGAAAATGATGTAATAATTAATGCCGTAGAAGCACATCATGGAGATGTTGAGCCAAAAACATTAGAAGCAGTTTTAATACAAGCAGCAGATGCAATATCAGCATCAAGACCAGGAGCAAGAAGAGAAACATTAGAAACATATATTAAAAGACTAGAAAAATTAGAATCAATAGCAGATTCTTTTGAAGGCGTAGAAAAATCTTACGCAATACAAGCTGGACGTGAAATCCGTTTAATAGTAAAACCAGAAAAAGTATCAGACAGCCAAATGGTAACAATGGCAAGAGAAGTTGCACAAAAGGTCGAAAGCGAAATGGAATATCCAGGACAGATAAAAGTAAATGTAATAAGAGAAACAAGAGCAATAGATTATGCAAAATAAAATAAGAAAGACTTACCTAAAAAGGTAGGTCTTTTTGCTTTAAAATAAAAAAATGAGCAAAAAGTGTCGAAAAAAGTCAAGTTTTTGCTCATTTGAGCAAAAACTTGACAAAACATTTTTAATGTAATATAATTAAAGTGGTGATGAAAATGAAAACAATATATCGTAAAGAGTATATGGAAAAGCTAGAGAATTTGAAGGATAAAAAGATAATTAAAGTTTTAACAGGAATTAGAAGATGCGGAAAGTCAACTATATTAAATGAATTTAGAAAAAAACTAATAGCTGAAGGTGTTAGCGAAAAAAACATTATATCAATAAATTTTGATGATAATAGTTATAATAATCTGTTGGATTCCAATACCTTACATGAATATATTATAAAAAGGGTTGATCCTAAAAAAATGAACTATATATTTTTAGATGAGATTCAAAATGTAAATGAATTCCAAAAGTGTGTAGATAGCTTATTTTTAAGAGATTATTTAGACATATATATAACTGGCTCAAATTCATATATGTTATCAGGAGAGCTTGCTACATATCTTACAGGCAGATATATTCAAATTCATGTTTTACCGCTATCATTTAAAGAATATATTAGTTATTATGGCGAAAGTGATGAACTTAAAAAGTATAATGATTATGTGTTATATGGTGGTTTTCCATATTTAATAAACTTAGAAAATTCTACAGATAAAATAACTTATTTGGAAAGCATTTATAATACCGTTATAATGAAAGATGTAATAAATAGAAAAAAAATAAATGATCCTTTAATTTTAGAAAGTATGTGTAGATTTTTGTTTGATAACATTGGTTCAAATGTTTCAACAAAGAAAATAAGTGATACATTATCATCAGCAGGTAGAAAAAATTCTGTTCACACAATAGAAGAATACCTAAACAGCTTGTTAGAAAGTTATATATTATATAAGGTAAATAGATACGATATAAAGGGAAAACAACTATTAAAAACACAAGAAAAATATTATTTATCAGATTTAGGTTTAAAAACTTATCTGTTAGGAAAATCGTACAACAGAGATTTAGGACATATTTTAGAAAATGTTATTTTCTTGGAGTTAAAACGTAGAGGTTATAGGGTATATATTGGTAAGAATGATGTAAACGAAGTAGATTTTGTAGTTGAAACAGAAGATGATTTTATGTATATACAGGTGGCACTTTCAGTAAGAGATGAGAAGACTTTAGAAAAAGAATTAAAGCCATTAGAGAATATAGCAGACCATTACAGGAAGTATATTATAACATTAGATTATGAAGCTAATAATTATAACGGAATAAAACAAATATGTGCATTGGATTTTTTGCTTGGAAGAGTAGAGATATAGAGAATAAAAGGCTTACCTTATGGCGAGTCTTTTTTGGTTATAATTGTTACAATTATATTACAAATTACAAAAAGAGTTGCAATTTGTAACTTTTTATTATAGAATAAACTAAAGTAAAGCATGGTAGATATTTGAAAAAAGTATATATGAATAGAGAGAAAAAACAAAGGAGAGAGTTTATGAAACAAGCAATGGCTATAAGCCTTGATACTGTAGAGAGAGAGAGAGAGAGAGAGCTACAATTCTAGAAAACGGAAAAGCAGAATTGTTAAGGACTCGAACACACACACTATGTTCATTAGAAAATAAACCAAGCATAAATTTTTATGCTTTATTAAAGTTGTACGCAAGAGATGG
>USDL01000019.1 GCA_900553365.1 uncultured Clostridium sp.
CATAAACCTCTTTATCTTTTATATTTTCAAAAATTGTTGTCAAAGTATCTTTTTGTGTAACATCTCCATAATATATTTTACAATTCAAGTTGTCCAATGCCTTTATAGAATCATTAGGTAATACAAGTGCTCTTATTTCATTTTCAATATTTTGTTCTAAATTTCTTATTATATTATTCCCTAGAAAACCATTTGCACCAGTTATTATATATATTTTTTTCATACCACACCTCCAACATTTACAGATAGTTACTAATTAAATTTTTATTACTTTGTCAGGAAATCAAATATATTTATTCTTGTTGATGTCCCTGTCTTATATAACTTTATTCTATTAACTCTTTTACTAATGTTTCATCAACATTTTTATCTATAATAATGGTATTCCAATATTCTTGGTTCATATATTCCTTCTCCCAAAGATATTATATCATATTTTTATATTAAAACAAAAGCGTATATGATGTACACTATTAATAACTAATATTATCCAATATTTCTCTTATTTTTCTGTAATCCTCTTTGGTTATTTCTGTAGGAAGTTTTTCCTCATTTTCATAATATTCAGCAACATCAACTCGTAAGCATTCAAATTCATATTCAGTATTTATATGCTTATTTTTTTATTATATAAATTAAAATTTTTTTATTTTTCAATTTTTTCTTTTCCTGCTTTTACCAATCCTACAAATAATGGATGTGCTCTATTGGGTCTTGATTTGAATTCTGGGTGAAATTGTCCTGCTATAAAGTATGTTTTTCTTGGCATTTCAACTATTTCAACTAATCTACCATCTGGTGATGTTCCTGTGCAAAGTAAACCTGCCTTTTCCATTTCTTTCTTATATTTGTTGTTATATTCAAATCTGTGTCTATGTCTTTCTGCAATTTTTGTTTTTCCATATAATTTTTGTGCAAGGCTTCCATCTTTTAACACACATGGATAACTTCCTAATCTCATTGTTCCACCTTTTTTATCTATGCCTTTTTGTTCATCCATAATATGTATTACTTGATTTTTGCTATATGGTGCGAACTCTTCTGAGTTGGCGTCTTTTAAGCCTAATACATTTCTTGCAAATTCTACAACTGTCATTTGCATTCCTAAGCAGATTCCTAAAAATGGAATATCATTTTCTCTTGCATATTTTATTGTAGTAATCATGCCTTCAATGCCTCTATTTCCAAATCCACCTGGAACAATAATTGCATTATATTTTTCTAATTTTTCTTTTACATTATCCTCTGTTATTCCTTCAGAATCAACATAGCCTATTTCAACTTTTACATTATTTTCAAATCCGCTATGTCTTATACTTTCAGCAACTGATAAATATGAATCTTCAAGTTTTACATATTTTCCAACTATTGCAACTTTTACTGTTTTATTTTCTACATTTCTTATCTTTTCAACTAGATTTTCCCACTCTTTGTTATTTGGCTCTACCTTTTCTAGTTTTAAGTGTTTACATACTTCACGTGTAAGGCCTTCATCTTCAAGCATTAATGGCACTTCATAAAGATTATCTACTGTTTTATTTTGTATTACACTTTCAGGTCTTACATTACAATACAATGCAATTTTATTTTTTAGTTTTTCATCAATTGGCAATTCTGACCTACATACTAAAATATCAGGTTTTATTCCTAATGACTGTAGCTCTTTTACTGAGTGTTGAGTTGGTTTTGATTTTAATTCATTTGAACCAGCTATGTATGGCAATAATGTTACATGAATATACAAAACATCCTCTGGAGACTTTTCAATTCCCACTTGACGTATTGCCTCAATAAATGATAACCCTTCAATATCACCTATAGTTCCTCCAATTTCAGTTATTACTATATCAATATCCTCATTTTCAAATTTATATATTCTCTCTTTTATTTCATTTGTAATATGAGGAATTACCTGTACAGTTTTACCTAAATACTCTCCTCTTCTTTCTTTTTCTATTACTGTAGAATATATTTTACCAGTTGTTACACTAGAATTAACACTTAAATTTTCATCAATAAATCTCTCGTAATGCCCTAAATCTAAATCAGTTTCTGCTCCATCCTCTGTTACAAAAACCTCCCCATGCTCTATTGGGCTCATTGTTCCTGGATCTATATTTATATATGGATCCATTTTTTGAATAGTTACTTTGTATCCTCTATTCTTAAGCAATCTACCTAAAGATGCAGCGGTTATTCCTTTTCCTAGTCCTGATACTACTCCTCCTGTTACAAAAATGTATTTTGTGTTCATCTCTTACTCCTCCTAATTAAAATAAAAAAAGATTTAAAAATTTTACCTTTTGGGGTTTTTTTTAAATCTATAAAAAAGTATAACACTTTTTTTTACATTAAGCAATACTTTTTTGCAATTTGTAGCATAATTGTAATATTTTATCTCCGTTAAACATCCCTAATCTGCTCTTTTTCGTTTAATTTCAACACTTTATTAATAATCTTCTTAATTTTAGAATTATTTTCATTAATAGCTCCCAAACAATAAGAAATCCCAAACCCTAAAACAAGCATCAAAACCGAAACTACAGTTTTTGTATTAGCCTCAACCACACAGCTTTCATTTAATACACTCGGTATTATTGCAATAAACAAACCAAATATTATTGAAAATGTGATTGTATAATACTTTTTAATAAGTTTATTCATCACAAAAGCAATCACCAATGCCCCTATTGCTAAGCCAAAACCTGCTGGAATTAGTATACTCAAATTAAAATTTGCAAGTGAGCTAACATATAATTCATATAAACCAAGTGATGATAATATAACAGCACTATCTACTCCCGGTATTATAGAAGAGCCAGCTACTGCAACTCCTAATAGCATAGACTGCAATAAATTTGGATTTTTTATTTGTGGAAATGCACTCTTATTTACAGTAAAGAATAAGAATCCTAAAATCGCAGAAACCGCAATTAATATATAATACTTGTTTGAAAATCCTTCTTTTTTTACCTCTTTGTAGAATAGCGGAATTGTTCCTAAAACTAATCCTAAAAACGTAAACCTTGTTTGCATTTCAAAATTATTTAGTAAAAAATCTACTGCTTTGCTAAATAGCAATACTCCTATTCCAAATCCTAGAAGTAAAGGAATTAAGAACAAAACATTCTTTTTAAAATTCTTAAAAAGTGTTCCCATTGCATCTATTGTTTTTTGATACAAGCCTAAAATAACTAGCAGGACACTGCCACTTAATCCTGGTGCAATTCCTCCTATTCCAACAATTATACCTTTAAAAAAATTCTTTATCATTAATTTTCTCCTATTAATACAGTCAATACAACTTTTAAAAATGTATGTTTTTATTTTATGATTATTTTGAACTTAATATTTTTTCTATTTCTTTAAATCTTTTTACTTTTTGTGTTGTTGTTTTCTCTAAGCCTTCTGTTGTAAGTATTAGCTCTTTTAATTTTTTAAACTGTGATAAGTTTTGATTTATTTCTTTTATATCTTCCCACACAAGTACTTTATATTCTTTTGCAGTTTTTTCTCCAAATTTTTCTTTTATTTGAGTTTCGTCATATACAATTTTTACTCCTAATGCAATTTCTCCTTTTGAATTCTCTCTTGGGAATACTATGCTTTCTACAACATAAGGTAATTTATTTACTAAAAATTCTATTTCACTTGGGAAAACGTTTTCTCCATTTTTTAGAACTATTACTTCTTTTTTTCTTCCTGTTATAAATAGATAGCCGTCTTCATTGTAATATCCTAAATCTCCTGTGTGGAACCAACCACCTTTCATTATTTCTTTTGTTGCCTCTGGATTCTCATAGTATCCAAGCATTATGTTTGGACCTTTTGCAACGATTTCTCCTATTCCTTTTTCATCTACATCATCTAATTTAAGCTCAACATTATATGGTGCCATTCCAACACTTCCTGGGCAATGTTCCTTATCTGTTTCTGCTGCTAATAGTGGTGATGTTTCTGTTAAGCCATACCCTTGAACTGAATCTATTCCAAAGTTATTATAACCTTTTATTACATTTTTATCCATTGCAGCTGCTCCAAAATATGCTATTCTTAAATTTCCTCCTAATTGGTCTAATACACTTTTGAAAACTTTTCTTCTAATATCTATATGAAATATTAATAGGAAATTTGCTATTTTGCTCATAGTATTTACTAGTTTTTCTTTGCCTTGGTCTTTTATTCCTTTTTGAATTTTCTTATATATTGTTTCTAGTACAAGTGGAACTGCTACAAACACGCTTATTTTGTACTCTTGTAAATTCTTTGCAATATATTTTAATCCATCGCAAAAAGCTACTGTTGCACCACTATAATATCCATAAAGGAATGTTATTGTACATTCAAATGTGTGGTGTAATGGTAAGAATGATAGAAGTACATCATCTGGATACATTTTAGACATTTTTGCCATTGCCATTATATTTGAAGTAATATTTTTTTGTGATAACATTACACCTTTTGACATATTTGTTGTTCCAGACGTAAATATTAAAATACTCATCTTTTCGTTATCAATTTTTACTTTACTATATTTCTTATCTCCATTTTCTAAAAGTTCTTTTCCTTTGTTGATTAAGCTTCTAAAAGATAGGATTTCGTTTTCATCATTTTTTAAATCCATATTTATGTAATACTTTAATGTTGTATTTCCTTCTTCTTTTAATTTTTCGAAAACTTCGTTATATTTGTTTTCAAAAATTACTGCATCTGCTTTGCTTCTTTCAATTAAGCTTTTTATTTCTTGGCTTGGTAATGCTTTATCTAATGGTACAACAACCATATTTGAAGTTGTAATTGCAAAATAACTTTCACACCATTCATATCTGTTATTACCTATTAATGCAATTTTTTTGTTTTCTAATCCCATATTTAATAGCATTGTTCCTAATGCTTCAACTTCATTTCTTACTTCTTTATATGTTTTTTCTATTATTTTTTGATTTGGCTTTCCTAAATTTTCTTTAAATTTGTAGGCAACATTGTTTGCATATTTTTCTGCACTACGATTAACTAATTCCCTAAAGTTTTTAATTTCATCAATTTCGTAAATCTCACTATTTAATTTTTTCTTCATCATTTTTCCTCCTATATGCTTTTTCAATAACATTTAGTTTAACATATTTTTTGCAGTTAATCAAGAAAAGCTTGTTATTGCTTATTCTACTGTTTTATGTTATAATTGTAGAGTAGTAATTTTTTAACTCTACCGTGAGTAGAATTGCATTAGAAAGGTAGTATTATGAATAACTTGAAAGAAATTATTGCAAATAACATTACAAATTTAAGAAAAGAGAAAAAATTAACTCAATTAGAATTTGCAAGTGAGTTACATTATTCCGATAAAACTATATCTAAATGGGAAAGAGCTGAATCTATACCTGATGTTGTTGTTTTAAAACAAGTAGCAGATTTTTTTGGAGTTACAGTTGATTATTTACTAAATGAACATTTTGAAAATGAGGATTTGCCTATAACAGTTGAAAATGGCAGTAAAAGAATTTATGGTAAAATAAATAAGCTTCCTCTTACACTTTTATCAAGTTCACCTGTGTGGCTTATTGCAACTATTATTTTTACTGGAATTGCCATTTTTTCGAATAAATATGTATGGTTTATTTATTATATTTGTGTTCCAATTACTATGTTATTGTTTTTAATATTTAATAGTATTTGGGGTAATAAGAGAAGAAATTATTTTATTGTTTCTTGCTTTATATGGTCAATTCTATTTTGTGTTTATTTTTCATTTATTAAATATAATGCATGGCAAATTTTTATTTTAGGAATTCCTGCTCAAATTATTATTTTACTATGGTCTAAATTAAAAAATAAATAAAAAGCCTAAGTAGTTTTTTCTACTTAGGTTATTTTTTTACCCCAAAGCCACATCTAATATCATCATTAAAACAAATCCAAAGATTAAGCCAAGTGTGGCCAAATTTTTATTTTCTTTTATTGATTCTGGTAATAATTCTCTTGCCACTACTATAATCATTGCTCCTGATGCAAAAGCAAGTAAGAATGGCAATAAACTTCTTATTTTCATTACCAGTATTGCACCAATTACAGCTGATACAGGCTCAACTAGTGCAGATGCCTGCCCTATCAAAAAGCTTTTTGTTCTGGAATACCCTTCTACTCTTAGAGGAAGTGATACTGCTGCCCCCTCTGGAAAATTTTGAATTCCTATTCCAACCGCAAGCATTATAGCTGAAATTATAGTCATACCAGGTACACCACTTGCTAACCCACCAAATGCAACTCCTATTGCCATTCCTTCTGGAATATTATGAATTGTAATTGCTGATATTAAAAGTATACATCTTTTTAATGAGTTTGCTCCTTTTTTATTTTTTAACATTCTATCTAAAAAACTGTCTGATACTAATACAAACATTCCTCCAGCTATAAATCCTATTGCTGGTAGAAGCCATGCTATGTATCCTAGTTCAACAGATAACTCAATTGATGGAGCAATTAAAGACCAAAATGCAGCTGCAATCATTACTCCTGCACTAAATCCTAGAACTGTATCTAACATTTTTTTATTCATTTCCTTGAAAAAGAAAACTACAAGTGCACCAAGTAAAGTTACTCCCCATGTAAATGCTGTTGCTATTAAGCTTTGAACTACTGGGCTTAAATTTTCAAACCAATTCATCCTTGTTCACCTCATATTACATAATATGTTTTTATTTTCCATACTGCTACAAAGTTAAATTGATTTGTATTTTTTTCTACATTTTATTTTTTATGATATTAAAATATCTTCATAAGTAGGTATTGGCCAATACTCTTTTGGAACATTGCTTTCTAGATTATCTACCAGCTCTCTTGTT
The DNA here is from genome assembly GCA_900553365.1 of uncultured Clostridium sp. Classification (GTDB taxonomy): domain Bacteria; phylum Bacillota; class Clostridia; order TANB77; family CAG-508; genus UMGS1781. The sequence continues at coordinate 6,843 of USDL01000019.1, forward strand.
TTTTCCATTTTGTCTTTTATATGTTCTTTGCATACTTTGGCTTTTTCATTTATGTTTTCTATATTTTTAGTTTGTAATACTACTTGTTTTAAAGTATCTAAACTTTCATAAATACTTTTAATTTTTTCATTTATACCTTTTAATATTTTTTCTTCTGTTTCTGTATTAATATTTCCAATGTTTTTTTCATTTACTATGTTATTTGCTAAGAAACTAGAGTATTTCAAGCTGTTTGGTAGTATTTCTTTAGTTATCATATCTTCCATTACTTCTGCTTCTAGCAATATTGTTTTTGTATATGTTTCTAGATTTATTTTATATCTTGCTTCTAGTTCTTTTTTTGTGTACACATTGTACCTTTCAAATAATCCAATAGTTTCTGGTTCAACAAAGGCTCCAACAGCGTCTACTGTTGTTTCTAAGTTTTTTAAGTTTCTTGCTTTAGCCTCTTCCTTCCATTCTTTTGAATATGAATTTCCATTATATATTATTCTTTTATGTTTATTTAATAAGTCTTTTACTAGCTTTTTCAAGTCCAAATAAAAATCGTTTGAGTTTTCTAATTTATCTGCAATGCATGAAAGGCTTTCTGCCATTATTGTATTTAGTACAGTATTGCACTCTGTTATTGAAGCATTTGAGCCTGGCATCCTAAATTCAAATCTGTTTCCAATAAACGCAAATGGAGATGTTCTGTTTCTATCTGTTTTTATTTTGTTTTTAACTAAGAACTCTGTTATTCCAAGTTTAATTTTGTTTTTATCATCATTTGCTATTTCATCTATGGCCTCTGTAAGCTCTTCTCCTAAATATATTGATATTATAGGTGTTGGAGCTTCATTACCTGAAAGTCTATTGTCGTTTCCTGCTGTTGCAACTGTTGCTCTAATTAGACTTGCATATTTATCAACTGCTGAAAGTATTGCTGTTATCATAAGTATGAACCTTGCATTGTCAGTTGCATTATTTCCATAAGAAAATAAATTTACTCCTGTATCTGTATAAATTGACCAATTATTATGTTTTCCTGAGCCATTCATACCTTTAAAAGGTTTTTCATGTAAAAGGCAAATTAAGTCATGTTTTCTTGCTTCTTTTTGTAATATTTCCATTGTTAAGAAGTCATGATTTGCTCCATAGCTTAAAGTTTCATATTGAGGCACAATCTCGTATTGCCTTTTTGATACTTCATTATGTTTTACTTTTGTTGGAACGCCTAACTTCCATAAAGATTTTTCTACACATTTTAAAAAGTTACCTGTTTTATCACTAATTGTGCTCATATAGTGTTTTTGTATTGAGTCTTTTATTGGTTCTCCTAGAATGGTTCTTCCTACTAGCATTAAATCTCTTCTTTTTTTGTAGTGTTCTTTTTTTATTAGAAAAAACTCTTGTTCTATTCCAACTGTTGAAAAAGTTTTATTTGCTTTAGTATCGCCAAATAGTTTTAAAATTCTCATTAGCTGGTTATTTAATGCCTCTGAAGACTTTAATAATGGTGTTCTTTTATCTAATGATTCTCCTGCTGGAGAGAAAAATATTGTTGGTATACATAGAACTTTTCCATTAGTATCTTCTTTTAAAAATGCTGGATATGTGTAATCCCATTTTGTAAAACCTCTGGCTTCAAATACAGACCTTAAACCACCATTTGGAAAGGATGACGCATCTGTTTCTCCTGATAGTAGAGCTTCTACAGGAAACTCTATTATAGGTTTATTTGCTAAATCAGCTGATAAAAAGCTTACTTGCTTTTCAGCAACAATTCCATTTAGTGGTTGAAACCAATGAGAATAGTGTGTTGCACCTTTTTTAATTGCCCATTCTTTCATGGCTTTTGCTATTTCTTCTAATACATCTTTGTCTAAATCTTCATTGTTTTTTACAGCCTCTTTATACTGTTTAAAGCCCTTTTTAGACATCTTTTTTTCCAAAATTTCGTCAGTTAAAACATCTTCTCCAAATAAATCAAAGTTCTTGCTCATAATATTTCTCCTCTTTTAAATTAATTATATTAAAAACTTTAATCCTTTGTTTATGGTAATTTATTATTTTGCTTTTCCAATATAGTAATTTTTCTTTCCTCTTTTTACTACTATATAAGTGTTTTCAATAAACATATTTTCATTTATAATTGTCTCAATGTTTACAACTTTTTCTCCATTTATTGAAATTGCTCCTGCTTGTATAAATTCTCTTGCTTCTCTTTTGCTTTTTACTATTTCCATATTTAAAAGTAAATCTACAATATTTAAACCTACTTCAACTTCTTTAATTTCCTGTCCTTTAAATAAAGCTTCAATATCTTTTTTAGATAAATCATTAAATTTATTATTAAATAAATGGTCTGCTAAATCTACTGCTTTATCATATTCTTCTTTTCCGTGTAAAAATGTAATTATTTCTCTTGCTAGTGCTTTATGTGCCTCTCTTAACTCTGGATGTTCTTTATTTTTTATTTCTAATTCTTCTATTTCTTCTTTTGATAGGAAAGTATAAATTTTTAAGTAGTCTATAACCATTGAATCTTCAACGTTTACAAAGAATTGATATAACTCATAACTTGATGTTTTTTCTTTATCTAGCCACAAAGCATTTCCTTCACTTTTTCCAAATTTATGTCCTTGTGAGTCTGTTACAAGTGGCATTGTAAATCCGTAAACTTCATCTCCTGTAGATTTTCTAATTAAATCTATTCCAGCAGTGATATTTCCCCACTGATCTGAACCTGCACATTGTAGGTTTACTCCTTTGTGTTCATGTAGGTATTTAAAGTCTAATGCTTGTAGAATCATATATGAAAACTCTGTATATGTAATTCCTGAGTCTAGTCTTCTTCTAATTATATCCTTATCTAACATATAGTTTATGTTGAAAAACTTACCATAGTCCCTTAAAAAGTCTAATACATTTATATCTTTTATCCAATCATAGTTATTTACAACTTCAAATCCAAATATTTTTTCAACCTGTTTTTTTAGTTCTTCAAAGTTATGATTTACTTGTTCTTTAGAAATCATTGCTCTTTCTTTTGTAGGTCTTGGATCTCCTATCATGCCTGTTCCTCCACCTACTAGTAAAATTGGATGATGTCCCGCATCTTTTAATCTTTTTGAAATTAAGAAACTTGATAAATGCCCAACATGCAAACTATCAGCTGTTGGATCTGTTCCTATGTAAAAGGTCATTCCTCCTTTATTTAATTTTTCCTCTAGTTCTGGGCTAGAAATATCTTTTATAAGCCCTCTCCATTTTAAATCTTCAAATAATGTCATAAATTTTCCTCCTTTTTTATTTAAAACAAACGAGCTAAATCAGCCCCAAAGGACGATTTAACTCGTGGTACCACCTTTATTTATATAAGTTTCCTTATACCTTATTATAGCTGTTCGTAGCTACACGTTAATTACTATAAGAATTGTAATTCATAATCTTGCATACTGGCAGTTTGCAGCAGCCACTACCTCTCTTTTATTGTAACTGCAAAATTACTACTGGTTTCTTTTTAAAACATAATTAAATTCAACTATTAATTATTATACTATTAATAGCATCAAATTGCAAGTAGTTTAATTTAATTTACAAATTTGTTGACATATTTTTTATTTTATGCTATTATCATCCTAGGTGATTTTAATGAGTGAAAATAATGATATTGAAGTTGTTATGGATGAGAATGGTGAAAATTTAGATATTTCGCCTGTTTATGAGCACCTTAATGTTGCTAAACCTAACCCAAAAGAAGATAAAAATAATATTATTATACCTAAAGTTAAAAAGAAAAAATAATTTTTTAAAAAATTCCTTGACAAATGCTGTAAACTTATGTATAATAGAATAGTTCATGGCGAGATAGCTCAGTTGGCTAGAGCATTCGGTTCATACCCGACAGGTCGGTGGTTCGAATCCACTTCTCGCTACCAGAAATTAAAGAGCAATAAAAATTGCTCTTTTTTTATTATTGTAAATCTTTGCTACTTATTTTTTCAATATACTTAACAATTTTCTTGATTTCTGCATCTGGATTTTTCCACCAATTTTGACTCCAAATTCTATATATTTTCCATCCTCTAGATTCAAGATATTTTTGTCTATGATAATCTCTTTCTCTAGCATATTTTGAACTATGGTATAATCTACCATCACATTCAATACCTAGAATATTATTTTTTCCATCTTTAGACTTAATAACCAAATCTATTCTATAACCACCAATACCATATTGTGTTTCAACATTATACCCTTGCTCAATTAATTTATCATAAACTTCTTCTTCAAAGGCACTATCAAAAGTTAATTGTTGTTGGTCCGATTCATTTCTATCTAGTAATGATAACAATTGTGATTTAACCAAATCATTTTGCCCATCGTTTAAAGCTTTAACATATTCTAAATATTGTTTAAATAATTTTGGGCCATCATTTTTAGTATAATCAACAACCAACTCTTCGGGTTCAATAGATGTCACTACATAAATTTTTTGTTTTGCTCTTGATATAGCAACATTTAATCTATTTTCTCCACCATCTTGATTTAACCAACCAAAATTAATAGCTACTCGACCTTTTTCATTTTTAGCATAGCCAATACAGAAAATAATAATATCTCTTTCATCACCTTGAACTGATTCAATATTTTTAACAAAGAAACTAATATTTTCTCCATTGGAATATCTATTTTCTTCTGATAACATTTGTGTTCCAAAATTTGTATCAATCATTTTTTCTTTTTCAATCAGCTCTTCAATTAAATTCATTTGAGATGAGTTAAAAGTAATTACACCAATTGTTTCATTATTTTTTCTAGTCTTTAAAATTTTCTTTACTAATTTAACTACTTGATTAGCTTCTTGCTCATTCTTTTTATCAATCCACATACCATTTTCAACTTTTATTCTTTCGATTGGTTTTTCATCTGACTTTTGAGCTAATGAAGTAACCATTAATTTTCCATTATAGAAAGCATAATTTGAGAAAGCAATTAATTCCTCATATTTTGACCTATAATGATAATTTAACATAGTATGTTTATACTTATACCTTGCTGCATCAAGTAAACTTTCATATTCTAAGAACCCATCAGATGTTTCATCTTCATCTATCTCATCAAGAATTCTTCCTTGTCCTAAACTCGACGGTTTTAATTGTTTTTGGTCACCAGCTATAACAACTTTTTTGGCTCTATAAATAGCTGGAATAGATTTTTCAACATATAACTGAGAGGCTTCATCAAAAATAACTAAATCAAATACATTTTTTTCAAATGGCATTATATCAGAAACAACTTCAGGTGTCATTAGCCATATTTTTATTGAGTCTAACATTTCAAGTTTGTATTTTGACATAAACTTATTAACAGACATTTTTCTTTTTCTATTGCACATTTCCTCAATTTTACTTATTTTATTATTTCCATCTAAATTAGAAACGTCTTGAAGTAATTGGTTAAATGCTAGTTTTCTTGTTAAATCTTTTTTCTCTACAATATTTTTTCTAATGTCATTTCTTATATTATCAAAATTACTAATATAGTTTGTTACATTTACATTATTCTTTTCAAATGTGCATATAACATTGAATAATATTGTATTATATAATTGCTCATTAGATTCTTTAAATGAAATATTTAGCTCATCCTTTAATTGTTCAATAATTCTAACATATTCTTTTTCGTTATAATCTAATTTATCATATATAAACTTATTGGATACAAATTCCTGATAAGATGGAATAAATTTTTTTATAAACGGAATATTGCTTACTAACAATTTTGCAATTAATTTATTATTTACTAAAAAATAATTATTAATTATATAGTTAATTTTTTCTTTTAATTTTCCTTTTTCAAATATCTTCTTATAAAAAGGCATACTATTAAATTTGTTTATAGATAATTCTAATTCATCTATTTTTCTTGTAAATTCAACAATCTCAACATCAATTAAATTTGTTTTTATATTGTTAATAAAAGGGCTAATTTTTAGAATTGATAAGTATTCATCTAAACATTTCGAAGTGTCTTCTTCATTAAATAAATCTTTAATTCTTGTTAATTCTGGATATTTAAGTTTTAAAATAGTTTCAGTAATTCTACTCTTAGCAACAGTATAATCATTAACCTCCTTTTTGTTATTTAGATTAAATCTTTTACAAACATTATATACATTGAACATTGTTGTATCAAAGTCGTTTATTCCGTAGACTTGTTTAGCTATTGTTTCTAAACACTGAATATCATAATTGATTGTTTCAATCTTGCTTTTAATATTTTCAACTGTTTGAGTTCTCGATTCATTCATTTTATATAGTAATGAATGATTAGAATTCATAGAGTTAATTATTGAATTTAATTGTTCATAAAAGTTTTGTTTATTTTCAACATCATCTATTAAAATAGCAAATTTTGATAATTCACCTAATCTTGAATAAATAACATCAAGAGCTGTTTTCTTTTCAGAAACCATTAATATTTTTTTACCTTGTAATATACATTGTGAAATTATACTTGTTATTGTTTGCGATTTACCAGTTCCTGGAGGCCCCTGTACTACAATTGAATCCGATGTATTAATCTCTTTTAATACTTTTTCTTGAGAAAAGTCTAACTCATTAATATAATCTATTTCATTCTCTATGGTTTCCATTGTTTGTGTTTTATTCTCAGATTCATCATATGTAACATCAACATTATCTAATATATTTTCCATTCCCCATAACAATTCTTTAATTAATTTAGTTGCATTATTATCTTGAATCATTTTATGAAAATCTTCATACATAGAAGTTACATATGTTGAATAAATGCCAAGTATCATATATTTTTTAACTTCAAATTCGCCATTTTTATAATTAGGGAATTCACTAACTTTATTTTCTAAGAATTTTTCAATTTTGCAATCATCATATTGAATATAAAATTTATTTTCATTATAAAAATCAATCATATCATTTATATAAGTTTTTTCATTAAATTCATCAATTGCATTATCTGGTAAAACTTCATTCTTACCATTAAATTTATTATTAGCTAATATTAAATTTGTATTATATAAAATATCACGACTAAAATCATTTTTTAAAATAACATTCTCAGAAGTTCTATCCATCTTTACTGGAAATAACAATAATGGGGCTTTTACATTAAAATTTTCTTGTTCCATTTTCCCTTGTACAAAAGGATATGCAATATATAGTTCGTTATTACCTGATTCAGTTTCTATTTTTGAAACTTGTCTTATTAATTTTAAGATTGTTTTTAATTTATCGTCATCAAAATCTTTAACATCTATAATCTTAAATGACTTAGTACTTCTAGAAAGTATAAACTTTTCTAGCTCCTCTATATTGTTTATTATTTTAAATAAATCTAAACCATAGTCTTTGTTAACTTTACCACTATATAATAATCTATTTCTTCTATTTATATTTACTAATCTATTCTCTAATTTACTTAATATAGTTTTTTCATTATCATTTATTTCAACACTATCTGTAGAAACAAAATGTTTTATTTCTTTTAGAAAAAATCGCCCATAATTTTTAATAAAAGTATCTCCAATGCCACTTATGTTAGACATATCTTCTATAGTAGTTGGTTTATATTTAACTAGTAATCTTAAAGAATCCTCAGTACATATTGTTGGTTTTCTACTATTATTATAATCATAGAATTGTTTTTGCAAATTATTTCTTAATGCACTTAACTTATTATATAATTCATAATTTTCTTGATTCAAAACACTCAACTCCTTAGATTCCTACATATACATTATATCATAAATATCCATTTTTTAACATCTGTTTCGTATCATTATAGTTTTAATTTCAAATAAAAAATTATAATTCATCCATAAATCATCTGTATATCATAAATTTTCATAGCTATAAGTAGCAAATGTATGTATATAATAAAGCCATAAAAATTTTGTTAATAAATTTCATTAGGACGACTGATGACCAGTAGTAAACTACTGGTCATCTAACATAGCAATCTTTCAATTACTTTCTAATATTCTGATGCTATATTTTATGCTAAAAGTCAACAATTTATACTCAATTTTTTACTATATTGGTGGAGATGGAGGGAGTCGAACCCTCGTCCAATATTCTATCCATACAAACTTCTACGAGTGTAGTTTATTATTTAAACTTCCCTTGAATTCTTGCAAATAAACACGCTTAAATTCTAAGGTAGCCTTTTATTACCCATTGTTCTTAAGGCGAAGAACAATTTTGTTTCCTACTTTAGTCGACGCTTTATCCATAACAGTAGGCTTTATGGTAAAACGACGTGCCAAACTTAGGCAGCGTATGCTAATTCATTATCAGCGTTTAAATTTAATTTGCTTTTTTATAGTGGCCAAAGCAACCATCCACTACTCGCTATTTATATTTCAAAAATACCGTCGAAGCCAAAATACATCCCCATGTACTTATATATTATACACTTTTTTACGCCATTATGTCAATAGCAATTTGACAAATAAAAAAAAACGGCTAAACACCGTTTTTTTATTTTACTTCTTTTTATCTTTTCCAAATGTTATATTTACATCTTGAAATAAGAAGTTTTTGAATCCTTCCCATGTTATTTCTTGATGTAGGAATTCGTTTATTTCATCTTCAATTTTTTGTTGATATGGTGTTAATTCAACTTTTATTTCGTAACAGAAAATTCCTTTTAATTTATTCCACATTGATGATGGTTTTGCTGGTAGGTTTTTATTATTTGTACATACCTTAAAAGCAGAGTTTTCTGCTCCAGCTACATTACTTCCTACTGTTCCTGCATTCTCTCTTACTGTCTCACCACTATTTTCCATTGGAATAAATTTTGATACTTCACTCATTATTCTTTCCTCCCTTTTAAAGTATTTGAGATTTTCTTCTTTAGTAATATTTTATTGTTTAATCTCTATATCTTCTTATAAACTTATACTACATTTTTCTACAATAATCAATAGTTTTTGTAAAGAAAAATTTAACATTTTCTTTACAAAATTGTTACAAAATTGTTACATTTTTTTCTATTCTGCTATTAATTCTAGGTTTTCACGTTTTGAAATTTTTACTCTTTTTATTGTGTTTTCAAGATTTTCGCCTTTACTTTTTACTGTTATATAGTTTGTTGTATGTCCCTCAGTATATCCATTTTGTGTTTTTGTTTCAAATAATACTTCTAGCTCTTTTCCTAAATTATTATCTAAGAATTCTATTTCGTTTTTATTTGATAGCTCTATTAATTTGTTACTTCTTTCTTCCTTTATTTGTGGATTTACTTGGTTTTTCATTTTTGCTGCAACTGTTCCCTTTCTTTGTGAGTATTTGAACACATGCATTTTGCTAAATTTTATTTTGCTTAAAAATTTATAAGTTGTATTAAATTCTTCTTCTGTTTCCCCTGGAAAACCTACAATAATATCGGTTGTTAATGCTACTTCAGGGAATTTTTTTCTTAATAAATTTACTCCATTTTCAAATTCTTGTGTTGTATATTTTCTGTTCATTCTCTTTAAAGTTTCGTCACATCCACTTTGAAGTGATAAATGGAAATGGTCACATATTTTATCTACATTGCCTAATCTTTCAACAAATTCTGGAGTTATTAAATTTGGTTCTAATGAGCCAAGTCTAATTCTTTTTAATCCTTCAATTTTATTTATTTGCTCTAGTAAATCTATCAGTCTTGTTCCATCTTCAAAATCTTTACCATAAGAAGCAACATGTATTCCTGTTATTACAACTTCTTTTATTCCTTCTTTTACTATTTCTTTTACTTCTTTAATTACACTTTCTGGTTTTCTGCTTCTTACTCTTCCCTTTGCATAAGGTATTATGCAATATGAGCAAAAATTATTACAGCCATCTTGTACTTTTATAACTGCTCTTGTTTTTTCTGTATATGTTACTGTTCCAAAGTCTTGAAATTCTTTTTCTTCTTCTATTTTGCCCACTTCTTCTTCTTTGCTATTTGAATATTCTTCCACTATTTTAACTATGTTGTTTTTTTCAGTATTTCCAACGATTATATCTAATTCTTCTATTTTTTCAAGTTCTGCCTTGCTTACCTGTGCATAGCAGCCTGTTGCAACTACTATAGCGTTTTTGTTATGTGTTTTGGCTTGTCTTATAATTTGTCTTGATTTTTTATCAGCCATGCTTGTTACTGTGCAAGTATTTATAATATATATATCTGCCTTTTCATCAAATTCAACTTTTGTATAGCCTTTTTCAATGAATTTTTGTGCTATTGCATTTGTTTCGTATTGGTTGACCTTACAACCGCAATGTAAATAGAGCAACGGTCTTTTTCCTTTTATTTTCTTTGTTTTCCATACTATTACTACCTTTCAGCGATTTTTGTTTTTTTAATTTTTCCCATTTTTATTTTTCATACTGATTGAACTAACTTCCATCCGCAAGGTATAAAATGCTACCGTTTTTGCCATTATTATTGCTCCTTTTCATATACAATAGAACGACCTTAAAAGTCGTTCTTTGTATAAATATTATTCATTATCAGTTGTTGAAGATGTGTTTCCATTCATTTCAACTAATTTTTGTCCTGCTTCCTTTATTTCTCCCATTGTTGGTTTTGACATTTTTAATTCTTGCCATCTATCTTCTGTTATTAGAGTTTTTCTAGGTTTACTTCCTTCATAACCTGAAATTAACCCTCTTGCTTCCATTTGGTCTATTATTCTTCCTGCTCTTGTATATCCTATTTTGAATCTTCTTTGTAGTCCAGATGCTGATATTTGTCCCATATTAACTGCCATATCTATTGCATCCATTAAGAATTCATCTGTTTCATCATCATCTTCGCTATCTAATTCTTGATCTGTTGAATTTGCCTTTTCAATTTTTTCTAATATATCATCACTATATACTGGGCCACCATTGTTTTTCAAGAATGTTACTATTTTTTCAACTTCGCTGTCAGATATAAATGCACCTTGTACCCTTTGTGGTTTTATTGTACCTGATGGATAGAATAGCATATCTCCTTTTCCAAGTAATTTTTCAGCACCTATTGAATCAATAATTGTTCTTGAGTCTACACCTGATGTTACCGCAAATGCAATTCTACTTGCGATATTTGCTTTAATTACACCTGTGATTACGTCTACAGAAGGTCTCTGTGTTGCTATTACCAAGTGCATTCCAGCAGCTCTTGCCATTTGTGCTAATCTACAAATTGCGTCTTCAACATCTTTTGCTGCTACCATCATTAAATCTGCAAGCTCATCTATTATTATTACAATTTGTGGTAATTTTTCTTCTATTCCTTCTTTTTCTAGTGCTTCATTATATCCTGATATGTCTCTTACATTTTTTTCTGCAAATAAGTGGTATCTATTTACCATTTCTTGTACAGCCCATTGAAGTGCTCCTGCTGCCTTTTTAGGATCTGTAACTACTGGTATAAGTAAATGTGGAATTCCATTATATACTGAAAGTTCAACTACTTTAGGATCTACCATTACAAGTTTTACTTCACTTGGTTTTGCTTTGTATATAATACTTGTAATTAATGTGTTGATACATACACTCTTTCCTGAACCTGTACTTCCTGCAATAAGTACGTGTGGCATTTTTGCAATATCTGCAACGATTGTTTCTCCTGCTGCATCACGTCCAACTGCAAATGCTAATTTTGATTTTGCTTCTTGGAATTTTTTATCTCCTATTATGTCTCTTAATGCAACCATGTCTTTTTCTCTATTTGGAATTTCTATTCCTACTGCTTGTTTACCTGGTATAGGGGCTTCAATTCTTATGCTTTCTGCTGCTAAATTTAATGCAATATCATCTGCTAAATTTGCTATTTTGCTTACTCTTACGCCTTCTGCCGGTTTTAATTCATAACGTGTAATTGTTGGTCCTACTGAAACATTTTCAACTTTTGCAGCAACACCAAAGCTGTGTAATGTTCTTTGTAATTTGCTTGCTGTATCTGTAATTGCTTTTTTACTGTTTTTTGCGGTAGGTTTGCCCTCATTTAAGAATTCTATTGGTGGGAATTCATAATTTTGGTCTTCAACTGTCAATGTATGTTCTAGTGTTAATACCTCTTTTGATTTATCTTCTTTTGTTTCTTCCTGCTTTTTAAATAATCCTGCTTGTTCATTTCCCATATTTATGCTTATTTGATTATCTAATATTTCTGATTCTTTTCGTTCTAATTCTTTTAACTCTTTTTTGTTTTTTTGTTTTTCTTTAAGTTTTTCTATATTTTCTTTAAAACCGGAAATTACAGGTTCTTTATTATCTTCTATTTCTTCTATAGTTCTTACTCTGTTTCTTCCGCTTATTTCTTTTTTTCCTATATTTTTTTCTTTTCTCTCTTCAACTATTTCTTTTACCTTATCCGCTGGTTTTATTCCAAACATAAATATTGAAAGAATTGCTATAACTCCTAAGGAAATAATTATTGTACTAGCTTTTCCAACTAAGCCTATTATGTATTCTGTTATTGTTCTTCCTATAATTCCTGTATCTCCATTTAAAGTTGTTATTATAATTGATATAGCAAGTACAAAAATTAAGTATTGAGCAACCTTTACTGTTGTTTCTTTCTTGTCTTGCTCACATGCCAAATCAACAGCAGCAGCAAATATAGCTATTGGTAGCAAATATTCTACCCAGCCTATTGCATATTCTAAGTATGGTATAATATTCTGACCAATATATCCTGGTTTTCCATATATTAAAAAGGCAAGTACAGCACTTATAATAAATAACACTACTACTTGTATATCTAAATTGTTTTTTTGTTTCTTTTTCTTTCTTCCCATAATTATATCCTTTCATTTAATAAAAAGCCAGAATAAAACTTCTGACTTTTAGCTATTTATTTAAGTTCACTTCTATTCTGCTCTATTGTCTTCAAAGCTTCATTTATTGCACCATTTACATTGTTTATTGCTTTTTCTAAATCTTCTAAAATGCCGTCTGCATAGTCTTTTGTTCCTTTTGTAATTTCTCTAGACATTTCATTGGCAGTTTCAATTATTTCAGCTTTTTGTTCATAAGCCTTTCTTGTAATTTCATGTTCATCTATCATTGATATTATTCTATTTTCAGCTTCTCTTACAATTCCATCTGCTTCTTTTTGTGCTTCATCAAGTATACGAGCTCTCTCTTCTTTAATCCATTTAGCTTGTTTTAATTCATCTGGAAGTTTTAATCTTATATCTTTTATTATTTCAAGAACTTCCTCTTTATCTACTATTGCTTTTTCTGTAAAAGGTACAGATTTACTTCTTTCTAATATATCTTCTAGTGTTTCTAATAATGTAAAAATCTCCATGTTTTACTCCTTTCGAATAAATATGAGTATAGCTCGCCCATATTTTCTCTTATCAAAAATCTCTATTTTTTCCTTTTGGATTGATTTTTCTTTTTCAATATCGTCTGTTTCTAAAATTATAATTCCATCTTTTGATAATAAGTTTAAATCTATTATTTCTTTTATTGCAATATTTGCGAACTCTGTTTTATATGGAGGGTCCAAATATATAATGTCAAACTTTTTATTATTTGCTGATAAATATTTTAAAGCCTGCAAATAATCCTTATTTAAAACTGTTGCTTTTTCTGTACTTCTTGTATTTTCAATATTGGTTTTTATTATTTTTATTGCCTCTGGTGAGTTATCACAAAATATAGCTGATTTAGCACCTCTGCTTATTGCTTCTATTCCAATAGCTCCACTACCTGCAAATAAGTCTAATACATCTTTGTCTGCTATATCAAACTGTAAAATATTAAATAAAGATTCCTTCACACGGTCTAGAGTTGGTCTTGTATTATTTCCTTCAAGTGAAACTAATTTTTTACCTCTAGCACTTCCACTAATTACCCTCATATAATTCCTCTAACTAATTTGTCTACATATATTTTATTCGTTTTTTTAGATATGTCAAGAGTATTAACTAAAATGTAACATTAATTTAATATTCTTGTAATAAATCTGTTTTATTTCTGTTATATTATACCTTATTTTGTAACATTTATCAATAGGTGGATAAAAAAATTTTGTGATTTATGTTTTAAAATTCTAAAGGCATAATATAGCAAGTTATGTTATTATTTGCTTTTGTCTATAATAAAAAATTACAAATTGTATTTTTGCAATTTGTAATTTTATTTTACTTTTTATTTTGTTCCAAAAATTCTGTCTCCTGCGTCTCCTAGACCTGGTAATATGTAGGCATGTTCATTAAGTTGTCTGTCTATTGAAGTGGTATATATTTGAACATCTGGGTGTTTTTCTTCTATTGCTTTTATTCCTTCTGGTGCAGCTATTATGCATAAGAATTTCATCTTTTTTACGCCTTTTTCTTTTAGTAATTCTATTGCATCTAGTCCAGAACCTCCTGTTGCAAGCATTGGGTCTAATATTAATACTTCTCTTTTTTCTATGTCTTTTGGTACTTTGAAGAAGTATACATTTGGTTTGAATGTTTCTTCATCTCTGTACATTCCTATATGGCCTATTTTTGCGTTTGGTACCATATTTATTATTCCGTCTAACATTCCTGTTCCTGCTCTTAAAATTGGTACAAATGCGTAATTATCTTCGTTGATTTTTCTTGTTTTCATTTTTTCCATTGGTGTTTCAATTTCTGTTTCATACATTTTTGCATCTTTCATCGCTTCATAGCAAAGCATTTCTCCAAGTTCTGAAATTATCTCTCTAAATTCCTTTGTTCCTGTTTTTTTGTCTCTTAATATTGCTAGCTTGTGTTCAATTAGTGGGTGTTTTAATTCGATTGCTTTCATTAAAATTCCTCCTTATTTAATTACATTTTATCAGGCATCTCCATACCAAGTAATGTTACGCCTGTTTTAAGCACAGTTCCTACGCAGTATGTTAGAGCTAATCTTGCATCTTGGAGTGCTTTGTCTTCTGTTATTATTTTATGTTCATTGTAAAATGTACTGAAGTTTTGTGCTACATCTATTAAGTATCTTGCTACAACTGATGGTTCATTTTTGTCTGCTGCATTTTGAACTACTTCATTAAAGTTGTACAATAATTTTACTGTTTCTATTGCTTCTTTTTCCTTTAACACACTAAAGTTTATATTCTCTATTTGTGGAATATATCCTGCTTTTTCAATTAAACTTCTCGTACGTACATAAATATATTGAATGTATGGTCCTGTTTCTCCTTGGAAGTTTAGTAACATATCCCAATCAAATATCTCGTCTTTTATTCTACTATTTGATAAATCGTTAAAGATTATTGCTCCTACACCAACTTTTCTTGCAACTTCTTCTTTGTTTTCTAGATTTGGATTTTTCTCATCTATTATTTTTTCTACTTTTTGAATTGCTTCTTTTAATATATCCTCTAAGAATACTGAGTTTCCTTTTCTTGAGCCTATTTTTTCTCCTGTTTTATCTACAACTAACCCAAATGGTACATGCTCACATTTTGCTGCATATTCTGGGTAACCCATTAGTTCTAGCACTTTGAAAACTTGTTTAAAGTGTAGTCTTTGCTCGTTTCCTACAACATATATTGCTTTATCAAAATTGTATGTATTTATTCTGTCTTTTAGAGATGCTAAATCTCTTGTTGCATATATTGTTGTTCCTGCTGATGTAATTATTATGCATGGTGGCATATCATATTCTGCTAAATCTACTACTTGTGCTCCCTCTGATTCTTTTAGTAAGCCTTTATTTCTTAACTCTTCAACTATTGGTTCCATTTTATCATTATAATATGATTCGCCATTATATGAATCGAATTTTGAGTTTAATAAATTGTATGTTTTCTGGTAGTTTTCTAGGCTTATTTTTCTTATCCATTTCCAAGTTTTTACTTCTTTTTCAGCTCCATCTTCTAGTCTTTTGAAATACTCTCTTGCCTTTTCTGTTAATTCAGGGTTTTCTTTTTCTTCTTGGCAAAATCTTACATATATTTTTAGTATGGCTTGAATTTCACTTTTTGAAAAATCGTACTCATCTTTCCACATGTCATATCCAGCCATTACCTTACCAAATTGTAAGCCCCAGTCTCCTAAATAGTTAATTCCTACACTGTTGTATCCTAAAAAGTTATATATTTTATATAAAGCTCCTCCTATTACTGTTGAACGTAAGTGTCCAATATGGAATGGTTTTGCAATGTTTGGTGCAGAATAATCTATTACTACATTTTTATTTTGTCCAATATCGCTAGAACCATATTTTTCTTTTTTATCTGCAACTTCTTTTAAGACATTTTCTATTAATGTTTCTTTATTAATATATATGTTTAAGTACCCACCAACTATTTCTATTTTTTCTATGATTTTTTCATCTATTTTTATGTTTTCTTTTATTTCGTTTGCAATCACAGGTGGTGCTTTTCGTAGTGATTTTGCTAGTTTAAAGCATGGAAATGCAAAGTCTCCTAAGTCACTATTTGGCGGAATTTCAATATATGTTGCTAATTCTTTTTCATCCAAATTTGTTACAGAAGCTATTTCTTTTGCTATTTTTTCTTTAAAATTAATCATTTTTTATTTTCCTTTCTTATACTTAGTCTCCTAAACATATTCCCAAGTTTCGTGCAACTTTTATTAAATCGTCATCCATTTTTATTGTTTTAATATTTGTATTTTCTGTTCCTCCTGAACGTGCTCCTATTTCTTTGTTGTTTCCAACAACTTCTTCTAATGGAACAGATCCAAGTTTTCCTCCTTTTAGTGTTACTAATACATTGAATTTACCTTCTAGAGCTAATTCCATTGCTTTATATCCATATTTAGTTGATAAAACTCTGTCAAATGCTGTTGGAGTTCCTCCTCTTTGTACATATCCAAGTGTTGTATTTCTTGATACCATTCCTGTTAATTTTTCTATATCTTCTGCAAGCTTATCTCCTATACCTCCTAAACGTACATTGTCTAAGCCTTTGCCATCATCTAATGTTTTCTTTACTACCATGGTTCCATCTTTTGGCTTTGCACCTTCTGAAACTACAACTATGCTGAATTTTTTACCTTCTGCTTTTCTTTCATTTATTTTGTTAATAACACTATTTATGTCATAAGGTATTTCAGGAATTAATGCAACATCTGCACCTCCTGCTACTGCTGATTCTAGTGCTATCCATCCAGCATAACGTCCCATTACTTCTAATACCATTACTCTATGATGTGATTCTGCTGTTGAGTGTAATCTATCTAATGCTTCTGTTGCAACAGATACAGCCGTATTATATCCAAATGTTATTTCACAATGTGCTACATCATTGTCTATTGTTTTTGGCACACCAATTATATTAAGTCCTTTTACTGAAAAGTCTCTTGCTGACTTTTGTGTTCCATCTCCACCTAATGTAAAAATACAGTCAAAGCCTGCTTTTCTTACGTTTTCTATACATATATCTGATACATCTTTATATACAGTCTGTCCATTCTCTTCTACTTTTAAATTAAATAAATTTGTGCTATTTGATGCACCTATTATTGTGCCTCCTCTGTGTAATAAACCTGAAGCACTTCCATTTGATTCTAGCTTAATGTATTTATTTTCATATAGTCCTTTATATCCTTCTATATATCCATAACATTCTACACCGTTTGTTTCTGCTGTTTTTACAATTGCTCTAATAACAGCATTTAATCCTGGACAATCTCCACCATTTGTAATAATTGCAACTTTTTTTACCATTAAAATCACTCCTTAAAAAATGTTATAATTCTCTTATATTATTTGACTTTTCCCAGATAATACTCATAATTTCTCGAATAATTATATAATAAAGTTTCTTTGTTTGCAATAGTTTTTAAAAGAAAAAGGTACCATATATGAAAGAAATGTGATAACATTTACGCACGCAACAAAAAAAGCGCCTATTGGCGCCACACTAGTGGCGGAAAATTTTTAAAAGCCCTTCCTGGGTCTTTTAAAAATTTTCCGCTCACTT
>USDL01000020.1 GCA_900553365.1 uncultured Clostridium sp.
CTTTTTCATCTCTACCGAAATTTTTAATGATTTCTGTCTTTCTTTCTTTAGTCATCTTGTATTCCTCCTTTTTAATATATTTGCCTTAAACTGAACTTAAAGTCGGATTTTTCTATTAAGCTAAGTATAAGGTAATTTTTACCTTTATTATTGTACTATATTTTTGTTCAAATTGCAAGTGTTTTAAGTGATTTTTAGTTATTAATCTTAATCAATTTTAGTTTTACAAGCCTTTATTTTTATCAATTTGTCTTAAAAATTAAATCAGCACATCTTTTTGAGGCCATGTTTATAAATTTGTTGAAATCCATAGCATTTTCTCCATTTGGTTTGTCAGAGATAGAGCGTATTACAACAAAAGGTATTTTGTTTAATGTACATACTTGTGCAATGGCGGCTCCTTCCATTTCTACACAGTCGGCTTCAAATTTACCTCTTATTTTCTCCTTCATCCATTTTTCTGTACAGAATATGTCACCTGTTGCAATGGTTCCAATTATAATGTTATATTCATTGTTTGCGTCTATATTATATGTATTTACCAAGTCTCTATTGCTTTTAAATATTTTGCCTGTTCCTGTTATATAGCCTTTTTCATCTCCAAATGCTGTTGTATCAAAATCATGTTGCACTAATTTTTCACCTATTAATATATCACCAATTTCTAATTTATTATTTAGGGAACCAGCTGTGCCAACGTTTATAATATATTCTATATCAAAGAAATCAATTAACATTTGTGTTGTTCTTGCAGCATTTACCTTGCCAATACCACTTTTTATTAAAATGTACTCTTTGCCATTTAATGTTCCTTCATAATACGTCAAATCCTTTAGTTTTTTTTCTTCAACTATTTCGAATTTTTGTTTTATGGCTGCTAATTCTTGTTCCATAGCAGCAATTACAACTATTTTTTTCATTTTTTTATTCCTTTCTAATCTAAAAGTTTAATCAATAAATTTTTGGATAGAATTTAATTTGTGGGAATTTTGCTCATTTTTTCTTTTTATAATTTCGTCAATTTCATCAACGCCTGTTGTTCCGTTTAAAATAAAGTCATCTATTTGATTATAGGTTATTCCTATTTCGTCTTCATCTGTTTGTCCTTCCCAAAGGTCTGCTGAAGGTTTTGCTGTTATTATGCTTTCTGGTACCTGAAGATATTTTGCAAGTACATATACTTCTCTTTTTGTCAAATTTGCTATTGGATTAAAATCATGTGCTCCGTCTCCCCATTTTGTAAAGTATCCAACAGTTGCTTCTGATAAATTTCCTGTTCCAACTACAAGTAAATTGTTAATTTGAGCATATTCATATAGATATGTCATTCTAACCCTTGGTCTAATATTTGCCTTTGCAAGTTCGGTTCTGTATGTTTTTTCTTCTGTTGGAATTATAAGAGCGTCAACTGCTGGTTTTATATCAAATATATGATATTCAAAATTAAATTTATTAATTAAATCCATAGCATGATTAAAAGTACTTGAATTTTTCATATTGTTCCCAACTGGTAATATTACTAAATGAATTTTTACATCTGCCTCCTGGCATAATCTTGCAACAGTACTACAGTCAACTCCACCGCTCATTCCAAGAACTACACCATCTGTTTTTGCCTTTTCTACTTGCTTTTTTATCCAGTTTGATATTTTTTTTGCATATTCTTCTACATTTTCATCTGTAATAACAAATTTTTTATTATCCATATTTACTCCTCCAAACAAACTTTAAATTTTGAATAATTATATCAAATTTTTAAATATTATACAATAATTTTTATTGGCAATGCATATAAATCCATGAAAAAAAGTGATAATGACTTAGGTAAAGAAAAAAATGGAAAAGCAAACTTCTTAAAGTGATTTTTTAACTTAATCATTCTTTCATATGGTACATGAATAGTAGAAAAATTTTATAGTAAATTTTAGAAAAATCTGGTTAAGGGTTTACCTTAACCAGATTTTCTAATCAATTTCTATTTTCTTTAAGATTTCTTCTTTTGTATATCCTGTAGCTAACTGTTTAGTAATTTTAGCACACACCAAAGCCGTAAGAAACGAAACTTCCCGTTTCTGTAATTTTATATTATCAAGGTTAATTTTCACTGATTTACCTTTTAAACTTACAGTTGCTCTAGGATTAAATCCATCAGACACCGAAATTACGCCATCATACATTGCAGGATAGCATATCTTATCAGAAAAATTTATACAAGATGCTGTTATAATAATGCCTTTATTAAGGGCTTTTTGTACACATTCTCTTATAGCTTTGTCATCATTCAAAGTCGCAAAGCTCATTGTAATAATTTCTACATTATTATCAATACACCAATTAATTGCTGTTACAACATCATCAATTTTTCCAACACATTCTTCTCCATAAATGCTACAATAAAAAATCTCACAATTCGGGTTTTCCTGTAATATTATTTGTGCTATAATGCTCCCATGAGTAATATTGTTGTCGGTTTCAATTTGTACAATATCATTGATTTGTACAATTTTCATTTCTTCTTGAATTTCTTTTGAAATACAGCTATCTATGATGCCTATCTTTACATCTTTATAAATTTTTCTATTACAAGAACATACTGTAAACACAAAAGAAATTCCTAAAATAGCAGCAATAATCCGTTTCATGATTTTCTCCTTATCAATTATAAAATATTAAAAATACATATATTGAAGGCTTGTATCCTCATCTCCTGGTTTAATATTTTTCCTTGTGATTTTTGCATTACATGTTGGTTCGACTTCGTTCATCCACCCTATTATAGGTTCTGCATCAAAGTACTTGTACTTTATCTGATTTGGATAAACAGGAATATCATTTATTATTGTTTGTCTAAAATACCATTCTTCGAAACCTTGTTTATACTTACTAATGTCATTTCCTAAAAACGCCTTAAATTCTATTTCATCAATAAAAGTTGCAAAATCTACATTTACTTTCATAGTGTTTTCCTTTCATTAGATATTTATGCAAAGTGGACACATGCGTGTCCACTTTGTAATTGTGTTAGAACGGATACCAAGCATGAGGAGAATGAGCCCTGTTCTTGTACCATCTTCTACCAAAAGCATGATAATGAGGATATTCTCCATCTCTATGCGCCGCATGAGCCTCTCCAGAATTGAAGACTCCCCTATATGTCGCCGCCGAATTTGCTACGCGTCCTGCTACATATGCAGAAGTGGCAAAGATGTCATAACCATTAGTCATACGCATAACGGCTTCCCATTCTGTAATTTCTTGACCTATCATTACTGTATTGCCTGAAAGATATGCTTTATAACAAGTATTAATTTTTTTCATTCTTCCAAAGCGTATAGCATCTGCAGCAGTAACATCATATTCCCGATATCGATAATATGTTTTAGTATTATTCTTGATACCGCCAATTACATTTCCCAATGCATCTGCAGATACACAGATAGTTGCAGTCACAGCCACACATGCAACAGCACAAACAAGTGCTTTAGCTGCTGCTATAAGTGCTGGTACTGCAAATGATAAAGTTAATACAAATTGACCTATAACTTCATCATTTTTTTCGGTCCATTCTTCAGAGGTAAAGACCTCAACATTGCCATTTTCTAAAGTATTTACCCTTAGCTTAATTGGTTCATCATCAAGATATAGCCAATACTCGTTTGTATCAATTAGATACTCACACTTCATTGCTACACCTTCCACCGTTGTGGACGCTGTGCGTTTTTCTCGGCTTTCTTCGAGGCTGATGTCGTAACCATCAATCTGCATCTCCGTTATTGTGCTATTTTCTTTAGCACAGCCAGGGAACATGCAAAACAGCAACGAAATCACCAGTAAAAATGCTATGAATTTCCGTGTCATCGTTTTTTCTCCATCAAAATTATTTTTTTACTTACAATTTACTGTTTCATATTCTGCCTTAACCTATGCTGCTCCTTTATATCAGCAAAGTGTATCATATTTGGAGTTTTAAAAATTGCAAATTGCAGTATGGTAAAATTATACTATTAGTTTCAACATTTGTCAATAAAAAATTATAATTTTTACCTACATATAAATAAAAATCAGCTATTGCTAGCTGATTTTTCCCCTTTTAATAAATTAAAGCAAAAATCTTGTTAAGAAGTTTTTTTCCAATGAAGTTCTTAATGCCACAGACAATAAGAATTATTGAAATAAAAAGGCCTCCATAACCCCAAATAAACCAGATTATTGTTCCAAAAGCTGAAGTGTCAAGCGACAGCTCAAGTCCAAAGTATCATTTTACGCTACATAATGCAATTTTGTAGCTATTTGCAGTACTTTTGGTATAGAGCTTTTAGATTTTTCTTATTTATTGTTGCATCTATTCCATTTTTACTTACGTCTATGTAAACTGCTTCTAGAAAATCTGCTGTTTTTTTATTTATAAATTCTAAGTCTTTAGTTCTAGTCCAGTATTCTAGCTGGCTACTATTAGTCCATTTTTTCCCTAAATATGTTTTTCCAGCAGCTAATGTATCGCAGACCATTTCTACAGCATATTTATAGGGTATTACTGGAGTTTTATCTATAGCCTTCCCATCATACCAATATTCGTAATGATGTTTGTTTCTTCCTTTATGATGTAACCATGCTTTTGAATAACCATTTACTTTCTTTGCCTCTGTTATTGGGCTATGGTCTCCTACATAGAATTTAACAGATTCTATAAATTCAGTAGGTGAATATTTAGATAAATCATGTAGCAGACCTCTAAATGGAATACCAGCTTTTACACATAGTTTAAAAACTATCCATCTATGTTTTGTTATTAAGTTAAAATGTTTAATTGCCTTTTTTATCATTATATATATTCCTTTCATTTAGTTATACTAGTTCTATTATTCCCATTTCTAAGCCATTATGTTTGTTTGAACCTCTGTAAGAATGTAATAAATTTGAATTACATACTGTACATATTTTAGAATCAATAATATTTTCCGCTCTTAGTCCTTTTTCCTTTAACATCTCAGTATTTAATTTAACAGTATCTATATACCATTTTTCATTTTTACTTTCAATTACGTTTTTCAAATTTGAAAAAGTGTTTTCGAATATATTTTTTACATCGTTTTGAACTTCAAAATGGCATTTTCTTATACTTGGGCTAATGCAACATACAATGTCTTTTGGATTACTTCCATACAGTTCTTTCATTTTATCTACTGTTTTTGCTGCAATCTTTTGAATTGTTCCTCTCCAGCCAGAATGAACATTTGCAATAGCTTTTCTTTTATAATCATACATCATTAAAACAATGCAATCTGCATTTGTTGCACAAATTGCAAAGCCTTTATTGTTTGTTACTAATCCATCTGTATTAGAATATTTTTCTTCTGCAAAGTCTGGAGCATTTTTATTAAATTTATAGCTTACATCTTTTATAACATCCTTATGAACTTGATTAGTTTTTACAATGTTATTATAATCTATGCCGATACTTTTGCAGATTTTCTTATAACTATTTTTGTTCTTTTCAATTTGCTCGTTAGTAAGTATACTTTTGCCTGAGCCTGACAATGGTATTCTGTAATCGTTATTAACTCCCAATGTAAAAGCATGTATTATATTATCTTTATATTCTAATAGTCTTCTAAACTGTAAGTATTCTATCTCATCTTGTTTTATATGAATAACATTTTCATTAGATAAATTCATATTTCCCCTCCATAAATAATATAATACAATATTTTTCTTATTAATTCAATTACATTAGCATGCTTTTCTTAACTCTTTTGCATTTTGTATAGCAACTTCTGTTATTTCTCCATTTGCAATTCTTGCAATTTCATAAATGGTTTCTTCTTCATTTAATAGTTTTATATTTGTTTTTGTTTTTCCTTCTTCAACTTTTTTATAAATAAAGTAATTATTATTCCCTTGTGCAGCTATAACTGGTAAGTGGGTTATGCATAGAGATTGATGTTTTTTAGATATTATTTTCATTTTTTCTGCAACAGCTTTTGCTGCCTTTCCACTTATACCTGTATCAATTTCGTCAAACACCAAAATAGGAACATTGTCAGTATCTGCAAGTACAGTTTTTATTGCAAGCATCATTCTTGACATCTCTCCACCTGAAGCTATTTTTACAAGTTCTTTATATTCTTCACCTGCATTTGTGCATATTTCAAATTGTACTTTACTATTTCCATTTGTATTATAACTTTCCTGTTGTTCTATTTTAACGCTGAATTTAGCACTAGGCATTTCCAAGTCCTTTAATTCCTTATTTATCTTTTCGCTTAATATTCTAGCATATTCTATTCTTATATTATTCATCAAATTGCACAAATCTTGCATTTTACATTCTGTAGAGTTTAATTCTTCTCTTAATTTTTGGTTGATTTCATCAAGGTTTTCTATTTGTTCTATTTCTTTTACAAGATTATCCTTGTAAGATAATATTTCACTTATGCTATTTCCATATTTTCTTTTTAATGAAAATATTAAATCTAATCTACTTTCTATTTCATCTCTTTCATACTCATTAAAATCTGTCTCATCTTTTAAATTTGATAAATCTCTAGCTGTTTCTTGTAGTTCATAATATATATTTTTTAGTTCAAAAAGCTTATTTTTATAGTCATCTCCATAGTCTTGAATTTTTTCTAAACATCTAATTGAATTAGAAATTGCATCGATCGCATTTAAGTTAATACTTTCATCAACTGCAAGCAAATTTTCTTGAATTTTTTCGCTGTTAATTATTGCATTATGCTTTTCTTGTAATTTTTCATCTTCTCCATCTTCCAACTGTGCAACATCAATTTCATTGTATTGATACTTTAATAAATCCAATTTTCTTGTTCTTTCTGTTTCATCTCCATAATTTTGGTTTAATTTGTTTTTAATGTCATTATACATATAGAAATATTGCAAATATTCCTCTTTGATTTTTTTAATTTTTTCTCCAGTAAAATTATCTAAATATTTTATATGTTTTGCAGTATCTAGTAAATTTTGATTATCGTTTTGTCCGTGTATATCAATTACTTTACTCATAAAAGTTTTTAATTCTGTTACAGTTACTAATCTTCCATTAATTCGGCATGTATTTCTTCCATTTGAATAAATTTCCCTTGAAATTATAATATTTCCATCTTCTGCCTGATCACATTCTGGTGCAAAAATGCTAGCTTCAATTAGTGAATAATCTTCTCCCCTTCTTATCATTTCTTTTGAAAATCTACCACCTGCTATTATAGCTAGAGAACCAATAATAAGAGTTTTTCCTGCTCCTGTTTCACCTGTTAGAACATTAAAGCCCTCATTAAAATTAATTGATAAATCATCTATAATTCCTATATTTTTTATATGTAAAGTTGATAACATATTAACATACCTCCAAATTCTTGTTCGCAAATATTCTATATCTTTTTTTAAAGTTTGTCAATACTTTTTAGAAAATTTGTTCGTGTTTTTAATTGCTACAAAAGTTAGCTAAGGTTTTGTGAAAATAAAAAACAAACCCACGAATTTTCTTGTATTTTCGTGGGTTTTCAGCTTTTTTAATATTAATTTGTTATCTTCTCTTTTTCCTCTTTGTTTTCTTCTTCTTCGATTTTCTTTCTTTTTTCATGTAATTTCATATTATCTTTTGCTATTGTAAGTAAAAGTTTTATTCTGTTTACTTGGTTGCTTTCACTTGCTCCTGGATCATAATCTATTGGTGCAATGTTTGCCTCAGGATATTTATTTCTTATTGTTTTAATTACTCCTTTTCCAACTACATGATTTGGCAGACATGCAAACGGCTGAACACATACTATATTTTGTATTCCATGTTCAATGAATTCAAGCATTTCTGCTGTTAAAATCCATCCTTCTCCTGTTTGGTTACCTGTTGATAGAATATCTTCAACTTTTTTGGCAAGTTCTTCTATATTACATGGATGTAAATATCCCTTGTTTGAAGTGTTTAGAGCTTTTCTGTACTCTTTTTCTATTCTATTTACTAAATTAAGTGTTGCTTTATATATTCTTGCATTAAATGCTCCACTGCCTAATAGTTTTGCTTTAACAATGTTATTCATTATTACATATTTTACAAATCCCATTAAATCAGGTATTACAACTTCTGCACCCTCTTTTTCTAGCAATTCTACACAATAATTATTTCCAAACGGATGATATTTAATTAGTATCTCTCCAACTATACCAACCTTTGGTTTTATAGTTGATGTATCAAGCTTAATTTTTTCAAAATCATTTACTATCTCATATATGCTTGAGTTAAATTCTTTAGTAGTTGAATCTACAACTAACTTTTTGCATTTTTCAAGCCAGTGGTAATATAGTTTTTGACTTTCTCCTTTATTTATTTCATAAGCTATATTTTTATGTAGCATTTTTTGTAATAAGTCCCCATAAATTGCACTTTTTATAAGCTTCTTTACTAAAGGCAAGGTTATTTTAAATCCTGAATTTTTCTCCAATCCTACAAAGTTAAATGAAATTACTGGAATGTTTGGATAACCTGCATCTTTTAAAGCTTTACGAATAAATCCTATATAATTTGTTGCTCTACAGCCTCCTCCTGTTTGAGACATCATTAAAGCTAATTTATTTGTATCATATTTGCCTGATTCCACTTCTTCTAGTAATTGCCCTATTGAAAGTATTGATGGATAACAAGCATCATTATTAACATATTTTAGCCCTGTTTCAACTGTATGAGGTGTACATTCTCTTAATAATTTTACCTTATATCCTTCTGATAGTAATGCCGCTTCAAACATTTCAAAATGTACTGGAGACATCTGTGGTACAAGTATTGTATAGTCTTTTTTCATTTCCTTTGTAAATTCCACTTTCTGTATTTCATAATCTCCGCAGCATTTTGGCTTTATTTCTTTTCTCTTGTTCATACTTGCAATTAATGAACGAATACGTATTCTTATTGCACCTAAATTATTTACCTCATCTATTTTTATCAATGTATACATCTTTCCAAAGCTTGCTAAAATTTCTTCTACTTGGTCTGTTGTAACTGCATCAACACCACAACCAAAAGAATTTAATTGAACTAATTCAAGATTTTTGTTTTTCCCTACAACATCAGCAGCTCTATATAACCTTGAATGGAATACCCATTGGTCTACAACTCTTATAGGTCTTTTTACTGTTGAAAGATGAGCAATACTATCTTCAGATAAAACACATAGTCCAAGTGTTGTAATCATTGTGTCTATTCCATGGTTAATTTCTGGATCAATATGGTATGGTCTTCCAGCAAGAACTATTCCTTTTAAGTTGTTTTCTTCAATATACTTTATGGTTTCTTCTCCCTTTTTTCTTACATCTGCTTTATACTTTTGATATTCCGCTTCTGCCTTTTCTACAGCTTGTTTTAGTTCTTTTTTGGTAAAGTTGTATTCCTTAAAGTCTTCCAATTCATATAATCTTTTTACTAGTCCTTGTCTATCAAATGGTAAGAATGGGTTTATGAATTTAATTCCTTCTGTTTTTAAATCCTCAACATTATTTTTTAAAACTTCTGAATATGATATTACTATTGGGCAGTTGTATTTGTTATTTGCTTCCATGTCTTCTTGTCTTGAGTACATCATGCATGGATAGAAAATTGTTTTTACTCCTTGGTTAATTAGACTAATAATATGCCCATGACTTAATTTAGCAGGATAACATACAGATTCTGAAGGCATTGATTCCATACCTTTTTCGTAAGTTTTTCTATCACTTTTTTCAGATAATACAACTCTAAAGCCTAAATCAGTAAACAATGTAAACCAGAAAGGATAGTCTTCATACATATTTAATACTCTAGGTATTCCTATTGTTCCACGTTTTGCTTCTTCTTCAGTTAATGGTTTATATCCAAAAAGTCTTTGATACTTATATTTATATACATTTGGAATTTGAGTTTTGCTTTTCTCTATTCCTGCCCCACGTTCACATCTGTTTCCTGTTATAAATCTTTTTCCTGTTGAAAATTCATTAATTGTTAGTCCACAGTTGTTTTCACATCCATGGCACCTTGTATGTATTACAGTTACTTTTAAATCGTCTAAATCTTCATTTTTAGTAATTCTTGATATATATTGTTTATCATTATTTGCCTTAAATTCATCTATTGCTAGGACTGCAACTCCATAAGCGCCCATAAGTCCAGCTATATCAGGTCTTATAACATTTTTGCCAACAATTAATTCAAATGCCCTTAAAACAGCGTCATTGTAGAATGTTCCTCCTTGTACAACTATTGAATCTCCAAGTGTTTCTACATCTCTTATTTTCATAACTTTTTGAATTGCATTTTTAATAACTGAATATGAAAGTCCAGCTGAAATATCTCCTACTTGATAGCCTTCTTTTTGAGCCTGTTTAATTTTTGAGTTCATAAATACTGTACATCTTGAACCTAAATCCACTGGTCTGTTTGATTTTATTGCTTCATCAACGAACTCTTCTATTGTTAACTTCAAGCTTTTAGCAAATGTTTCAATAAAAGAACCACAGCCTGATGAACAAGCTTCATTTAACATTATATTGTCAACCGCACCATTTTTGATTTTTATGTATTTCATGTCCTGTCCGCCAATATCTACAATACTTGTGGCTTGAGGCATAAACTTCTTTGCAGCTGTATAGTGTGCAATGGTTTCAATTTCTCCAAACTCAAGATTTAGTGCTGTTTGCATTAATTTTTCTCCATATCCTGTTGAACCAGCATATCTTAAAACCGCTTTTTTAGGTAATACCTTATATAAATCTTTTAGCATTGATATTACTGTTTGTAAAGGTTTTCCTTCATTGTTTTTATATGAAGAATATAGTAAATTTGCATTTTCATCTACTAAAACTAATTTACTTGTTGTTGAGCCAGCATCTATTCCTAAGAAGCAATCTCCTGAAAAAGTTTCTAAATCACGCTTTGGCACCGTGTGTTTACTATGTCTTTCTTTAAATTCTTTATACTCATTTTCTATTGTAAATAAAGGTTTTAAAGAATTAGCAGCAGAATCATGATAATTCCTTAATAATTCTATTTTACTTTTCAATTTTTCCACTGATATTGGGTTATATTGTACAGAATCAAGGCTTGCACCTTTTGCTACTAAAAGGTGTGCATCTTCTGGTATAATTATTTCTTCAGGTGTTAATTCCAATGTTTCTATAAATCTTTTTCTTAATTCTGATAAGTAGCTAAGTGGTCCACCTAAAAAAGCTACTTTTCCTCTTATTGGTCTTCCACATGCTAATCCAGATATTGTTTGATTTACAACTGCTTGAAAAATTGATGCAGCTATATCTTCTTTTGCAGCACCTTCATTTAATAATGGCTGAATGTCTGATTTTGCAAAAACTCCACATCTTGAAGCTATTGGATATATTGTGTTATGGTTTTTAGCAAGTTCATTTAATCCTGGTGTAGTAGTATTTAAAAGTGTTGCCATTTGATCCAAAAATGCTCCTGTTCCTCCTGCACACGTTCCATTCATTCTTTGTTCAATAGATTTTCCAAAATATATAATTTTAGCGTCTTCTCCGCCTAATTCTATTACAACATCTGTTTGTGGTATATATTTTTCAACTGTTCTTTTGCATGCTATAACTTCTTGTATAAATGGTAACCCTAAAAATTCTGATACTGATAATGCTCCAGAACCAGTTAAACTAAATGTCATATCATAATCTTCAAATTTATTTGCAAGTTCAGTTAAACATTCACAAACTGTATTTTTTGTGTCTGAAAAATGTCTTTTATATGTTGTATATAAGACTTCTAAATCATCATTCATGACTAAAATTTTAACTGTTGTAGAACCTACATCAATACCAATGTGTATAATTTCTTTCATTTTCTTCCTCTTTCTGTTTTTTTATCGGCAATAAAAAATTACCATTTGCATATTATATCATATTTTTTTGTCAAATCTACACTTTTATTTATTTTTTTTGACGTATTTTGTATTATACAAAAATCAACTTAAAATTTGCTTAAATAATTGATTAATTAGTAATAAAAAAAAAGAGAAGTACTCTTTTCTTGGCTGGGGTGGTAGGATTCGAACCTACGGAATGTCGGAGTCAGAGTCCGATGCCTTACCGCTTGGCGACACCCCAATATTTGCTTTTCTTTTTGGATTATTATATAATTAATATATATGCTTTAGTTTTCCTCGTTTTTTCAGCTTAAGTGTATAACAAATTTATTAAATATTTTTAGGAGGACCACGTAATGGTAGTCAAAACAAAAGATAGCAGGTACGAAATTTACATGAAGAAGGACTTACTTTATCTGTTTCATGGAGTTCGGGAGTACATTATTGATAAGATTTCACTTGGTGTTGGGTTGCCTTTGGAATTATACTGTCGCAAAATAAGCCCATATACTGGCAAGCCAGAAACAGAAGAGATGTTTATTAAAACTTCCCCTATAGTAAGTATTAAGCTGTAAACTACCTTTGTGATGAGATTACATTGTAATCCCATCACTTTTTTATTTATTTTAATTTATTTGGATAGATTGCAACGTTTCCTAGTTCTGCTTCTATATTTAATAGTCTATTGTATTTTGCAACTCTATCTGTTCTACATGGTGCACCAGTTTTGATTTGTCCTGCATTCATTGCTACTGCAACATCTGCTAAAGTTGTATCTTCTGTTTCACCAGATCTATGAGATACTACAGCTGTGTATCCATTTTTCTTTGCAAGTTCTATTGCGTCTAATGTTTCTGTTAATGTTCCTATTTGGTTTAGTTTGATTAATATACTGTTTGCTGTTTTTAAGTCTAGTCCTTTTTGTAATCTCTTGATATTTGTTACAAATAGGTCATCACCAACTAGTTGAATTTTGTCTCCTAATCTGTCTGTTAATTTTTTCCATCCATCCCAGTCTTCTTCTGCTAGACCATCTTCTATTGATATAATTGGGTATTTTTCAGCTAAGTCTACTAGGAAGTCTATCATTTCATCAACAGTTTTTAATTCATCTATTTTCCAAAAATAGTACATTCCATCTTTTCCTATTTTCTTTGCTTCGTCATACATTTCTGTTGCTGCACAGTCTAAAGCTAAGCAAATGTCTTTTCCTGGTTTGTATCCAGCTTTTTCAATAGCTTCAACTATTGTGTCTAATGCTTCTCTTTCATCTTTTACCATTGGTGCAAATCCACCTTCATCACCTATTGCAGTAGAAAGTCCTCTTTCTTTTAAAACTTTCTTTAGGTTATGATATACTTCTGCACACATACGTAAACATTCTTTGAAGCTTGTTGCTCCTACTGGCATTATCATGAATTCTTGTACGCTTAATGTACTGTCAGCATGTTTTCCACCATTCATTATGTTCATCATTGGAATTGGTAATGTTTTAGCATTTACTCCACCTAAATATCTATATAGGCTCATTCCTAAGCTGCTAGCTGCTGCTCTTGCAACTGCTAGAGATACACCTAATGTTGCATTTGCTCCTAATCTTCCTTTATTTTCTGTTCCATCTATTTCAATTAACTTTTTGTCTATTTCAACTTGATCAAATACATTCATTCCTTCTAGTTCTGGTGCAATTATATCGTTTACATTTGCAACTGCTTTTGTAACACCTTTTCCTAGGTATCTTGATTTATCTCCATCTCTTAATTCAACAGCTTCAAAGCTTCCTGTTGATGCTCCTGATGGTACCATTGCTACTCCATTTGATCCGTCTTCTGTTACAACCTCAACTTGTACTGTTGGGTTTCCTCTAGAGTCTAGTATTTCTAGTGCTCTAATTTCTTCGATTGCTAAATAATCTTTCATAAAAGATTCCTCCTTTTTATATTTTAATAATTAGTGAACTTTAAATAGTGAACGATGAATAAATATTCATTACTTAATTTTCGCTATTAATTATTAACTATTAAACTTTCTCCAGTCATTTCTGCTGGTTTTTCAATTCCCATAATATCTAACATTGTTGGTGCTAAGTCTGCAAGTCTTCCTGGTTTTAATGTTGCTTTTTTACCAACTAATATTAATGGAACTGGATTTGTTGTATGTGCTGTATGTGGCTCACCAGTAGCATAATCTATCATTTGCTCTGAGTTACCATGGTCAGCAGTTATTAATACAACTCCATTAACCTTTTCTATAGCCTCAATAACTCTTCCTACGCATGCATCTATTGTTTCAATAGCCTTCACTGCTGCTTCAAGATTTCCTGTATGACCTACCATGTCTGGGTTTGCATAATTTAAAATAATTGTATCATATTTCTTACTTTCAATAGCTTCAACAACCTTGTCTGTAACTTCAACTGCACTCATTTCAGGTTGCATATCATAAGTTTCAACTTTTGGTGAAGGTATTAATATTCTGTCTTCTCCCTTATATTGTTTCTCTTCTCCACCATTGAAAAAGAATGTTACATGGGCATATTTTTCTGTTTCTGCAATTCTTAATTGTGTAAGTCCATGGTTTGAAACTATCTCTCCAAATGTATTTTTTATTTCAGCTTTTTTAAATACTATATGAACATTTTGAATTGTTTCATCATAATTTGTAAAACATACATAATATAGTGGGAAATATGTTCTTTCAAAACCTGTAAATTCTTTATCTACTAAACTTCTTGTTATTTCTCTTGCTCTATCTGGTCTAAAGTTAAAGAATATTACTGAATCATTTGCACCTATTGTTGCTATTGGTTCATCACCATTGCAAATTAGTGTTGGTAAAACAAATTCATCAAATACTTCTTTTTGGTATGAGTCTTCTATTGCTTTTGTTGCTGATGTTGATTTTTCTCCAATTCCATTAACTAGTGCGTCATAAGCTTTATGTACTCTTTCCCATCTTTTATCTCTATCCATAGCATAGAATCTACCTGTAATACTTGCAATCTTTCCTACGCCTTTTTCTGCCATTTTTTGTTCAAGCTCTGTAATAAAGCCTTCACCAGATGCAGGAGGAGTGTCACGACCGTCTAAGAAGCAATGTACATATACATCTTCAAAATCTCTTCTCTTGGCAAGCTCTAATATAGCATATAAATGACGAATGTGACTATGTACTCCACCATTTGATAATAAGCCCATTACATGTAATTTTGTCTGATGTTTCTTGCAATTTTCTATTGCTTCAACTAGTTCTGGAATACTAAAAAAGTCTCCATCTTCTATTGATTTTGTAATTCTAGTTAATTCTTGATATACTATTCTTCCAGCTCCAATATTTGTATGTCCAACTTCTGAGTTACCCATTTGACCTTCTGGTAATCCAACATCTAAACCACTTGTTCTTATAATTGTATTGGGATTTGTTTTGAATAGTTTATCTATTACTGGTGTATTTGCAATAGCAATAGCATTGCCTTCTTTTCTTTCATTTATACCAAATCCGTCTAGTATCATTAGCATTGTTAATTTTTTATCCATATATTATCCTTCCTTATAATTTACAATTTTTGCGAATTCTTCTGGTTTTAGGCTTGCTCCACCAACTAATCCTCCATCTATATCAGACATTTCAAATAGTTCCTTTGCATTTCCAGATTTTACACTTCCACCGTATTGTATAATTACTTCTTCAGCATTTTCCTTTCCATACATAGAAGCTATTTCTTCTCTAATCCATTTTATTGTTTCGTTAGCATCTTCTTTTGTTGCTGTTTTTCCTGTACCTATTGCCCAGATTGGTTCGTACGCTACTATTGTACTTTTAATTTGGTCATTTGTCAAGTCTTTTAAGCCTAATTTTACTTGGTTTGTAACAATTTCCTTTGCTATTCCAGCTTCTCTTTGTTCTAGATTTTCACCAACGCATACGATTGGTTTTAGCCCTATATTATGTGCTGCTTTTAGTTTTTTATTAACAGTTTCATCTGTTTCAGCAAAGTATTGTCTTCTTTCAGAATGGCCAAGTATTACATATTCAACGCCTATTGATTTAAGCATTTCTGGTGATACTTCTCCAGTGTAAGCTCCTGTTTCTTCCCAGTGCATATTTTGAGCACCTATTTTGATATTAGTATTTTGTGCTGATAAAATAGCATAAAATAAGTCTGTATATGGTGCACAAATAATTACTTCATTATCTGTTTTTTCTACTAATGGTGCAAATTCCTCAAAAAAAGCTATTGTTTCATTAGGTAATTTGTTCATTTTCCAATTACCTGCTATTACTTTTTTTCTCATAAAATAAATCCACCTTTCAAAATTACATTTTTTTATCAATATTTATA
Organism: uncultured Clostridium sp.; assembly: GCA_900553365.1. Taxonomy (GTDB): domain Bacteria; phylum Bacillota; class Clostridia; order TANB77; family CAG-508; genus UMGS1781. The sequence goes on from USDL01000020.1 coordinate 16,210, forward strand.
GTATTTATATATCCATTTCCATCATAGCCAAATGATATTGTATACACATCTGTCTCAAGGATTCCATCTATAACTTGTAAATTGTTTGAAGTAAATGATATTGAATGTGGTTGTGTTGAAGTTGAACTTGCACTTACCTCACCAGCAAGTTGAATTAATTCTGCTAGTTGTGTACCTGTAATATCACCAAAATAGCTCATAAATTTACTATTAAATAGCATTTTTTCCATATCATCTTCACTAGTATCAGGTGTTACTATTTGATTATTATTATCTTGTGATCCAATAGGTAATACTTCGTTTGTATTTGCATTGGTATTAGTTTCATTATTATTTATTGTATTTTGTGATTCGTTACTCAAATTGGTATTTTCGTTTGCCTCATTTTCTGTATTTTCATTTAAAACATTTTGTGTTTTATTAGCCTCAATAACTCCTTGATTTTTGGCTGCATTATTGCTTTTGTTTGTTAAAACAAGTATAACAGTTCCAATTAGTGCGATTGATAATATTGCTATTATAATTATTAATGGAACGATTAATTTTCTACTATTCATATTGCCCCTCCAATTATTTTATTTATCATTTAAACAAGCTATTCCTGGTAATACTTTTCCCTCTAAAAATTCTAATGACGCTCCACCACCTGTTGAAATGTGTGTCATCTTATCAGCTAAGCCCATTTTTTCAACTGCTGCTGCTGAATCTCCACCGCCTATTATTGTTACAGCATTGCTTTGAGCTAGAGCTGTTGCAATTTCTCTTGTTCCTTCTGCGAATTTTGAAAATTCAGTAACTCCAAGAGGTCCATTCCATAATACTGTTTTTGCTCCTTTTATTGCATTTTTAAAGAGTTCAATTGTTTTTGGTCCAATATCTAATCCCATAAAGCCTTCTGGAATTTCTGTACTTTCTACAAATCTGTCTTCACCTTCGTTTGAATATTCAGAAGATACATGATTATCAACTGGTAATAAAAGTTTTACTCCTTTTTCTTCTGCTTTTTTTAGTAAGTTTGTTGCTAGATCTAATTTGTCTTCTTCACATATAGATGTTCCAATATGATGTCCTTGTGCTTTGTAAAATGTATATGCCATTCCTCCACCTATAATTAAAGTATCAACTTTTTCTATTAAGTTTTCAATTACTCCTATTTTATCTGAAACCTTTGCTCCACCTAATATTGCAACAAAAGGTCTTTCAGGATTTTCTAAGCTTGAGCCTAAAAATTCTAATTCTTTTTCAATTAAAAATCCTGATACTGCTGGTAAATAATCTGCTACACCAGCTGTTGATGCGTGTGCACGGTGTGCTGTACCAAATGCGTCATTTACATATATATCAGCACAAGAAGCTAATTTCTTTGCAAATTCTGGGTCGTTTTGTTCTTCTTCCTTATGGAATCTTACATTTTCAAGAAGCACAACTTCTCCTTCTTTTATTTCTGCTGTTAATTTCTTTGCGTCTTCACCAATAACATCTTTAGCAAGTTTAACTTCTTTACCTAATAGTTTAGAAAGTTCTTCTGCTACAGGTTTTAAAGAGTATTTAGGGTTAAATTCTCCTTTTGGTCTTCCTAAATGTGAGCAAAGAATAACCTTTGCATTATTATCAATTAAATATTTGATTGTAGGAATAGCAGCTCTTATTCTTCTATTATCTGTAATTTCACCTGTTTGGCCATCTAGTGGCACATTAAAATCACATCTTACAAGAACTTTCTTTCCTGTAACATCTATATCTCTTATTGTTTTTTTATTCATATTTTTACCTCCTTATACACGTTATGGACGAGCTACAAGCCCGTCCTTTACGGATTATATTTATTTTTTAGAAATATATATTGCTAGGTCAACTAGTTTGTTTGAGTAACCCCATTCATTATCATACCAAGCAACTAATTTAACAAAGTTATCTGTTAATTGAATACCTGCTTTGCTATCAAAAATTGAAGTATGAGGATCATGTATGAAGTCTGAAGATACAACATCTTCATCAACATATTCAACAATTCCTTTAAGTTCATTTTCAGATGCTTTTTTAACTGCATTGCATATTTCTTCATAAGTTGCAGCTTTTTCTAAAGTACATGTTAAGTCAACAACTGATACATCAACTGTAGGTACTCTAAATGACATACCTGTTAATCTTCCATTTAATTCTGGAATAACTTTTCCAACTGCTTTTGCAGCTCCTGTTGATGATGGTATTATGTTTGCAGATGCGGCTCTACCACCTCTCCAATCTTTCTTAGAAGCTCCATCAACTGTTTTTTGAGTTGCTGTTGTGCTATGAACAGTTGTCATTAGTCCTTCTTTAATTCCAAAATTATCATTTATAATTTTAGCTAAAGGTGCTAAACAGTTTGTTGTGCAAGATGCATTTGAGATTATTGTCATGCTTGGATCATAAGTTTCGTTATTAACACCCATAACAAACATTGGAGCATCTTTTGAAGGTGCACTAATTATAACTTTTTTAGCTCCTGCGTCAATATGAGCTTGAGCTTTTTCAAGAGTTGTAAATACGCCAGAACATTCTAGTACATATTCTACTCCCTCACTTCCCCAAGGGATGTTGTGTGGGTCCATTTCATTATATACATTTATTGTTTTTCCATTAACTATTAATTTATTATCTTCTGCTTTAACTTCTCCATTAAATCTTCCGTGTACAGTATCAAATTTTACCATGTATGCCATGTAATCTGCTGAAATAAAAGGGTCGTTTATTGCTACAATATCAACTTCTCCTTTCTCTAGAGCTGCTTGGAATACTAACTTTCCAATTCTTCCAAAACCATTGATTCCTACCTTAATTGCCATAATTTAATCCTCCTTTAGACGTGTATTAAAAATACGTCTTTTTAAAAATTTTTTACGTGCTTATTGTATAACAAAAGAAAACACTTTTCAAGTGTTTTCTTCTAATTTTTTTGAAAAAATCAATTAAATATTATAGGCTCCTTGTAAGTTCGCTTTTTTGGGCCAATATATCGGTGTATTCTCGTTTAAACATTTCTTCCCAGTCTACTAAATTCTTTAACAATTCTGGCTTTGTGTTTCGAAGGATTACATATACTTTTTTATATTTGTTCCAAAAGTCGCTTGTGGCTTGTCTTCTGCCACTTGTTCTTCCGTATTGAATTGCTTCCACAGTGGTTGGAAATTGTCTGTTTGTGTTTGAATATATTTCTTTTGGCATTACTGGACCTCTTGTAAAAACTTTTGTGGTTGAACAGATTTTCTGTTTTTCGAATTCTTCTACTGTTTTTAATACACCCTCATAAGATTCATCATGTGCTACTTTTTCAACCCATCTTGGATTATTATTTTTACTTAAGTCATCAACATATCTGGTAAATGTTGAGCCATAGCTTTCTAATTCTGGTACTGCCATAATATACAAACTAACGCTATAGCCTTCTTTTAAAAATTCATGTGAAAAATCTACGAAGCCTTGTGTATTTCTAAGACTTCCTTCATAAATAACATCATAATCGTTCTGTTTTAAGTAATCCATAATTCTGCATTTAGCTTTATCAACATCTGGATGCAAAATTATATGTGTTTTTTCAAGATGTTCTGCTGATACTTTTTCAAAATTTGGATGATATGCTCTTAAAATATCAAAATCTACAACAACTCCATTATTATTAAGTTCTTGGTTTACAACTGGAATTAGCCTAGATTTGCCAGCTCCGGCATTGTCCCCCAACAATAATTAACCTTTTTTTATTGCTGTTTTCTTTATCAGCTAATATTGCATTTAGTGCTGTTTTGTAGTAATTTTCAAATTTCTCATCATTTAGTAAAAATTCTTTTCTTAAATCCTCAATATTATTTTGCATAGTATTGCACTCCTTGTGTTTTTCTAGCTAGTATAATATCATAGATTTATATAAATTGCTAGTTTTATAGTAAAATAGGTTGTATTTGTTCATTTACTAAAGCTTTTAGTATTGTATCTTTAATATAAAATGAGCTAAATAAAAGTGATGAAGGTTTTGTTATTGGGTTATCCTGTCTAAATGGTACAAAAAAAATATTTTTCTGTTTTAATAATTTCCCAATGTTTTCAGCTTCAATAGAAAGACCATCATTTGTAGCAATACCAATTACAATATTGTTTCCGTCTTTTCAAATTAGTCTTTGCTGCAACCAGCACAGAAGTATCTATAATTCCATTTGCAAGCTTTCCTATTGTATTTCCAGTGCAAGGAATTATTGCCATTATATCAGTTTCAAATTTATGCCCTATCGGTTCTGCGTCCTCTATTGTATGTATAATTTTTCTGCCAGTAATCTCTTCAATTTGTTTTGTAAAACCTTTAAAATCTAAATTATAGCAGTTAAAAGACATAATAGGTATTATATCTGCACCTTCCTCAATTAGCTTCTTAATTTGAGGTATAGTCTTTTCTATTGCATAAAAAGAGCTTGTTATCCCAATTACGATTCTTTTGTTTTCTAATCCCATAAAAATCTCCCACATTTGTATATATTTATAATATATGTTTTATGTGGGATAAAAGTTATTTATATGTTTTTTCCACCTCAGCTCGAATCTTTTCTGGAATCAAGTTTTCTATTGGATTTCCTAGTTTTATTTGTTTGCGGACGTGGGTGGAGCTTAGGTGGATTTTGTTGATGTTTTCTAGCTTTGTGAAAGCTTGTTTGTGTTGTTTTAGGAATTTGCTGTTTTCTATAATTTTTTCCATTACATCATCATTTCGTTCTAATACTAATATTTTAAACTCTTCTAGTATTTTATTTGGTGTATGCCAAGTTTCTAATTCCTTTAAGTTGTCTGTGCCTAATACAAAGTATATGTCTTTGTCTTGATATTGTTCTTTCATTTTTCTCAATGTTTCTATTGTATATAATTGCCTATCGCTGTCTAATTCTATACTTGAAACTTCTAAGCCTTTTTCATCATTGCAAATATTTTTTAGCATACTTAACCTATCTTTATCAGGGGCTAGTCCTTTTTTATTGTATTTTGTACTTACTGGCACAAATATTACTTTTTCAATTTCTTTCATTTCTTTTAAAATTTGTTTTGCTAAATCTATATGTGCAACAGTTGGCGGGTTAAATGCCCCGCCAAATACAGCAATTCCTGCTTTATTCATTAATACATTCCTTCCATGCCTTGTGGCATTGCTCCATGGTCTCCACAATGACATTCTTTTTCTTTTTTATCTG
>USDL01000021.1 GCA_900553365.1 uncultured Clostridium sp.
CTGCTTCTCCTCCAAGTTTTTGAGCTTCTGCTATTGCATGAAGTGCAAGTGTTGTCTTACCAGAAGATTCTGGGCCAAATATTTCTATAATTCTTCCTCTTGGAATACCTCCAATTCCTAGTGCTATATCTAAGCTTAATGCTCCTGTTGGAATTGCCTCAACATTCATTGCTTGGTATTCCCCAAGTTTCATAACTGAACCTTTACCAAATTGTTTCTCAATTTGCCCTAATGCTGCTTCTAGTGCTTTTTTCTTTTCTAAATTATCTGTACTCATAAAAATCCTCCTAATTTATTTCAAACCTTTGTTTGGTATTATTATATATGTTTTTAAAAAAATGTCAATACTTTTTTCAAAAGTTTTTGTAAAAAATTTTCTCCCAATTACTTTTAGTATTAAATCATATTTTGTAATAAAATTCAAGTAAAATTTTTAATATTTTTGCTAATTGGTGGATATAATGCAAACAGAGCCTTAACTTCTTAAGGCTCTGCTTTTTTAATAAGATATTCTAGAATGTTATTTTTTCATCTATCCATTTTTCTAAGTCTTCAATTTTTACTCTTACTTGCTCCATTGTATCTCTATCTCTTATTGTTACTGAGTTATCGTTTTCTGTTTCAAAGTCTATTGTTATACAATATGGTGTTCCTATTTCATCTTCTCTTCTATATCTTTTTCCTATACTACCTGCTTCATCATATTCGCACATATATTTCTTTGATAACTTAGTAAAAATTTCTTCTGCCTTTGGACTTAACTTTTTAGATAAAGGTAAAACTGCAACCTTGTATGGTGCTAAAGCTGGGTGTAAATGTAACACTGTTCTTGTATCACCCTCTGCAATTTCTTCTTCATCATAAGCATTGCAAAGAAATGCAAGTGCCACTCTATCACAACCAAGTGATGGCTCTACACAATATGGTATAAATTTTTCCCCTGTCTCTTGGTCTAAGTATGTAAAGTCTTCTTTTGAATGTTCCATGTGTTGTTTTAAATCGTAATCTGTTCTATCAGCAATTCCCCAAAGTTCGCCCCATCCAAATGGGAATTTGAACTCTATATCAGTTGTTCCCTTACTATAGAAGCAAAGCTCCTCTGGAGAGTGATCTCTTAGTCTTAAACTTTCCTCATTCATTCCTAAACTTAAAAGCCAGTCCTTACAAAAAGCTCTCCAATATTTAAACCATTCCATATCAGTACCCGGCTTGCAGAAAAACTCTAATTCCATTTGCTCAAACTCACGTATTCTAAACAAGAAATTACCTGGTGTTATTTCATTTCTAAAAGATTTACCAACTTGACCAATACCCATTGGAAGTTTTCTTCTTGTTGTTCTTAATACATTTTTAAAATTAACAAAAATACCCTGTGCAGTCTCTGGTCTTAAATACAACTCAGATTTTGAATCCTCAGTTACACCTTGGAAAGTTTTAAACATTAAGTTAAACTTTCTAATAGAAGTAAAATTACTTGCACCACAATCTGGACACTTTATTCCATTCTCATGAATAAAATCTACCATCTTCTCATCAGACCAGCCATCAACAACTTCCTCTTTGTTATTTTCTTTTAGCCAATCCTCAATTAACTTATCAGCTCTATGTCTTGTTTTACAGGATTTACAATCAATAAGAGGATCACTAAACCCTCCAACATGACCAGAAGCAACCCATGTCTCTGGATTCATAAGAATTGCCGCATCAAGCCCTACATTATACTTATTCTCCTGAATAAACTTCTTCATCCACGCTCTCTTAACATTATTCTTAAACTCAACCCCCAAAGGTCCATAATCCCAAGAATTAGCAAGCCCACCATAAATCTCAGAGCCCGGATATATATACCCCCTACTTTTGCATAAATTCACAATTTTTTCCATTGATTTTTCTTTCATACTCTCACGTCCCTTTCATAACTTATGATATTTTATACTATTTTTATAATATAATCAATACTTTTTTAAAAAATGTTACTCAAAATATATTATGTTATCTTTACTATTTTTATTTTTCTCCCTGTGGATACTGTGGATAACTCTGTTAATAACTCATATCATTGAAGTTTATTCTTGTCGATTTTTGTCTTTTTATGCACTTTTGTCTCTCTGTTCTCCACATTTTTATTATTTATAGTTTTTATGTGTACCATAAATTTATTTACATCACCTTGTTAAAAATATTCCTACCGCTACTAAAATCTCAAATATCAATATAGCCGGAAACCCAACTACAAATCTTGCTTTTTTAGTCTTATGTCTAAACACATACATTCCAGCTATTCCGCCTATTCCACCACCTATAGCTACCAACATAAACAATGTTCTTTCCGGAATTCTTCTCCTCGCTTTTTCCGCCTTCCTCTTATCACTAAACATTGCCAAAAATGTTACCAAATTTATAACCACTAAATATATAGCAATATTTTTAACTGTTAATAACTTCTCCATTTTTCCTCCTTCTGTTTGAAAAAAGCGACCTTAAAGGTCGCCTCTATTATAATTTATATAAACTTTATTTTTTGTTTACTAAATCTTTTAATGCTTTACCAGCTTTAAATACTGGAGCTTTTGATGCAGGTATTTTGATTTCTTCTTTTGTCTGTGGGTTTCTACCTTTTCTAGCTGCTCTTTTTCTAACTTCAAAAGAACCAAATCCAACTAATTGAACTTTATCTCCTTCAATTAATGCTTCTGTTATTACATCAACAAATGCGTTTACAGATGCTTCTGCTCCTTTTTTAGTGTCTCCTGTTTTTGCAGCTATTGCTGCGATTAATTCAGCTTTGTTCATTTAAAACTACCTCCTATAAAGTTTGTATTTGATATATAACTATATCTACTATTTAGTTATTTCGCCATATTTGGCTAAAATCCTTCTTTTTTTTTCTCATGATTTTTTATTTTTCTTTATTTTCTCATGTTTTTTTAAGACTTTCGCTTCTTTTTTTAAGTATTTTATTTCCATAAGGCAACATATTGAATTCCTCTGGTGACAGTATTTTCAAGCATATTATGGACATTCCATAAACAAAAGTTCCAATTATTAAAGCAAAGATTAAATTTGAATTTTGAAACATAGAATTTTTAAAATAATTGTAAAAAACATAAGCAGATATTATCATAAAAGCCGTTCCAAGTAATGGTTTTATTACAAATTTTACTATATTAAAATGTATTTTTAAGTTTTTCTGCAAATAATAAAAACTTATTATGAATATAACTATATGGCTAATTATTGTAGATATTATTGCACCATTTATATTTAGTTCTTTTATTGGTACTAATATAAGGTTCAAAACTAATTTTACCAATGCACCTATCCCGGCTGCAATAGCAGGCTCCTTTACCCTTTTTAACCCTTGCAATATTCCACCTATAGTTTGTGTTATTGCTACAAAAACTATACTTAATGAACACAATTTTAGCATTGTTTTGCCTAAATATGCATTAGGAAATAATAATTTTAATATTGGCTCTGCAAAAACAAACAATACAGCTGTACATGGAAGAGATATTAGTATTGTTGCAAGTATTGAAAATTTTATTCTCTTTTTTGCTTTCTCCATCTCACCAGTAGCTTGTGATGCTGCTATAGCTGGTATTAATGTTATTGCAAATGCTATATTAAAAGAATATGGTAATACAACTAATCCTTCAACTTTTCCTGTTAAAATACCATACTGTAGCTTTGCGTCTTCTGCTTCCATAAACTCACTCATTATATTAACTACTGTGAAAGCATCTATTGTTTTATTTGCAGCAGATATTAGCGAAGTTATAGCTATTGGAATAGTTATGTATAATATGTTTCTTATTATTTTACCTACACTTTCTTTTGGTTGTGTAGTTGATGTTATAACATCTTTCCATATTTCTTTCTTATTATTAATGTAAAAAATATATAAATATATTAAACTAAAACTGCTTGCAATAGTCGCAGTTATTGCAGCTCCAGCAACCATTACAACAGTATTTTGATTAGAAATTCTTGAAATAAATTCTACCATTAATATAGTTAACGCTGTTTTTAGTATTTGCTCTATAGTTTGAGAATTTGCTGTTACAGAAATTTTTTCTCTTCCATTAAAGTATCCTCTAAGTACTGAAGTAATTGAAACTATAAATATTGAAGGTGATAGTGCAATTATTGTCATTTCAGCCTCTGGTATGCCTAAATATGTATCAGCAATTCTTTTTGCATAGCAAAATAATATTGATGTTCCCATAAATCCTATTATTCCAAATATAGATATCGCAATTTTGAATATTTTATATGCTCCTTTATTGTCTCCTATTGCAACTCTGCTTGATATTAAACCGTGATATTGCACTTGGAACTCCAATAGAGGTTATTGCTAAAAACAATGTGTAAACCTGAAATCCTGCCGAATATATAGCATTTCCTGCATCACCAAATCCTGATTTATTTGTAAGGTATATTTTATATATTAATCCAACTATTTTTATAATAAATTGTGACACCATTAAAACAATTACACCTTGCATAAAATTTTGCTTATTTTTTTTCAAGTCTTTCCCTCCACTTTCATTTAAGTTATTAAAGTTTATGGGAATTTTTGTAATAAAATTACTAAAAAGACTTGTTTTTTTTTTTATTTTATAGGATAATATATATGTATAAACTTGAGTTTTATTGGAGGAATTATTGTGAAATTATTCGATAAATTTTTAGGTGTTTTAAAAACTGATAGAAACACATTTTTTACATATATTTTTACTTTATTAACAGCATACATATTAGTAGATAGAATTGTTGAAATTATAATGATATGTTTTACTGGAGTTTCTGTTAATTATTGGGGACCAATTACCTACACATTAGCTATAGCTTGTCCTGTTTTTGCATTTGCATTTTCGTATCCTTCAAAATTTGCAAAATCAGATAAGGTAAAATTATCATTTTTTTACGCATTTTGGGTTGCATTTTACATTGTTGTAGTTTCAATGTTTATCCAATGGATTAATAGATTATCTTGGATTGGAGTATTTACAGTACCAAATGCAAACGATTTTCTATCAACATTTGGAAAAGCAACTAAAAGAGCTTTTTCAGTGGTGCCAATTTACATTATTATAGTTACATTTTACAAATTATTTTTCTGGTTATATAAAATAATTAATGATCCAATTTTTCCTAGCTCTTACAAAGAATCTATTCTTGATTTTCCAGGTATAGATATAACAAGTGCTCCTGAAAGTACTGGACCATATAGTTTTGAAATTGCTATATGTAATGATAGGGGAACAGGTAAACCAGTTAAAATATTAGAAAAGAGAAGATTTGAAACAACTTTAATTGTTGGACCTTCTGGTACTGGAAAATCTGCATTGGTTATGGAACCAATGATGGCAAGAGATATAGAGAAAAAATACTTTTTACGTGAGACTTCTAAAGAACTTGGATATGATGCATTAAAGAATGGTTTAGCTACTTTAAATTGTCCTTATGATAAAGATTACCTAAATGAACATTTCGTATTAAATATGCTTACACCTGTTGAGGGTAAAGAAAAAGCATACAAAGAATATATGAAAAAATTAATATATGGTGTAATGCCTGATGGAACAATTACTTACAAAAACCTAGGTTTAGCTTCACTTACACCTGACCAAGAACAAACTTATAGAATGGTAGATATAGCTAAGAATTTTGGAATACCAGTACATCTTATTGATCCATTAGATTCAAATTCTCCTGGTTTAAATCCATTTACACTACCTACTCCTTCACTTGCTGGTTTAATGATTTCGCTTGTTATTCAAAGCTTATATGAAGCTTCAAGCGCAACAGCAGAACTAGTATATATGAAAGATTTAGCTTACCAAGCTATTCAAAATATATGTGTATTTTTAGGTGTAATGTATCCTAAACGCCATAATGGTGATTTACCAACATTAGAGGACGTTTTACATTGCCTAACAGACTTTGATTTAGTTGAAGAATTATGTGAAGATTTAAAAACTGATCCAGAATTAGCAAAACAATATGAATTCCAAATTGCATATTTTGAACAACATTTTTACAAAAATGCTACTGGTCGTAAAGATATGCAAAGATATGTACACTTTGCAACAGCTCAACTTGAGGAATTGCTAAGAGCTGGATGTGTAAGAGATATTATTTGTAGAAGACGTAATAACCTAAACCTTAATAAGGCACTTGAAAACGGTGAAGTAATTTTAATGTGTACAAGACCTTCTGATATTGGTGGCGTACCTCATGCTGGATTTGGTCGTTTCTTCCTAACATTACTTATGTGTGCAACAGAAGGACGTCCTGGAAATGAAAAATCAAGAACACCATATTTCTTATATGTAGATGAATTTGATAAATATTCTGTTCCTTTATTTACAGATATATTTACAGTATTTAGAAAATTCAAAGTTGGTACTATATTTGCAATTCCTAATTTAGGAAGCCTAGGCGGAGTTGGTAGTCCTCTTATGAACTCACTACTTTCAAACTGCTCAACAAAAGTTTCTTTTGGTAACTGTACTCCAGCAGAATATCAATGGTGGGAGCAAGAATTTGGAAAAAGACGTGAATGGAAGGCACCTAACAGTTATGATGCAAGCAAAATTGATGGTATTAATTGGGAATGGGTTGACCACATGAAAGTTGCCAAAATACAAGGTTTGAAGTTTAAGTCTTGTATTTACAAAACAAAGGATAAGAAAGGTAAAAATGTGGTAAATTTTGCAACTGTTGACTTTGTAGAATCAAAATACAAAGAACCTCATAAGGTTAAAAAATATAATTTTGATAAGTTTAATAATGGTGGTGCAAGGCATGAAGAAACAAAGAAACCTAGAAAGCCAAAGTTTAATCCTGATAATATAGATTTTGATGATGCAGAGACTGACCCAGTTCAAACAGATATAAGCGATTCAAGCTACCTATTCAATAATGAGGATGCTGTAAGCTTTAACTTAAATAACAATAATAAAAAACAATAAAATATAGAGACGAATTTTATGATTCGTCTCTTTCTTTTTTACTCTAGAACTTTTAAATCTAATTCTTGTATTTTGTACTTTCCTGTTTCTTTATCTAAAACAAATTCTGTTAATGATTTTTCTAGGCTTGTATTATTTTGTTTTAAATCAGTTGTGAAGTATATTTTTGTATTTGATATTTCTAGTTTATTTTGAACAATTACCTTAAATGCTTCTATTGTATGCTTATCATCTTCACATAAAAGAACTAATACTGGTTTTGTTTCATATCCTGAATCAAATTGTACAAAGTTTTCATAAAAGTCTTTTAGTAATTTCATTCTATCAATTAATTTTTTCTCCCAGTCCTCTTCTCTTCTTACTGCTTCAAATAGTAAGTCTGCTGACTTTCCTGCTTTGCTTAATTTTACTGCTGCATGCAATTTGAATGTTTTTCCTGTTTGTTTCCCGTTTAAAGCTGGTTTAACCGTATAGCTTTCAAATGATTTTACTTTTCTTAAATATGAGATAATTACTTGATTTCCTGCTAATCTCTTTTTTATCATACTTACTGGTTTTGTATTATCTGTTGGTTGCCATTTACACTCTACACCTCTTGAATTTAATAAATACTTACCCATTTTTTCTAAGCTATATATTCTATAAATTCCTTTTCCATCTTCTGCTGTAAAATAGTATCTTGTAAGTATTTTCATTTTAATTAATTGCTCTAATTTATTATTTAATTTATCTTGAGATTTTACATCAATTCCTCTTACCTCTAGTATTTGATATATTTGTCTTGATGTTATAAATTCAAATTCGTTTACTAATTCTAATATTTTAAAATGTATATCAGTTATATGACCAATATTTATCTTATTTATTATTTGGTTTATAGAAACATACCCATCTTTTCCATCAAATGTTTTAATTTCTCCCTCTCTCATTGCAAATGGAGATATGTTTGTTTTTATTTCTTCATCTGATACCATAAAAAGCCTCCTAGATTTATACTATATTCCTATTATATCAACTTCCAAGCAATTCGTCAACTTCACTTTTCTTTAGGTAACGCCAAGTTCCAATTTTTAAATCTTTAACTCCAATGTTTCCAATTTTGCTTCTGTGCAAAGCTAATACTTTTTTATCTATTGCTTCACACATTCTTCTTATTTGTCTATTTTTTCCCTCATGTATTGTTATTTCTAGCCTTGATTTGTTTGTTTCTTCATCAGTTTTTAGTATTTTAACTCTTGCCTTACTTGTTGTAAAGTCTCCAATGTCTACACCATTTTCTAGCTTTTTAACATCTTCTTTTGTTACAATTCCTTTTAATGTTACTGTATATGTTTTAGTTATTTCATGTTTTGGATGTGTAATTTTGTATACAAAGTCTCCATCATCTGTTAATATCAAAGCTCCTGAAGTAAACATATCTAGCCTTCCAACTGGAACTAATCTTTTATTTACTTTTACTAAGTCTAATACTGTATTTCTATTAAACTGGTCTTTTACTGTTGTTACATAGTCTATTGGCTTATTTAGTAATATATATGTATATTCTTCATTTTGCTTTGAAATTAATTTATTATCAAATTCAACCTTATCTGTTTCTTGGTTTACTTTAGTGCCTAATTCTGTAATAGTTTTACCATTAACCTTTACTCTTCCTTGCTCAATATATTCTTCACATTTACGCCTTGAGGCAACTCCTGCTTGAGCTAAATATTTTTGTAAGCGTTCTTCCATTTTATTGTCCTTTCAAATTATATTTCACTTTCCAATTTATCTAATATTTCCTTAAAGTATTGTGGTAATGGAGCTTCAAATGTTACTTCTTGCTCTGTTTTTGGATGTTTAAATGTAAGCTTTGCTGCATGAAGCATTTGCCCTGTAACATTAAATGGATTTTTACCATTAGAATATACAGTATCTCCAACTATTGGATACCCAATTTCTGCTAGATGTACCCTAATTTGGTGAGTTCTTCCTGTTTCAATGTTTACTTCTAGTAGAGTAAATCCGTTTAAATCTTTTTAATACTTTAAAATGTGTTATAGCTTCCTTTCCTGTTTTGCTAACTGCCATTTTTTTTCTATCTTTTAAGCTTCTGCCTATTGGCATATTAATTGTAGCCTCATTTTCTTTAACAGTTCCTCTTACTAACGCTATATATGTTTTTTTAACTTTTCTGTTTTGTATTTGTCCGACTCAAATTTATGTGTGCTAAATCATTTTTAGCTATTATTATCAAGCCCGATGTATCTTTATCTATTCTATGAACTATACCTGGTCTTATTTTACCACCAATTCCAGATAAGCTATCTTTACATTTTGCCATTACTGCATTGGCTAGTGTTCCATCTGGATTTCCATTACCTGGATGAACTACTACACCTTTTTCTTTGTTTATTATAAGTATATCATCATCTTCATATATTATATCTAATGGCATTTCTTGTGGCTTTAAGTCTATTTCTTTTACTTCTTCAGGCTCTATGGTTAGAGTATCACCATTTGATACTTTGAAGGATGGTTTTTCTTTTTTGCCATTTACAAGAATATTTCCCGCTTTAATCATTCTTTGTATTGCTTCTCGTGATAGATCGCTTTCTAAATTGCTAACATATTTATCTAATCTATCTGCATAAGTTACATTATACTTTTTCATCTATACTCTTCTCCTGACTTTTTACGGTGTTTACTATTATAATAATAAATAATAATATAACTCCCACAACTATACAAATATCAGCAAAGTTAAATACAGGATAATCAAATATTGGTGTAATATCAAAATAATCTATTACAAACCCTCTTATAATTCTATCCATTAGATTTCCTATTCCTCCTGCTAGTATTAAGGTCATTCCTAATATTGCTTTTTTATCAAACTCATATTTTTTGTCTAATAATAATTTCAATATAGCAATTATTATCATTAAATCAATACCTATCAAATATATTCTTTCGCTAAATATTCCCCATGCTCCACCTTCGTTTTCAACATAGCTTAGCTGTAGCACTCTAGGGATTATTGTTATACTTTCTCCAGACGCTCCTATTGAGCCTAGTATTAATACCTTAATTAATTGGTCTACTGCTACTAATAATATAATTAATATAACATTTGGAATGTACTTTTTCATATTATTTTATCCTTTCATATATTGTAAAGTTTTTGTCTACTATATCACCTGTTGGATATATTGCCTTGTATTTTTCTGGATGATCATCTAAATATAACTTAAATCTTGAACCTGATGAGGTGATAAAATGGGTAAATCCGTATTTTTCAATTTTTTCTTCTACATTTTTAAAGTTCATGCTAGATATATTTAGGAAGTCTGAAAATACAAAAACATTTTCATTAAACTCTGGCATATATAAATCGCATCTTGAATCTACAAATACTGGTATATTCTTGTATATTAAATAACTACCAAAATTATATTCATTATATAATTTCATTTTAGATACATCTAAGTTTTCATTTATCCAGTCTGCTGCTTGTACAGGATATGAATTTTCATCTACATATTTACTATTAATTTTTGGTTTATATTGGAATATTGAAAAGATAATCACTAAAGCTGAAATTACTGTTATTCCTAAAATGCTAGAAGTTTTATCCTCAAACTTTTGTAAGAAATTCTCACAGTAAATGCAAGCTATATCTCTTACTACTCTTCCTAAAATTACTGCTCCTATTAAGAATAGCATAGAAGCTTGTCTCCTTGTAAAAAGTGCAAGTAAAGTTAATCCTGCTAGCATAAATAAATCTGAAAGCCTAATTTTAACCTTTGTAAAAGTTAATGCACATAAATATATTACTAAAACCACTAACAATTCTTTGCTTTGGGCTAATACAGTTGGTAAATGTTCACTAATATTTTTTGTGCTTATACCTTGCATTGTTTTAATTAAATAGGTATATGGTGTAGTTCCAAGTGGTGTTAAAAAGCCAGTCAATAATGTTATTACAAATATTACAAGTAACCATTTTATATTTGCACTGTATTTCATTCTTATCTTATATGGATTTTCAATTCTATTATCTTGTTTTTTCTTTAATCTGTTATACTTAGCTTCTGCCTTTTCTAGCTTTGCACGTAGTTCTTCTGTTTCTCCTTGTTTTGCTATTTTCTTTTTAATATTTTCAACTACTGAGCCACTTATTATTACCGCACTATATGCAAGTACAAAGCAAACATATTCTGCTATATATGGTAAATATAATATAAAGTAGAAGTAAAATGTTGCTAAATGTAAATTTGCTATTAAAAATGGTATTATAATTAATCCTATTGCATATCTTATTTTCTTAGTTTCTAAGAATTTCTCTATAAAGTATATTGTAAATATAAATAGTATAAATGTTACAAGTTGTGCTCTTGCACAGATGTATGGCTTTAATAAATACAATGTTGAAATTGTAAGTATAAATGCTATTAATTTGTTTTTTACTAATTTATTACTTACAAAATATATTGAAATTCCCAAAATTGAAGCTAAAACAATGGTTGCTACATATACACCTGTCATTCCTCCAATGCTATATACTAGGTATGTTAAAACATCATAAGCCCAATGTGGAAAAGTATATTCCAAGTTTTCATGCCACGCAAAAGGTTCTTGCATTGTTATACCATTTTCTAATATATATTCACCTATTTTTATTGTATAGAATGTATCATTTTGTAATGTTACTGGTGTTATTGCTGCACAAAATATAATTATTAATATTACTGCCATTGTATGAAATCTTATCTTTTTCTTTTTTTCTAAATCCATTTTTCTACCCTCTGCATATCAAAATTTATTTTAATATTTCTACTGCTTTTTGTAATTGTTCATCTTCATCTGTTTCTAAATTGTCTTCAACTTCTATATCTGGAGTTATTCCAACTTTATTAATTTTGTCTCCATTTGGTGTTTTGAATTCTTCAACTGTTACTTTTAATGCAGATGCTCCATTAAACATTGGTAAAACTTCTTGCATTACACCTTTTCCATAGGTCCTTGTTCCTACAACTGTTGCAATGTTATTATCTTTTAAAGCCGCTGTTACAATTTCTGTTGCACTAGCAGAATATTCATTAACTAATAAAACTACTTTCATATCAACTGTTTTTTTGCTAGATGATTTATATACAGTCTCTTTATCTGTTTTATTATATGAACGCATTATTACATCGCCTTTTTTTACAAATAGTTCTGCAAAGTCTATTGCTTCTGTTACAATACCTCCTGTATTGTTTCTTAAGTCTATAATTACAGAATTAATGTTTTGTCCTTTAAATTCTTCTAAATAGCTTTCAATATTTTTAGCACATCCTTCATCAAAAGTTGAAAGACCAATGTAGCCAATGTTTCCATCTATTACTCTTGAGGTGCTGTCTTTTATTTCAACATTTCTTCTTTCTACTGTTTTTTTAATAGTTTCATTATTTCTTATAATTTCTAGTTCTACTGTTGAACCTTTTTCTCCTTTAATTTTTGATGCGGCAATATTTAAGTCCATTTCAGTGCATTTTTCACCATTTATTGATACAATTATGTCTCCTGCTTCTAGTCCAGCTTCTTCTGCTGGTGAATTTTCCATTGGTGATAAAACTACAATATTTCCATCATTATTTTGATACATGTATATTCCAATTCCTACATAGTCTCCTGTAACACTAATTAGTAAATCATCATATTCATCTAGTGTTAAGTACTCAGTATATTCATCTCCTACACCTTCTACATATCCCTTTACTGCTGTTTCAATCATTTTATTTGTATCAAAGTCGCCTATATAATATTCTTCTAGTTTTCTTTTTACTTTTTCTATTTTATTGCTTATTGCATCAGTATCTTGTGATAATGTTAAATTTGAAAAGTAATTATACATTCCAATTGAAGTTACCATAAAAGTAATTATTGCTGTTAGAATTACTAACATTGTAACCTTATAAATTCTATTCTTTTGATTGTTTTCCATAATTAAAATCTATCCTTCCTTTTAATCCCAAATCAGGCGAGCTAAGGGCTCGCCTTTATTTTCATTTGTTAATATTATATTCAAAACTTTTAACATTATTATTGTAGGTATGGTAATGGGTTTACACATCTACCATTTACTCTTACCTCAAAGTGTAAGTGTAATCCTGTTGAATTTCCAGTTGTACCAACTATTCCAAGAACTTGTCCTTGTATAACCTCATCTCCTTTAGAAACAGCTCTTGAATCTGGAGACATGTGTCCATAAAGTGTCATTGTTCCATCATGATGGTTTATTACAACATATTCACCATAGCTTCTGTATGAACCATCTGCTCTTCTTTGTGCAGCTGAAATAACTACAGTTCCAGCTTTTGCAGCTATTACTCTTTTATTTCTAACATTAATATTTATGTCAACTCCTGTATGGCCTGGGTATGAAGGATAATATCTCCTGTTAATATTGTATATATTTAATCCCTCAACTGGGAATATGTATCCTGCACTGCTTGGATCTCCTGCAACAACATCCTTGCCACCATTGTTTTCTCTTGCAATTCTTTCAAGTTCTGCTTGAATTTTTTTCTTGTCTTGTTCAAATTGCTCTAAATCATCATTTAAGGATTTTTCTTCTTCTGTTAATTGGTCAATATAGCTTTGTTTTGCTGATTTTGAATTTTTTAGTGAATTTGCTGTATCTACCTTGTTTTTTCTTAAAATTTCTATTTGTTCCTTACTAGTTTCTAGTAATGATTTTGCTTCTTCTATGCTTGCCTTATTTTTTTCCATTTTATCTAATAAGTTTCTATCGCCTTCCGCAATTTCTGTTACTATGTAATATCTACTTATAAAGTCTGAAACACTTGTTGATGACAATAAAACATCTAAATATGTAGTTTCTCCAGCTTCATACATTGCTACTAATCTTTTCTTTAATAAAGCATCTTGGTTTTGGTATTCTTCCTCAGCCTTTTTTAAGTTTTCTTCTGTTTCAGCAATTTGAGCATTTACATCATCTATTTTTGTATCTAAATCTGCTATTGAATTTTCATATTCAGCTATGTCTGCATTTAACTTTCTTATTTGTTCCATAGTAGATGATAATTTAGCATCCACATCTTCAATTCTGTTTTTAGTATCATCAATTTTACCTTGAATTGCATCTAAGTCTGATTGAGTTGTAGCTAGTGCTATCATAACATTTCCTGATATTATCAGCACAAAAATTATCATAATTATCACAATACTTTTAACTAATTTTTTTAACATAAATATAACCTTCCTTTAACATTTAATTAGTTTTTATGTGTTTCCATTTGATGTTACATACGGATATGGGTCTATTGTTTGTCCATTAATTCTTATTTCAAAATGCAAGTGTGGACCAGTTGACCAACCAGTTGAACCTACTTTCATGATGGCGTCTCCTCTTTTAACCTTATCTCCTACTCTTGCAATAAGTTCTGAACCATGAGCATATAATGTTGTTACTCCTCCTCCATGGTCAATCATAATCATGTTTCCATAAGAGTTTGAGTACATAGATTTTGTAACAACTCCATCATTTGCAGCTATTGCATAGCTTCCCATTGGTGCTCCTATATCCATTCCACTATGATTTCTATAGCTTTTTATTACTGGATGTAGTCTCATTCCATAAGGAGATGTAATTGTGTAATATCCTGGTGCAGGCCATGCAAATGTTCCTCCAACATATTGTGAACCATTACTTTCAAGTGCTGCCATTAATACATCTAGTTCTATTAAGTCTAATTCTTTTTGATAAATACTAATTTCTTCTTGAATTTTTATTTCTTCTTCATTTAAGTTGTTTACATAGCCACTTTTTACAACCTTAGCATTTTCTAATGAAATTGCGAGTTTTTTCTGTTCTGCCTTTATTTCTTTTAGTGTTCCCTTGCTTGTTTTTAGGCTTTCCTCTATTTTTTCTATTTCATCTTTTTCTTTTTTTATATCATTTAGAAAATCTCTGTCATATTGAGCAATTTCTTGTATCAAGTAATATCTAGTAATAAAATCAACAATACTTTTTGAATTTAATAGTACATCTAAATATTTTGTTTCGCCAGCTTCATACATGTATACTATTCTTTTTTTCAATAATTCATTTTGGTGATTATATCTTTTTTGTATTGTTTTCAAAGAGGTTTCTGTTTCTCTTATCTGCTTTTCTACTTGGTTTATATTGTTCGATACACTTTCTATTTGTGTTTCATATTCTCCAATTTGTTCATCCAAATTGTTAATTGCCTCTAAATTTTCTGTTAATTGAACATTTATATTTTCTAAATTTTTACCTGCTTTATTTATTTCTTCTCTAAGCTCAATTCTTCTTTGTTCCAGTTCGCTCGAAGTAATAGCTTGAACTGTTTTATAACATCCACCTATTATAAGCAAAGCTGTAATCACAGCAAGGCATATTTTCTTTTTCACTATTACTCCTTTCTTATTATTAAACGTCTAAATATTTTCTCATTGATATTCTACTACCTATAATTCCTATTCCTACGCCTAAAATAATATATACTATTAATATGCTTGAAAATAATTGATTAAATTGCAACATATTTACACCTATTAGCTGTATTGTTTCTGATTGTGCAACCTTTATTGCACACCAGTTGTATATTGCTCCAACAAGTCCAAGTGAAATTGCACTTGATATGATTCCTATTATTATACCTTCTATCATAAAAGGAGCTCTTATAAAGCTATTTGTTGCACCAACATATTTCATTATTGAAATTTCTTTTCTTCTTGCGTGTACTGTTAGCTTTATTGTATTTGCAATAATAAATATTGATATTAAAATTAATATAATAAGCAATATTCCTGTAACAATTCTAATCCACTTTCCAAGCACTGATAATGTGCTTATTGTTTGATTGCTACTTGCTATTTTCTTAAAGTGTGGAAGTTTTTCAAGTTCTTTTTGAACACTTTCGTTTAAGTCTAAACTCTTTAAAGTAATTACATAAGAATCATCAAAATAATCTGGTTCCATTCCTTCCATGTATGATGTATAATCATCATCTAATATTTGCTTTGCTTCATTAAATGCGTCTTCCTTTGTTTTACGTTCAGCTTTCGCAACTCCATCTATTTTTGTTATTTGGTCTTTTAGTGCAACTATTTCTTCTTCTGTTGCGTCATTATAGAAGAAAACTCTTATCGCCTGTGAATCTTCAACATTTTCTACCATATTTGTTATGTTTCTACCTATTGCAAAGAATAGTCCAAACATAAGCATTGTAACGCACATTACACCTAAACATGAAATAGTTGATTTTTTATTTTTAAATACATTTTTAAATCCTTCACTTAAAAAATATCCTATTACATTATACTTCACTTACTATAACCACCTTTTCTATCATCTCTTACAATAATGCCTTTTTCTATTTCAATAACTCTCTTTTTCATTTTGTCTACAATATCTTTTGCATGTGTTGCAATTACTACAGTTGTTCCTCTTAAGTTAATTTCATTTAAAAGAGTCATAATATCCCATGCCGTTTCTGGATCTAGGTTTCCAGTAGGCTCGTCAGCAATTATCATAGATGGATTATTAACAAGTGCTCTTGCTAAAGCTACTCTCTGTTGTTCTCCTCCTGATAGTTCATCTGGATATGCCTTAGCTTTTCCACTTAATCCTACCAATGATAATACCATTGGAACTTGTCTTCTTATATGCTTTGGTGTTGCTTTTACTATATTCATTGCAAATGCAACATTATCATAAACAGTTTTATCTGGTAAAAGTCTAAAGTCTTGGAACACAACTCCCATGCTTCTTCTTAAATATGGTATCCTTTTTGGTTTTAAGAAAGTAGTGTCCTTTCCATTAATTATTATTGTTCCACTTGTTGGTTCTTCTTCTTTTAATATTAGCTTTATAAGTGTTGATTTACCTGAACCTGATTGTCCAACAAGGAACGCAAAATCTCCTTTATCTATGTTAAAACTAGCCTCGTGTACAGCTTCTGTACCGGTACTGTATGTTTTTGATACATTCTTAAATTCAATCATTTTTTTCCCTCATTTTAAATGTTATTTTACTCTTTTATTATAATAATAAATCATTAAAATTGCAATAAAAAAAGTGCTTTTTTTGAAAAATGTCATATAATTGTAATATTTAGATTATTCACCTAGAACTTGTTTTATTATGTATTTTTCTGTTAAACCATAATATTCCAATAATTCTGTTGCTTTTCCAGATTTTCCGGAACTCATCTTTTATTCCCATTTTTATTAATTTAGATGGGTACTTTTCTGTTAGAACATCTGAAATTGCTGTTCCAAGTCCATTTATTACACTATGATCTTCTATTGAAATTAATTTTTTTGTTTCCTTTGCACATTTAATAATTGTTTCCTCATCTATTGGTTTAATTGTGTGAACATCTACAACTCTAATATGTATACCTTGCTTTTCTAAACTTTCTTTTGCCTTAATTGCTTCTGCAACCACCACACCTGTTGCAAATACTGTAGCGTCTTCTCCTGTTCCTATTTGAACAGCTTTTCCAATTTCAAATTTTTGATTTTCATTATATATAACTGGTGTATCTAATCTGCAAAGTCTTAAATAAACTGGTCCATTAATTTTTGATATTTCCTCCACTGCCCAGCGAGTTTCTATATCATCAGAAGTACATAATACTGTCATATTAGGTAAACCTCTCATCATACCTAAATCTTCTAGCATTTGATGTGTTGCACCATCTTCACCTACTGTAATTCCGCTATGTGTTGCACATATTTTAACATTTAATTTTGGATAACAAATGCTATTTCTAACTTGATCATAAGCTCTTCCCGTTGCAAACATTGCAAATGTGCTTACATAAGGAATCTTTCCAAAAGTTGATATTCCTGCTGCTGTGCTCATCATATTCTGCTCAGCAATTCCCATATCAAAAAATCTTTCTGGGAACTTTTTGGCAAATATATTTGTTTTAGTAGCACCTGATAAATCACAATCAAACACTACTATGTTCTCATTTTTTTCTCCTAGCTCAGCTAATTTTTCACCATAACTTTGCCTTGTTGCTATTTTTTTATTTTCATCCATTACAAAACACCTCCTAATTCTTTAATTGCTTGCTTATATTGTTCTTCATTTGGTGCCTTTCCATGCCAGCCAGCTTCATTTTCCATAAAAGAAACACCCTTGCCTTTTATTGTATTTGCTATAATTGCTGTTGGTTTGCCTTTTATCTTCTTTGCAAGTTCAAATGCCTCTATTAGTTCTTTTATATTATGACCATCAACATTTATAGTTTCAAATCCAAAACTCTTGAACTTTTCATCTATTGGATAAATGTTCATAACATCACTTACTTTACCATCAATTTGTAAATTATTATTATCTATAATAACACATAAATTATCTAGCTTATAATGGCTTGATGCCATTGCAGCTTCCCAAATTTGCCCCTCTTGAATTTCTCCATCTCCACAAATGCAATAAACTCTTACTCCCTCACTATCCATTTTTGAACCCAAAGCCATTCCATTTGCTATTGAAAGCCCTTGTCCTAGTGAACCAGTAGAAGCATCAACCCCTGGAATTTTATTCATATCAGGATGCCCTTGTAAATTACTATTTATATTTCTAAACTCCGTTAACTCCTTTGTACTAAAAAACCCCCTTAAAGCCAAAGCACTATATAAAGCAGGTGATGTATGCCCTTTAGAAAGCACTAACCTATCTCTTTCCCTAGCCTTTGGATTATTCTCATCAATATTCATCTGGTTAAAATAAAGAACTGCAAGTATTTCCGCTATTGATAATGAACCACCCGGATGTCCTGATTTAGCCGCATACACAGCCTCAATAACCCCTCTCCTAATCTTATTTGCATAAGTCTGTAATTCATTTAAATCTTTAATTTTCAAAATACTTTCTCTCCTTTTTAATAGATTTTTTTCACTTGTAGTTTTATCATATTTTTCATGGTTTGTAAATAGAAAAAAGTAAAAAGCCATTTTTATTTTACTCCAATAATAAAAAACAGTAGCAAAAAGTTTTCAAATAAAATTGAGAACTTTTTGCACTGTTTCTAAGTATGGCCTTTGCTTATATTATTCTATTACAATTTTTACAACTTCTGGGATTTGAGATGTTAGAGAAACTACAGGACGAAGCCCAAACCCATCGCCGACCTCACTGCCATCAGAGCCGAAGGCGTCGAGGCCAGAGTACACATTGTCTACATCCACAGCCCCCGGTCCAAAGACAGCACAACCGTAATTAGCATCCGCAGTGACACCACGAGAAGCCAGCCAGTAACTTGAATTTGGTACTTTAATTAATTTTTTTCTTGAATATGTTGCTTCTGTTGAGGGAATATTATAAGAATATCCATCTAATGGGTATTCTCCTAGTGCTGCCTCTGTATTTCTTCCATCTGGTGTTTGATGGTTATTTT
>USDL01000022.1 GCA_900553365.1 uncultured Clostridium sp.
GTGTGCGTATTTTTCAACTTGTATATTATACCAAACTGAAAGCCCAAAGTCAATAGTTTTAGTCTAAAAAAGCAATATATTATAAAAAAGAGGAGTACTTTTATATACTCCCCTTTTCTTTTTCATAGGTCTACATTTAATGAATTTCGTAGA
This sequence comes from uncultured Clostridium sp., assembly GCA_900553365.1. Classification (GTDB taxonomy): domain Bacteria; phylum Bacillota; class Clostridia; order TANB77; family CAG-508; genus UMGS1781. The sequence continues at coordinate 154 of USDL01000022.1, forward strand.
CTCCATTTTCATTAATGGTAACAATAATTGTTCCATTTTTCACACCATCGATAAAATCATTCGCTACTTTGTCGGATATTCTTTTTTTGTTGAAATATTTTTTTGCTCTGGCTTTCATATCGAATGTGTAGAATTTACCATTTTCTCTGAAAGTCATTTCAAGACTTGCTGGTTTACTTAAAATCCAGTTTCCATTGTCTTCTCTGACTTTTGAATAGCCCTGCTTAAAGTAAGGCCGAATGTCTCGAAAAGAACCTTGAACTCTAAGCTCTTCGGAATCATTGTATGTACCATTAATGAATTCAGCCATGGATATTTCTCCTCTGCTGTAAATAAAATTTCACCATTTTGGTGATTATTTAATTATACCACGCGTTTCCATATTATGTCAAGTTTATGTTGACTCTGCTTAGTTTCAGAGTAACACTTCTTAAAACTATTTCGAGATATTTAGTTAGTATATTTGTAATATGTGCAAATAATGGTTTGTTTATATACTTTATTTAATTTCATTTTATTAATTTCTGTCAAATTTATGTATATTTTTCTATTTTTTTCAAATACTAATTTTGAACATAATAAGAAAAAGGAGGTAATGTTTTGAAAGCAACTGGAGTCGTAAGAAGAATTGACGATTTGGGTAGAATTGTTATTCCTAAAGAAATTAGAAGAACCCTACACATTAAAGAAGGAGACCCACTTGAAATTTTTACTGATAAAGAAGGAGAAATTATTTTAAAGAAATACTCACCTATTGGCGAACTTTCGGAATTTGCTACAGGTTATGCTGAAACTCTTTCAAAAACAACTGGTCATATTGCTTGTATAACAGATAAAGACACTGTTATTGCCGTTTCTGGTGGTTCTAAAAAAGAATTTTTGGAGCAATCTTTAAGTCCTGAATTGGAAAAAGTTATCGAAAACAAAGAAATATATACAAGTAAAGCAAATAATGAAATTGCTTTGCCTATCACTCAAAATGATAATAAGCAATGGCGTTATAATTCACAAGTTATTTATCCTATCATAGCTGATGGAGATGTTATTGGAAGTGTTATTTTACTTTCTAAAGAACAAAATACACAAATGGGAGATACAGAGTTAAAAGTAGTTCAGTCAGCGGCTGGATTTTTAAGTAGCCAAATGGATGTTTAATTAAATAATACAAATGGATGGAAGTTTTGCCTCCATCCATTTTTGTATGTTTTAAAGTATATCCTTTACAGATTCGCTTATGATTTTATTTACATCAGCAAGCATTATATTAAAACGTACTTCCATATCAAAGTATTCTTTTATTTGCTTGTCCGCATTTAAAATGTTATACATCTCTTGTAATTTTTTCATTTTTTCTGGATCATCTTTCCCTTGAAATGACATTACTTGTACATCATATCTTATTTTTTCAAAATCATCTATTTTTGTTTTCATTTCTGGATTATTTACCATTTCTTCTTTTGCTTTTTTAAATTCTTTATATTCTCTACTTTCTTGAATTGCTTTTGCTAGGTTATTGGCCTCATCATATACATACATATTTATTTTCCTCCTTTTTTTAAGGAACGACTTGTTCTTCGTTCCCTACATATGTGTCATATTTTAAGCATAGGCTTGACGTTTTTTGAATGATAATAGATTTGTAATTTCGTTTTCTGTTCCTTTTGCTTTTTTTGTTTTCTTTGCTTTTTCTTGAAGCATTTGATTTGCTTGACGTTCTGCCATTGTTTGACAAATTGCTTTTTCATAGGTAAAATATGTATCTTGTGCAATTTTTGCCCAGTTATATTCATTTTTAACTTTTAATTTTGCTTGTTTTGTTACTTTATCACATAATTCTGGATTTAATAATAGGGCTAGTATTGAGTCTGCTAATGAATTTGGATTTCCTGCATAGCTCTTCATGCCATCTACTCCATGTTCTACTATTTCATTTAATCCTCCAACATCTGATACAACTGTTGGCACTCCTGCAAGCATTGCTTCTAGTGCTACTATTCCAAATGGTTCATAAGTGCTTGGGAACACTGAAACATCAGCACATTTATACATTTTTGATACTTGCTTTGCGTTTAAATAGCCTGTAAAATATACTTTCTGGCTTAATCCCATACTATTTACTTGCTCTTTTAGCTCGTCTATCATTCCGCCTTTTCCTGCTATTATTAATTTAGCATCATGATAGCCTTCTAAAATTTTTGGCATTGCTGAAATTAAGTGTTGTACTCCTTTTTCATATACTAGTCTTCCCATAAATAGTATTATTTTTTCATTATCTGCTGCATATTGTCTTCTAAAATCATAGTCTCTTTCTACTCCTGTATAAGAGTTTATGTTTACTCCATTTGCAATTACATTTATTTTTTCATAAGGCAAACCAAATAGTCTTTGTAAATCATTTTTCATAAATTTGCTGTTTACTATTACTTCTGATGATTCATAAGTTAATAGCCATTCTGTATCATTAATATATCTTTGTGTTTCATCATGTATTCCGCTGTTTCTTCCTGCTTCTGTTGCATGAATTGTACATACTAGTGGTATTCCATAAGAATTTTTTAATGTTTTTGCACTATATGCTACTAGCCAGTCATGTGCGTGTATAACATCAAATTTTCCATTTTTCTGTATTAACTCATTTGCTTTTGCTACCATGTTGAAATTTAATTGCATTATCCAATCAATAAAATTGTTTGGGTTAATCATAAAATTGTCTACTCTATATACATCTACGCCCTTATCATTTTCATAATATGGCACGTTTCCTTCTTTGTATGTAATAACTGTTACCTCATGACCATCTTTAATAAGTCTTTTTGATAAATCATTTACTACTCTAGCTATTCCCCCTACTATTCTTGGTGGATATTCCCATGTTAACATTAATATTTTCATTTAAAACTCCCTCCGTTTGTTTTTCCTTTGTTTACTGCTCGTATTTTTTACTATATTGTATATTATATTTTTAAAAAAGTAAACATTTTTTTACATTTTTTTTAAAATATTTTTAGCAGTAATAACAATATTGCTCCTGGTATTCCAAACAAGCCTACAAAGATTGAAGTTACAACATTTAGCCCTATATGAAGTCCATAATTTGCTCCTATTTGGTTAATTACAAATATTAATATTCCTCCTAATATGGAGTTAAATATTAGTTTTAAAATTTTAAATGCAGAAACTTTAAAAACAGCTCCAATTATTATTATGGATATTACACAGCCTATAATTATTAATATATCGTTTAGTTCCAAAAGTAATCCCTCCCCTTTAATAGGTATGTTTTACTTTGGACAAATATTCTTTTTAACTTATTTTTACATTTAGTTCATGTATTGTATCAAGTTTAAATCCTCTTTCTTTCACTTCTTTTATTAGGTAATCAAGCTTTGCTTTATGTGCTTTTATTTGATACAAGTAGTAGTCTATTAAATCTCCTTCTGCTTCCTCATAATTTCTATTTGCAATATTTAATTCTGTTTTTGTTCTTATTATACATTCAACTAGCTGAGCGTCAATTTTATTTTTTCTCATGTTTAATCTCCTCACAATTTTTATTATATACAAAATTTGGGAAATTATTTATTTTTTTATTGATATTTAAATTTATTTAAGTTATAATACTTTTATGCCATTATAGCTCAGTTGGTAGAGCAACAGATTCGTAACCTGTAGGTCGGGAGTTCAATTCTCCCTAGTGGCTCCATTAAGGCCAAAAAGGTTTTTCTTGTTGGCCTTTTTTAATTTTTTATGAATAAATTTTGTAATTAATTATAATAATATGATTATGGAGGTAAATTATGAAAACTTTGTATTATATTGTACTTACACTTGTTATAATAGGAGCGTTAAACTGGTTGCTTATTGGTCTTTTTAATTTTGATTTAGTTGCTATGTTATTTGGGGAAATGAGTGTTCTTAGTAGAATTATTTATGTTTTAGTTGGTATAAGCGGTTTAATTTCAATAGGTTTATATTCAAAAATAGACTAGATTTTATCATAAAAAAGTCAACTTTACGTAGGATTACGTGAAATTGACTTTTTTGGTTTAATTATGAATTTATTTGAATCTTCTTCCTTTTGCTGGTTTTTCATATTTTTCTATTTGGTCTTCTGATTCTGGCATATTATTGTTTTCTTCAATTTTTTCAATGTTTTCTACATTTTCGTTATTTTCTTCTTCAATGTTGTTTGCCATTTCTGGATTTAGGGCTACGTTTGCTCTTTCTTTTAAATTATCCATATTATATTCTGCAAGTTTTGATAGTAATTTTTGATAATTCTTATAGTCTACTGCTAGGTAAATTGTTAATCCTACAAAGGCTACTGTTGCAAATAATAACATTCCTGTAATGATTTGATTAAAGTTTGTATGAGCCCAATTTTCTACTGTTGCACCTATTCCACTAAACCAGTTTTTAATTTTTTGTGTTGTTGTTAATGGTACTATTACTGGCTCTTCTTTTCTTTCTAATACTATAGTATATATTTTTTGCTCTTCAAGTCCATCTTCATTTGGTAATGTTACCTTTATTGTTATTTCGTTTTTTCCTGCTTTTAAATCTTCATTTCCTGATAATTCAATTTTTGCATTTTCTCTATTTGCTGTTGCTTCAATTTGCAATTTTTTAATTGTATGTGATAGTCTTTCGTTTATTTTGTATTCATAAATATTTCCAACAAATTGTGGTTCTAATACTATATTTACTTTTTCATTGTTTTCGTTTATGTATGATATTCCTAATGTTGCTAAGCTAAGCTCTGGTAATGCTCTTGTTGCATATATTTTATATGTGCTTGTACTCCCATCCTCTGCTGTTACAATTATTTCTACTGTATTATCTCCCACTTGTAATTCATTATTTCCAACTACTTTTACTGTTGCTCTTGAGTGTTCTTGTGATGCTGATATGTTTAATTTTGTAATTTCATTGGGAACTGTTATGGCATATTCATATACATTTTTAGCAAATTCTGGTGAAAATACACCTTCTGCAATTTGTAATGATTCTAAGTTTGAATTACTTGATTTTTTTACTGTTGGTGTTGAAGTATTTGTATTTGGTTTTGTATTATTGCTAGTATTGTTTGATGGTGTTGGAGTTGGTTCTGGCTCTGGTGTTGGAGTTGGTTCTGGAGTTGGTTGTATAATTGCTACTGATTTTGTTTTTCCAATAGATATATCAGTTTCAGTTGCAAAGTCTCCTACAGTTCCAGATGCTGTTATTGTTACAGAACCTGAGCTACCTGCTGTACAGGTAAATGAGAGTGAACTATTTTCTAGCCATTGACTTGCAGAGCCTGTTCCTCCTGATGTTGTTGCACTTATTGGTCCTGCCGCCTCATTTAAAGTAACTGTTACTGTAAATGTCTCACCAGGGGCTACTGATGATTTAGATGTGCTAATGCTCAAAGTTGCAGCATTTGATGTGGTTTGAAAAATAAGTAAAGTAGCTAAACACATACAAATTGTAATAATAATTCTAATTGTTTTTTTGTTCATATTTTTCTTTTGTCCTCCTTAAATTATAATGAAATATTGCTACCATTCATTATATGATTTTTAACTTTTACATAATCTGCTGGTGTGATGTTTTCATCTCCATTAACATCAGCAGCCTTCTTATATAAATCGCCTAAAGTGTTTGTTCCCATTATGTTATTTTTTATTTTTACATAATCGGCTGGTGTAATTTTTCCATCACCGTTTATATCTCCTAATTTCACTATTGTATATTCTATTTCCCCAATTCTCAAAATTGCACCTGTTCCAAATGTTTCTCCTATAAGAGTGGCTTCTGGTATGTCTGCAATTAATGTAGTTGGCGTTACTTTTACAATTCCTTCTTCTATTCTATATTTTTCCATTGGAGCTTTTTGTATATATGCTTCTGATATATAGCCTTGTGTTCCATCTTCTAATTTTACTCTATACCAAATATGCCCATCAATTTTATAATTCATCTTGTCTATTACTGTAACTCCGTGTTCCAGCTGGTAGAACTCTTTGTACTCTAGTGTTTGTTGTTCCTGGTCCATTTCTTAAGTTGCAAATTGCTCCTATTGTTTGAGGTTCATTAACAATTTCTTGAGTATCTACATCTTGTAAATATTCTCTTGAAGCATATCCTATTATTACTTCACTTCCAGTATTATAAGCTACTCTATCCCAATAACGTCCGTCAGTATCGATTTGTTCTGCTCTTTCTATTCTCACTATGGTTGTTCCTTTTGGAACTTTTGCTTTTTCACTATAATTTATTGATGGCCCACTTCTTATTGAAAGTGGTGTATATTGAGTATTTACTACAACATTTTCTGTATGTAGTGATATTTTTCTTCCTGGTCTTTCTGATGCTACACTTGGCATATTTTCATATATAGGTATTATAAAGTTAAAACTACTATCTAAAATTCCTAAACCTGCATAAGCTTCATAGACTTCTGTACTTTCGGTATATGGAGCTGATACATTTTGTTGATATTGGTGATTATATAGACTATATTTACTTGCACTATCTACATGATATTTTTGTAAATATAATGTGTCTTGATAATTTCCAATATATCCACCTTTTAGAAATGCTGCTCCTCCATGTATAGAATATTCTGGGTTTGTCCAACCACTTGATTTTGCTTTTTCTAATCCTCGTTTTATTATTTCTGGTGATGATGTTCCAGAAGCTGCAACATTAAAATAGTTATAATATCCTAAATATGTTGTTGATACTCCTGTTTCTGTATCTGTATATGTATAATTTCCACTTATTAAGCTGCTTCCTCCGTTTCCTTGTTCTTGTCTAATTCTTGCTGCTAGGTGATATGGACTTATGTTATTAATTTTTCCAGCTTCATATATAACTTGAGCATAAGATTTATTTAAAACCTCTGTGCCGCCTTCTACGTTTAAAAAGCTAATTGTATCTTTATCCATAAATGAACCAGCAAGTATTGCTTTTACACCTTCAATAGTATGAACTTTTTCATTAAATGATAGTGTTTCAAATGCAAATATATAATCCTCGTTTAACCAATTTCTTGGATCCATATAATATGATACTGTTTTATTTGAAGCACAGTACCAATTTCCATTTTCTTTTAAGTTTAATCCACATTCTGGGCATACCCAGTCCATTGCATTTCCTGTTGCTAATGTATAATATAACAAGCTTCTTGTATGTAATACTGTTGTTTCATTAGCTATAACATTATTCCAGTCTAAGCCTGTATAAAGTATTGTAAAATTCCAATTTGGGTGTGCTGTCTTAAGCTCCTGCACATTTGCATATATCTCTGGATAATTTACTAGACTTGACAAATCATCTGTTCTTTCTCTTGCTTGTACATTAGTATTACTAAGTACTTCTATTATTGCATAGAAAATTATAGCTAAAGCAAGTATAATCTTCCAGCCTTTTTTTATTTTATTCATTATTTCCTCCAACTATCATTTGTATATTTCTAACTGATTATAGTATATAATATCGAAAAATGTAAGTCAAGTATAATTTAATAAAAATATCTGGAAATTTTTTAAAGCACGTAATATTAAAATTACGTGCTTTATTTACCTTCAAATTTGTATATATATGGTTTTATCTCTGGTAATAACTCTTTTACTCGTATTACCTCACCTGTTTTTGTTGTTATTGTTATATTGGGGAATGTTGTTAACATTTTTTTATTTCCCCAAAATTTATTTATAAAGTTTCTTTTATCTTGATTTTGATATATAGCATTATATATTTTAGTTGCTTCTTCTTTATGTTTTATATCTAGGTTATTTTGGGTAGACATCCTTATTAAAAATAGTTCTACAGCAAGTCCAGTTGCAATTATATTAATTAACATAAAGAAAATTGCTATTGATATTATCCATTTTATGGCTTTTGGTTTTAATTTTTTCTGTATAAAGCTTATAAATTTATCAACATAAGGGTTTATCATTTTCATTAAAATTAAGCTTAAGATTCCCCAGAATAATGCATAAAGTAAGCATATTCTTCCATTTACATTTAAGAATCTATTAGAATAGTCCCACCATCTTGCATTAAAAAAGATTTCTCCTAAAAAGCTCATAACATATTCAATGGCAGATCCTGTTATGCATCCTCCAAAGAATAGTGTATAATTATTTTTATTAAACCAATGTTTAAGTACTATTATTAATGCTACTGCTCCTACCCCATATATTCCACAAAATGGGCCATAAAGAAAACTCTTTCTGCTTTCCAAAACGTTATAGTTTATTAATGCAAATAGAGTTTCTACTACAAAGCCTACAAAGCTATAAATTATAAAATATGCAAAGATTCTCCAAATACTTATTTTCTGTGTTTGTTTCTCCATTTAATTCTCCTTCTAACGTGAGAAGTTTTGATACTTATTCAACTATTGTTCCAACACTTTCTTCTTTAAAAGTTGATTTCACTATAATTTTTACTTTTTTCTCTTTTGCCATTGTTACACATTTGCTGTGTAATACTTTAGCTCCATTATTTGCCATTTCAAGCATTTTATCATAAGTTATAGTTTCAAATTTTATTGCATCTTTACTCTTGTTGGGATCCTTTGAGTAGACGCCGTCAACATCTGTAAATATTTCACACTTTTCTGCTTTTAATGCCGCTGCTAGAGCTATTGCTGTTGTGTCTGAGCCACCTCTGCCAAGTGTTGTTATATTATCATTTTGGTCTATACCTTGAAATCCTGCAACTACCACTATTTTATTTTCTTTCAATGCTTTTAATATTTTATTTGTTTTTATTTTTAAAATATTTGCATCTCCATAATTTGAATCTGTGATTATTGGTAATTGCCAACCTAAATATGATACTGCATCATATTCTAATTTTTGTAAGCACATAGCGAGCTTTGCAACTGTTATTTGCTCACCTACTGATACTAATACATCATGTTCCCTTTTGTTTGGTTCGTTTGTAATTTCTTTTTCTTCTAAAATTATGTCGTCGGTCGTGTCTCCTTGTGCTGATACCACAACTACTACTGATTTTCCTTTGTTTGTTTCTTTTGAAATATGTTTGCATACATTAAAAAGTTTGTCTGTATTTGCTACAGAACTTCCTCCAAATTTTTGTACAATTATTTCCATTATGGAACCTCTTTTTTTTTTTACTAAAATACCAATAATATCTAAGTCTAAATATTATATCGTTTGTTTCTTGTATATATTATATATTATTTTGTTATATTTTGTGAATAGTTTTTCTAAATTTTTATCATTGTTTTTAAATATGCCTCTATAAATCCGTTTAAATTGCCGTCCATTACCGCTTCTATATTTCCGAACTTCATAGTTCGTTCTATGGTCTTTTACAAGAGTATATGGGCAAAATACATACGAACGTATTTGGCTACCCCATGCAATATCTCTCTGTACTCCTTTTAAATCTTCTATTTTTTCTTTTTGTTCTTTTTCCTTTAGCTCTAATAATTTTGATTTTAACATTGTCATTGCATATTCTCTGTTTTGTGTTTGAGATCTTTCAGTTTGGCAAGCTGTTACTATTCCTGTTGGAATGTGAGTTAATCTAACTGCTGATGATGTTTTGTTTACCTTCTGTCCGCCTGCTCCTGATGCCCTGTATACATCCATTTTTATATCATCTGGATTTATATCTAGTTGTACATCTTCTGTAATCTCTGGCAACACTTCTGCTGAAGCAAATGAAGTATGTCTTCTTCCTCCACTATCAAATGGTGATATACGTACTAATCTATGTACACCATTTTCGCCTTTTAAATACCCATAGGCGTTTTCGCCTTTTACCAAGAATGTTACACTTTTTATTCCTGCTTCATCACCTTCTAAGTAATCTAATTCTTGAACTTCAAATCCATTATTTGTAGCCCATTTGCAGTACATTCTGTATAGCATTTCAGCCCAGTCCTGTGATTCTGTTCCTCCTGCTCCCGGATGTAATGTTATTATTGCATTATTTTTATCATATTTTCCTGAAAGTAATGTTTCTAATTCAATTTTTTCTAAGTCATGTTCTAATTGAGCGGTGTTCTTTAATACTTCCTTGGCTAATTCTACATCTTCATCTTGCAACAATAATTCATTTAGACTTTCTAGATTTTCCAATTCATTTTCAAGTTTTCTATAATTATTGACTTTGTTTTGTATTCTTTTCATTTTTGTAAGAACATTGCTTGAGTTTTGCTGATTTTCCCAAAATTCTGGTTGATTTATTTCTTTTTCTAGTTCCTTTATCTCACTTTCAAGCTGAGTTATTTTTAAGCTATCTCCTATTGAATTTAGTTTTTCTTTTAGTGATTGTATTTTGTGTTTATTTTCTTCTAGTTCAATCAAATATTTCACCTCTTTTAACAATAATTTATTTGGAACAACCTTTTTGGTTGTTCCTTATTATATTTTATTTTCCACAACAATTTTTATATTTCTTTCCACTTCCACAAGGACATGGGTCGTTGCGGCCTACTTGTGGTCCTTGGTTTTTTATTGGTGTGTTTGGAGCGTTTTGGGATTTGTTTGGTATTGTTGGGGTTCCTTCTTGTTTTAATCCTTCTCCTGTAATTTTTACTGTTTGTTTTCTTTCTGTATTTTGAATTCCTTTTATATGGGTTAATATTTTTACTACATCTATTTTTATGTCATTCGTCATTTGTTCAAACATGTCAAAGCCTTCTATTTTGTATAATGCTACTGGGTCTTTTTGTCCATAAGCTCGTAAGCCTATTCCATCTTTTAATTCATCCATGCTATCAATGTGGTCCATCCATTTCTGGTCAACTACTTTTAGCATGACTACTCTTTCAAGCTCTCTTAGTTCTTTTTCTCCTATTTCTTTTTCTTTTGCATCATAACTTTCTATTACTTTGTTTGATATTTCTTCTATAAGTTCTTGAGGATTATTATTTATATCTTCTAACTCTATATTTAATATTGCTTTTGCTTCTGTTCTTAAGCCTTCTTTGTCTACTCCTTCCTCTGTTTCATGTGTTGTTACAACCTCTTCAACAACTGAGTGCATCATTTTTTGTATTTGATCTTTTAGGTTTTCTCCATCTAGTACTTCTTTTCTTTGTTTATAAATTATTTCTCTTTGTGTGTTCATTACATCATCATATTGAAGTACATGTTTTCTTATGCTGAAGTGTCTACCTTCTACTCTTTTTTGTGCATTTTCAACTGCCTTTGAAATCATTCCCATTTCTATTGGCATATTTTCGTCTGCTTTTAGAGTATTATATACACCTGTAATCATATCTCCACCAAAGATTTTCATTAAATCATCGTCTAATGCTATATAGAATCTTGATTCTCCAGGATCTCCTTGTCTTCCGCTTCTACCTCTTAACTGATTATCTATTCTTCTTGATTCATGGCGTTCTGTACCTATAATCTTTAGTCCTCCAGCTGCTATTACTTTTTCTTTTTCTTCTTTTATTTCCTTTTCAAACTTTTCATTGTATTTGTTGAATGTTTCTCTTGCTTCTAGTATTTCTGTATCGTCTGTTTCATTATGTGCATTTGATTGTTCTATTAATTCATCTGAATAGCCTTGTTTTCTCATTTCTTGTTTTGCCAAAAATTCTGAGTTTCCGTCCTAGCATAATATCTGTACCACGTCCTGCCATGTTTGTTGCAATAGTTACTGCTCCATATTTTCCTGCTTGTGCAATAATTTCAGCTTCTTTTTCATGGTATTTTGCGTTTAATACTTCGTGTTTTATTCCTTCACGTTTTAGGATATTACTTAGTTTTTCTGAATTTTCAATAGAAACTGTACCAACAAGGACAGGCTGTCCCTTTTCATGACTTCTTTTTATATCCTCTACTACTGCTCTAAATTTTGCTTTTTCATTTTTGTATATAATATCATTTAAGTCTTGTCTTATCATTGGCTTATTAGTTGGTATTGATATAACATCTAAGTTGTATATTTCTCTAAATTCTGCTTCTTCTGTCATAGCTGTACCTGTCATACCTGCTAATTTATTATACATTCTAAAATAGTTTTGAAAGGTTATTGTTGCAAGAGTTTTTGACTCGTTTGCAATTTTAACGTGTTCCTTGGCTTCTATTGCTTGATGTAAACCATCACTATATCTTCTTCCATACATTATTCTTCCTGTAAATTCATCTACAATTAAAACTTCTCCATCTTTTACAATGTAATCTATGTCTTTTTTCATTATTCCTTCTGCATGTAGTGCTTTGTTTATATAATGAACTATATCAGAATTTTCTATATCATTTAAGTTTTTCAATTTAAAATATTCCTCAGCCTTTTTAGTTCCCTTTTCTGTAAGAGTTGCAGATTTTGCTTTTAAGTCTATAATATAGTCATATTTTTCGTTGTCTTCTGCTTGGTCAATATCTTTTGTGTCTTCTTCTACTATTGTCTTTGCTTTTAATCTTTTTACAAAATCATCTGCTTTGCCATATAAATCTGAGCTTTCAGCTGCTGTTCCTGAAATTATAAGTGGAGTACGGGCTTCGTCTATTAAAATACTATCTATTTCATCAACTATTGCATAATTTAATTCTCTTTGAACCATATCAGCTTTATTTATTACCATGTTGTCTCTTAAGTAGTCAAATCCATATTCGTTATTTGTTCCATAAGTGATGTCAGCTGCATATGCTTTCTTTTTTTCTGATGGCTCCATTCTTGAAATTGCTAATCCTACTGATAATCCTAAGAATTTATATAGTTTTCCCATCCATTCACTATCTCTTTTTGCTAAGTAATCATTTACTGTAACTACGTGTACTCCTTTTCCTGTAAGTGCATTTAGGTATACTGGTAATGTTGCAACTAAGGTTTTTCCTTCACCTGTTCTCATTTCTGCAATTCTACCTTGGTGAAGTATAATTCCTCCTATTAATTGAACATCAAAGTGTCTCATTCCTAATACCCTTTTTGAAGCTTCTCTTACAGTTGCAAATGCTTCTGGCAAAATGTCATCTAATGTTTCATTTTTTTGTAATCTTGCTTTAAATTCATCTGTTTTTGCTTTTAATTCTATATCTGTTAGTTTTTCCATTTCTGGTTCTAAACTATTTATTTTTTGTACAATAGGCATTACTCTGCCAACTTCTTTTTCACTATATGATTTAAAAATTTTACTTAAAAATCCCATTTGTGTATCCTTCTTTCCTTTTATTCTAACTATATATTTATATCATAAATTATCATATCTTTCAAGATTTTACATACAATTAAGTGAAATGTAATGATGAAAAGTGAGGGGTTATATGTTTGTTTGTAATATTAAATTTAATAGCAAAAGTATTGTGAAATTTTCTCTTATTGTAATTAGTATTATTATTGTCATATTTTTTCTAATTTCTTTGTATAAGATTTTAAGTGCAAGTTTTAATGTTAATGATGACGTTCCTGAGCCTGATGTTGCTCAAATAAAGGTTGAAGAATATACTAATATTTTAAAATGTGTTTATGAAAATTTAGATACTTATGTTGGTCAAAAAATTTGTTTTTCTGGATATGTTTATAGAAATTTAGATTTTACAGATAATGAATTTGTTCTAGCAAGAGATATGGTAATTGAAGCTTCTACAAAGAAATTTATTGTTGGCTTTTTATGTTCATATAATGAGGCTAAGAATTTTCCAGATAATTCATGGGTAGAGGTTACTGGAGAAATTAGTAAAGGTAACTATCATGGTGAAGTTCCTATTATTAAAGTAACCAAAATTAGGCAGATTAATAAGCCTTCAAATGAGTTTGCTTATCCACCTGATGCTACATATATTCCAACAGGTATACTATATTAAAAGCCAGAGAGAATTGTTCTCTTTGGCTTTTTTATTATTTATTCTTTAAATCCTTCGCCATAAACCTCTCTTGCATTTGTAATAACTAAAAATGCTTTTGGATCTATTTCCTTTATTACTTTTCTTGCTTCCCTTACTTCTGCTCTTGACATTACACATAATAATATGTTTTTATCTTCGTTTCTATACATTCCATGCCCATAAAGTGAAGTTACTCCTCTTTTTATGTTTTTACTTAGGCCTTCTGCTATTTTTTCCCATTCTGGAGATATTATTAAAACCATTTTTGCAAAATCTATTCCCTCGAAGAATATATCTAAAACCTTTCCCATTACATATATAACTAAGGTTGAATAAAGTGCTATTTCTATATCCTTGAAATAAATAGTATTAGCTGTAATAACTATAGTATCAAGAATTACTATTAATGTTCCTGTTTTTAGATATGGTTTATAGCTTTTTATAACGTTGGCAAGTAGCTCTGTTCCTCCAGTTGAGCCATTTGCATTAAGAACAATGGCTGTTCCTATTCCAACTATTACAGAGCCATATATAAATGCTAAAAATCTATCTTGAGTAATTGGTTTAATCGCCTGTAATAAATTTAGAAATATTGATAATAGGGATGTTCCTATTACAGCTTTTACAAAAAATGTTCTTCCAACTTTGAAAAAAGCAATAATAAATAATGGTATGTTCAATAGCAGCATTATTGTTCCTACTGATATTCCTGTCATATAATATCCTACTGTTGCTATTCCTGAAAATCCACCAGTAGAAAGTTGACTTGGTACTAAAAATAATTCAATTCCTATTGCCATGATTATTGTTCCCACAGTCATTTTTAATAATTCAAATATAAACTTTTTCAATTTTATAATATTACGTTTGGATTGAAATTTCATTTAATTATCTCCTATTTAATATTATTTACTAATATATTCAAACTAATACTTTTTTTGCTATATAATTTTCATAAAGCTTTTTGGCTGTTGCTGGACTATCTGCTCCCTCTTTATTTTTAATTGGTGCAAAGTCTTCTTCTCTTTTGCCTCTTAAGATAGCAATTTCATCAAAAAGTCCAAAACTGTCAAAAATAAATTTTTCAAACTTATAACAATTTGGTTCTTCTGGTTTTACAAGTTCTCCATCTTCATTTATGTAATCTACCTTTTTCTCTGCAATATGATATTTTAATTCCTTTGTGCTTGCTTTTTCTAATGCTTCAATGCTAAATAGGTTGCACATAATATGAGATTCACCATATATCATCTCTCCATGTTCATCAACCGCAAGTCTCATTTTCCTAGGAATTTCAGTATACTCAATAACTTTAATTTTTCCATTCTTTTTGCATAACACTCCAACTTTTTCATAAGGACTATTTTTTATTATGGTTCTTGTTGCTATTTTTACATTTTTCTTTATAGCCAATCCTAATAATAGTGTATCTACATATTTTACTAAAAGATTATCAACTGAGCCGATAAAAACCCATTCGATATTTTTCTTTTTCATATCGTCAATTATTCCATTTTTAGCCATTGAATAGAATATTCCACCATTTCCATCTGATGCAAGTTTTACTAATCCGTTTTCGTCTATTACTAATTTGCCACTTTTACTAAGCATGGGCAAATCCTCTTGTTTAAAGAATTTTATATATTCTCTTGGGTATCCAAAGTAATTGGAATCTTCAAAAAAATTTACAGTTTCATCATTATTTTCTGGACTTGTCATAATATAGCAATTTAAAAAGACTTTGTATTTACTATAAGCTGTTTTTAATTTTTCAACAACAACTTCAAATAAAGATTTAGTTTCTCCATTTAATTCTAGTTTATATGTACCTTTTGGGCCAATATGTTCTAGCCTTGTACCCTGTCCGCCTGCCATTATTGCAACTGCAAATTTCCCAGATTTAACTTCATTTTCACCTATTGATATATATTCTTGAAGTTCTTGTTTTTCTATTTTATCTGGGTTAATTGCTTTTACTGGTTCTATATTTTCTACATTTGTTATAAGGTTATTTTCTAATGTTTGCTCAAATAATTCTTTTAATTGTTCGAAATCTATTTTTAAAATTTGATCTGCAATTTCCTCTGTTTCAACATTTATATGATTTTGTTTATACTTTTTAAGTATCTTTCTTGCTTCTTCTATCTTATTCATCTTACTGATTCTCTCCTTATGAAAAACTACCAGTATACTATATCATTTTTTTTATGTTTTGTCTAGCTCTTATATAGTAAAACGATATGTGCTACTGTTATTAAGCTATCAATAGTATACCTCTACTAAGTATAATCCTTCTGCCGGAAGGGTTTTACCAGCTTTTGTTCTATCCTTAGATTCAATTATTTGTGGTATTTCTTCAGGTTTTATTTTTCCTAATCCAACATCTACTATCGTTCCTGCTATTATTCTTACCATATTATACATAAAGCCATTTCCTGTAAGTTCAATAATTATTCTTTCACCATCTTGTTTAATTTCTGCTTTATATATGGTTCTTACTGTACTTTTACTACTTGTTCCACTTGCCTTAAAGCCCTTAAAATCGTGCTCTCCTTCAAAATATTTTATTGCTTCTTTCATTTTGTCAACATTTAGTTTTTGTGGTATATGACATTCTAAATCTCTATATATTGCTGTTCCTTGATATGAATTATTGATAATATATCTATATTTTTTGCCTTTGCAACTATATCTTGCATGGAAATTTTCTGGTACTTCTTCTGCCGATTTTATAACAATGCTTTTTTTAAGTTTTGAATTTATGGCTATTGCAATTTTTTCAATGTCAATATTGCTATTTGTTTTGAAATTTGCAACTTGTCCTAGGCTATGAACTCCGTCTATCAGTTCTGCCGAGAAGCATTTAATTCTACTTGTTCTCCAGTAATTTCTTTTATTGCTTGTTCTATTTCACCTTGAATATTTAATTTATTTGGTTGTTTTTGCCACCCTCCAAATTTTTTTCCATCATATTCTATTATAATTTTAATATTTCTCATGGCTATTTCCTTTCATTTTTTCACTTAGTTCTTTATTTTCTATAAGTAGGATTTCACACACTTTCATACATACCACCTTTATTTTTCCAATTAAATAAGGTGGGTGGCTTATGCCATCCACCTTAAACTAGAACATTTATTGCTTTGTTTCATTTTTTTCTTTTTTAAATATTAGTTTTTTCTTTTCATCAACTTTTGGTACTAAATTCTTTATTAAAATCTGTTTTAGTGCTTCTTCTTTTACATCTGCAATTAAAGTACCATCTTTTGCAACTGATATTTTACCGGTTTCCTCAGAAACTACAATAACTATTGCATCTGATTCTTTTGAAATTCCTATTGCTGACCTATGCCTTGTTCCTAATTTTTTAGATATATTTTTATCATTTGCAAGTGGCAACATACATGCTGCTGCCATTATTTTGCTTTCACTTATTATAACTGCACCATCATGC
>USDL01000023.1 GCA_900553365.1 uncultured Clostridium sp.
TTTGTAGTTGATGTTTTTCTACCTTTTCTTACTAATTGATTAATTGTTGGCACTTGTTTTTCACCTCCTAGAAAATAAACATTAACGTTTATTATTATACCACTTATTTACCACCGCAGTCAACACTTTTTATATTTTTTTCCAGTTTTTATGTATTTTTTTATTTTACTTCTTCGTATTTACTTAATTATTGAATTTGCTATTTTATGTTTCTTGTGTTATAATTGTCTTAAGAGTTCGGTTTTCACCGGACCATTTATAAAAAGGAGATATACGTCATGTCTTATCTTTATGAAAAAACTTACCCAGAGTGCCCAAAAACTTGTAACAACCTCATCATTCCTGACTTTCAGGTCGAACTCTCTAAAAAGTTCAGAGAATCCTGCCCTGAGCGCTGGGAAGAAGTAGTGAAAATGCAGAAAAAGTTTTCCTCTCGGTATCGTTCTCTCACTTGTGTAACCTTCTTCTCTAAGGAAAAAGGAAAAGCATCTGGAGAGACAATCCATCAGGAAGACTTCGACTTCACCGGCAAGGAAATTTCCATTTCCAACAACACTGCTAGCAGTTTCGATTACGACCTCGACCTAATTTACAACAACATTTTCGTTATAGTTACACTCTGAGTAAACTCCTAAAAAGCTCTGCATACAATAAGCAGAGCTTTTTTCCTTTATATTTATAAAATTAACATTGCATCACCAAAGCTAAAGAATCGATATTTTTCTTCTACTGCCTTGTTATATGCTTCCATAATAAATTCTTTAGTTGCTAGGCTTGATACTAGCATTATAAGTGTTGATTCTGGTAAGTGGAAGTTTGTTATTAATCTATCAATGCACTTAAATTTGTAACCTGGATAAATAAATATACTTGTGTCTCCTTCTATTTCCTCAACTTCTCCATTTTCTTTGGCTATTGATTCTAGTACTCTGCATGAAGTTGTTCCTACTGCAATTATTTTATGTCCTTCCCTTTTGGCTTTATTTATTTTTTCTGCATCTTCTTGTTTTATGTAAAAATGTTCTGTATGCATTTTATGTTCTTCTATATTTTCAACCTTTACGGGTCTAAATGTTCCTATTCCTACATGCAATGTTACATTTGCGATTTCTACACCTTTTGCTTTTATTTTTTCTAATAGTTCTTCTGTAAAATGTAATCCTGCTGTTGGTGCTGCTGCTGAGCCTTCATATTTTGCATATACTGTTTGATACCTGTCTTTATCTTTTAATCTTTCTGTTATGTATGGTGGAAGTGGCATAAGTCCTATTTTATCTAATATTTCATTGAAAATTCCGTTATATTCAAAGTGTACTTTTCTATCTCCATTTTCCATTACTTCAAGTATTTCAGCTTTAAGTAGTCCTTCTCCAAATTCTACTTTTACACCTGTTCTTAGTTTTTTTCCTGGTCTTACCATTACTTCCCAGTTATCATTTTCAAGTTGTTTTAATAGTAAAAATTCCACTAATTTTTCTGATTCTTTTCCTATTACTTTTCCATATAGTCTTGCTGGTATTACTTTTGTATTATTTCTTACTAAGCAGTCTCCTGGTTCTAAATAGTCTATTATATCTTTAAATGTTTTGTCTTCTATTTCCTTTGTATCTCTATGTAGCACCATTAATCTTGATTCATCTCTTTTTTCAGTAGGATGTTGTGCTATTAGCTCTTTTGGTAAGTAGTAATTAAAATCTGATACTTTCATTAAATATTTCCCCTTTATTATGTTTTTGGAACGCCTTAAAAAGGTCGTTCCTTTAATTATACCTCATGATTAGCAAAATTTCTTTTTACTGCGTTTATAATTGTTAATACTTCTTCAAATATATTACTTGGTTCTTTATGCCAGTTTACTTCTATTGCATATCTAAAGTTGCTATTATTTGGCGGTTTTGACAAATATACTGATTCGTCAAGTCCTATATATTCATTGGTTTCGGAATCTAGTATATTCTTTCTCATATAGTCTTTGTACCATACATTCAAGCCATCTTCTGTTTCACCATTTTTATAGTTGATTTTTTCATAATCATGTAGTTCTGGAGTTGGATAATCATTTTCTTTGTTATCTCTTTCTAATGTATGCAAAAATTCATGTAAATACACTTCTGCTGGATTTTGATTTGTTATTCCATATTTATATGCAAATATATTAGTGTTTCTATTTAATCTGATTAGAGAATATCCTATTCCATACATATCCATACTGCCAAGCCCTATCCAGTTATCAATAATTGGTATTGATACATTGCCTTTTTCATCTTCCATTCTGCAAACTACAAAGATGTAGTCATATTCCTTTTGCTTTACGGTGTCATAAATCAAATCTTTTATATCAAAATATCTCAAATAGTTACCGTGCTCTTCATCATAGGAAATAGTTGTTACTGGAGTGTCTATTACATTTATTTCATATTTAACTGTCATCTTTTTATTTGAGAAATTATAGCAAATGTCCTTAAATCTTTCCATGTTAAGTTGTGCATTTTTTATATCTTCATCGCTAGTTTTTAAGTTGTATTGTGTTCCATCTATATTTACATTCAATTCTTTTACAATAAAACATCCAACATTCCATTCACTATTTGTGTTTTTTATTCCTTTTTCGATTTTGAAGTCTGAAAACCATACTGTTCCAGTACATTTCCCTTGATTTCCACCTAGTCTAAAGCTGATTTTAACCTTCTCTCTGTTTTTAGAGTTAAACATATATTCAACTTTCTGCCAATCATTAGTTCCTCTCAACGGTTCTGAATATTCTAAAGTATCTAAAAGGCCTATAGTTGCCCCAACGTCTTTTTCTAAATCTTCTCCAACTATATTTTCGGTTTTTACCATGCATGATATTTTGTACGGAGTATTTGGTTCAACTTCTATTTCTTTGTAAAATGATGCATCATTATAGTCGCTATTTTGAATTTTATAGCTATTATATTTTGAGCATTTTATTTTATTATCTCTAGTAAATTCTGTTTCCTTGTCTTCTGCAACAACTTTCTTAAAATTATTGAAATTGTTTAGTTTGTAAATATTAAATGTTATTATTAAAATTATAATTAGTATTAATGTTACTATTGCGGAAGATATACTTATTTTACCTTCTTTTTTTCTCATTAATTTCCTCCGCATATTTTATTAATTCTGTTTGTTATTGAATCTTTACCTAGTATTTGCATTATTTCGTATAAATCTGGTGTATTATGTCTACCTGTCAATGCTACTCTTATAACTGTGCTTATATCTCCTACATGGCCTTTATAGTTTTCTGGATTTGCCTTGTATTCTTTAACTTCTCTTGCATATCCTCTTTCTTCTGCTAAGTCTTTCATTTTATCAAACCATGTTTGTTTATCATCTTTTATATCGAAATATTTGTTTAAATAGCTATTTAAAATTTCTTTAATTTCATTGCTATCTGTTATATTTTGGAATTCATAACTTGAATTATTTGCAAATTTATCATCATACATATAAATCATAGAATTTTTTACTTCTGACCATTTTGATATATCTTTTCTTGGTTTGTTGCCTCCTCTTTCAATGTTTAATATTTTCATTGCATAATCTTTATTTTCAGTAAGCATAGTTTCTAATTCTTTATCGTATCTTTTAGCCCATTTTAATGTTTCATCATATATTTTTTCTGCTGTGAATTTTGATATTACATTTTTTGAAACGTCTAGTAGTTTTACCATATCAAATACTGCTCCACTTACACTCATTTTGTTTAGTTCTAGCTTAAATTCGCTAATGTCAGTATCTTTATTTGCTCTTCTCCATGGTTCAAAACTTGAATTTGCAATATTTAGTAAGTATTCTACTACTGCTTCTTCTGGTATTCCTTCCTCATGATAATAACTTACTGCTGCTTCTGGATCTTTTCTCTTACTTATCTTTCTTTTACTTCCATTTTCATCTTTCATAATTGTTGCTGTATGTGCATACTTAGGTGGTTTGAAGCCTAATGCTTTAAATAACTCTAAGTGTAATGGAATTGAAGAAACCCATTCATCCCCACGAATTACATGTGTTGTTCTCATAAGGTGGTCATCTATTGCATGTGCAAAATGATATGTTGGAAGCCCATCTGCCTTTATTATTACAATATCTTGGTCATTTTCTGGAAATTCTATGTTTCCTTTAATAACGTCTTTATGTTTTATTTTTCTATCTTCTCTTCCTTGAGATTTGAATCTTATGATATATTTTTTTCCATTTTTTATTTTTTCTACTGCTTCATCTATTGGTAGATTTCTATATTTTGCCCATATTCCATAATATCCTGGTCTTAATTTTGCTGTTTCTTGTTTTGTTCTTATTTCTTCTAGTTCTTCTGGTGTGCAAAAACATGGATATGCTAGTCCTCTTTGAATTAATGATTTTGCATAAGCCTGATATATTTCTTTTCTTTGGCTTTGCTTATATGGCCCATAATTTCCTTTTTCTTCGCTTTCTCCAACCATTCCTTCATCAGGGTTTATTCCAAAGTCTTTTAAGCTATTTACAATTTGAGCTGTTCCATTTTCAATTTCTCTTTTTTGGTCTGTATCTTCTATTCTTAGTATAAATACACCATTTGATTGCTGAGCTAATTTTCTATCTATTATTGCTCCAAATAGTCCTCCAATGTGAACAAAACCTGTTGGGCTTGGTGCAAAACGTGTTACCATTGCTCCTTCTGGTAGATTCCTTTCAGGGTATTTTTCTTCGTAGTATTCTATTTCCTTTGCGTCAGGAAATATTAAATTTGCTAATTCATTATAATCCATACTGATTTATCATTCCTTTCATATTATTTTCTTGTTCTTCCATTTGTTTTATAATTTCAACTTGAGCTTTTACTCTTACTAAATTATGGTCTGGTATATCTTTGTTTACTGCATAGTATATGTCACCATTTAAGTAATCTGCTAAAAATCTTGTAGTGTTTTCATAAGTCATCATCCAGCCACCCATTGGTAATAGCTCTAATTCGTCTTTTGTGATTGTATCTTTCATTTTTTCTAAAAAGCCTTTTGTAAAAGCTTCAAATCTTTCCATATCTACATATATTTTAGATAAATCCTGTTCATCTTCTGCGGCTGTTGTAACACCTGTTCTAATGCCCTCCCCAAAATCGTAAACAACTGAACCTGGCATTATTGTATCTAAATCAATTAATGCAACGTATTTGTCAGTGTCTTTATCGAATAAGATGTTGCTAAGCTTTGTATCATTATGAGTTACTCTAAGTGGAATTGTTCCATCTTCTAGCTTACTTGTTATTGCATTTGAGCGAGATGTTCTTTTTTCATCTGTTAAGAATTCTATATAAGGTTTTGCCTTTTCAAAACGTTCTTTTCTTTTTTCAATGTTCTCCTTTGAGTTTATTGCAGTTTCAAGCTGTCTCACTCTATTTGGTGTATAATGAAACTTTGGTATTATTTCAAATAGTTTTGAAGCATCAAAGCCATGTAATTGTTTTTGAAAATCTCCAACTGCCTTTCCAGCCTCTGTAAGTATCTCTAGGCTTTCTGTTGATATGTAAGTTTTTGTGTTTTCTATAAAATATTGCATTCTCCAATTATCATTATATATGTATTTAGGATTTTCACCTTTTGTTTTAATAAATGTTAATGTTGTACTGTCCCCTTTTTTCTTTATAAATTCTGTTACTTCCTCAATGTTGTTCATTAATTCTGCAATATTAGGAAAAACATTTGTATTTACATATTGTAAAATATATTTCTTTCCAGTGTTATACTCAACAAAATATGTTTTGTTGATATGTCCACTATCAATTAGTTTTACTTTAGTTGGTTCTCCTTCAATATCAAATTTTTTGGCAATTTCAATTAACTCACTATTTTTCATAATATAAATCCTTTCTATAGGGTATGTTTTATGTTAATAATATCAAAAGTCCACCTATTATGCTTAATATAAAGCCAATTATTTTAAGTGCTAATGTTGCACCATTTTGGTCACTAAGGCTGAACATTTTTTTAGCAAATTGTCTTGCATCATATATAAATATTATTCCCAGCATTATAATTATTGCTCCAATTATTTCAAATATTTTCATATATTTTTGCTCCTTTTTATTTTACCTTTGAAATTATATCACATAATTTGCAATTTTTGTAGATTTAAAGCGAATTTTATTGTTTTTTTTGGGTAAACTACATATAAAATTTATTTTTGGAGGTCATATTTTGAAAATATTATTAAGTTTATTTTTTTGTATAATTGCCCTTGTTGGTTGTGCTAATAATAATATAGATAACAACAAAGCTAACTACAATGCAACTCCTTTATCTCGTGAAGAAGAAGTTTCAAACAATATAACAAATGATAGTAATTCACTGGTTGAAGCTCCTTCAAACAATACTCGGAGCAACAACACTTGATACTGTTCCAAGTGAAGAACCATTAGCTGCATTTTCTACAAAAGTTTCTCAAAAGAATCCTGATAGACAAACGAATATTACAATTACTTGTCAGTCTCTAAATGGTACAGTTGTTAAATCTGGAGAGACTTTTTCTTTTTGTGATATTCTTGGTCCTGCAAAACCTGAGGATGGATATAAAAAGGCTGACACTTTTGATAGTGACGGCAATACAATTCAAGCTTACGGTGGTGGCAAATGCCAAGTAAGTACAACTTTATATAATGCAGTTTTAGCTTGTAGCGGATTAACTGTTATTGAAAGACATGAACATAGTGGAGATGTATTTTATGTTCCAGAGGGTATGGATGCTTGCGTAGCTTATGGTTCTTGCGATTTTAAGTTTAAAAATGAAAATACTTTTGACGTAAAATTATACTTTTCAAATACTCCTGATAGTATTGATGTTAGTATTGTTAAAATTTCTTCATAAATTCATAGTTTGTTCATAAAATTTAGTATGCAATTTGTTAGAGCCTTTAATAGTATTGATTTTAAGGCTTTAGCATAGATAAATATTATGGAGGGTTTTATGAATAAAAAATTTACATATTTATTGGTTTTTATTTTAATTTGTTCTTTCTGCGTGCCAGTTTTTGCAAGTGATAGTGTTTATGTTTGGTCTGATATAAGTTTACCTGAAGCTGTTTCAACATCAACTGTATTAGGTGAAAATGAGGGTAATTTTCTAAACTTAACTTGTGGCTCAGCTACTTTAATGGAGCAGTCTACTGGTACTATTCTTTATGAACATAATAGTCATGAGCAACTACGACCTGCTAGTGTTACAAAAGTTATGACAATCTTACTTATTATGGAAGCATTAGATGGTGGCACAATTTCGCTTGATGATAAGGTTTCATGCTCTGAAGCAGCTTCAAAAATGGGAGGTTCACAGATTTGGCTAGATACCACAGAAACTTTAACTGTAAATGAAATGCTAAAAGCAATATGTGTTGTTTCTGCAAACGATGCTTCAGTTGCAATGGCAGAGCATATTGCAGGTTCACAAGAGTTATTTGTTGAAAGAATGAATAAGCGTGCAAAAGAGCTTGGAATGAATGATACTTGCTTTAAAAATTGCCATGGATTAGATGAAGATGGTCATGTTACTTCAAGCAATGATATTGCTCTTATGTCTCGTGAACTTATGGTAAATCATCCTTCTATTACAAATTACACAACTATATGGATGGATACTTTGCGAGATGGAACTTCTCAATTAGTAAATACTAATAAGCTTTTAAGGAATTATGAGGGCTGTACTGGATTAAAAACTGGTTCAACTTCAACAGCATTGTTCAATTTGTCTGCAACCGCAACAAGAAATAATCTTTCTTTAATTGCTGTAGTAATGCGTGGTGAAACCAGCAGTATTCGTTTTGAAGAAGCCAAGAAGTTGCTGGATTATGGTTTTAGTAATTTTGAATACTTACAATATGGTCATAAAGGTGATGTGGCTAAAAACGTTTTGGTTAATAAAGGAACTACAAATAGTGTTGAGGTAGTTTTTGAAAGTGATTGTCGGGAGTTTAATTCCTAAAGGTCAATCAGCAAATATTGTAACTACGGTTTCTTTACCAGAGGTTATAAATGCTCCTATTAATAAAGGTGAAAAAGTTCGGCGAAGTAATATTTAGCTTAAATAATGAAACCTTAGGCACAATAAATTTAGTAGCAAATAATTCAGTAAAGAAACTTAATTTAGGCAACATGATGGCTCTTGTTGTAGAAAAGTGGTTTACATTATTAAGATAAAACAAACCCAGGAATTATGGCTTATTTACCATAATTCCTGGGTTTATGTTATTTGCTTTTCTTTTTAGTTGTTTTCTTTTTTACTGCTTTTCTTGCTGTTTTTTTCTTTACAGTCTTTTTCTCTTCTGTCCCTGGCTTGTTCCATGAAATGTAATCACATGAAGTTGGGTTGTTTTCGCAAATGTAGTAGTTTCTTCTTTTCTTTGTTTTTCTTATTTGAACTTTTCCTCCACATTTAGGGCATGGTTCATCTATGGTTTCTATTAAAGGTTTTGCATTTTTACATTCTGGGTATCCTGGACATGCTAGGAATTTTCCATATTTGCCATACTTTATTACCATCATTCTTCCGCATTTTTCGCAAGGTACATCTGAAACTTCATATTCTAATTTTACATGTTCTAGCTCTTTTTCTACTTTTTCAACTGTTGTTTTAAATGGTCCATAAAATTCTTGTATAACCTTTTTCCATTCTTCTTTTCCTTCTGCAATTTTATCAAATTCTTCTTCCATCTCGGCTGTGAATTTAACATTTAAAACATCTGGGAAATTTTCTACTAATAGCTTATTTACTATCTTTCCAAGTTCTGTTGGATGTAATTGTTTTTGTATTTTTTCTATATATCTTCTTGCTAAGATTGTTGTAATTGTTGGAGAATACGTACTTGGTCTGCCTATTCCTTTTTCTTCTAATGTTTTAACTAAACTTGCTTCTGTATACCTTGGTGGTGGTTCTGTAAAGCTTTGTTTTGATTCTAATTTTTCTTTTTTAAGTTCTTGATTTTCTTGTAATTCTGGAATTTTTTCAAATTCTTCCTTTTCTTCAAAATCTGCTGTTTCAACATATAAAGTCATAAATCCTTTAAACTTCAATGTTTGACCGTTTGCTCTTAAGTTATAATTATCTGCTAATATTTTTACTGCAACTGTATCATATATAGCAGCTGACATTTGGCTTGCAATAAATCTATTATATATTAATTTATATAGCTTATATTGGTCATTGGTTAAACTAGATTTTACTTTTTCTGGAGATAATTCAATATATGTTGGTCTTATTGCTTCGTGTGCATCTTGAGCTTCAGCTTTGGTTTTGTAATATCTATTTTCGTAATATTCTTTTCCATATTCATTTTCAATATAGTCTTTTGCCCATTTTCTAGCTTCTTCTGAGATTCTTGTTGAGTCTGTTCTCATGTAAGTAATTAATCCTACTGTTCCCTTTTCGGCTATTTTTACACCTTCATATAGTCCTTGTGCAACAGACATTGTTTTTTTGATAGCAAATCCTAGTTTTCTTGATGCCTCTTGTTGCATTGTACTAGTTGTAAAAGGTGGTGCAGGAGTACGTTTCTTTTCTCCTTTTTTTACCTCTTCTACTGTATAAGTAGCTTTTTCTAGGTCTTCTAATATTTTGTTTACTTCTGCTTCTGTGTGTATGTCTATTTTCTTGTTATCTTTTCCATATAATTTTGCTTGGAAACTTTTTTTAGTTTTTGGCTCTTTAAGTTTTGCATATATATTCCAGTATTCTTCTGGTTTAAAGTTTTCTATTTCTTCTTCACGTTCCACAATTAGCCTTACCGCAACTGATTGAACTCTTCCTGCTGATAAGCCTTTTTGAACTTTTTTCCATAATACTGGGCTAATTTTATATCCAACTATTCTATCTAGCACACGTCTTGCTTGCTGTGCATCTGTTAAATCCATGTCTATTTTTCTTGGCTTGCTTATTGCATTTTTTACCGCTTCTTTTGTTATTTCATTAAATGTTACCCTACATACTTCATCTGGATTAATTCCCAAAATGTATGCTAAATGCCATGCTATTGCTTCACCTTCACGGTCAGGGTCAGTTGCTAAGTAAACTTTTTTAGCTTCTTTTGCATCTTTTTTTAATGTTTTTATTAAATCTCCTTTTCCTCGAATGTTAATATATTGTGGCTCTAAGGTTTTTTCATCTACTCCCAATTTTGACTTTGGTAAGTCTCTAATATGTCCCATTGAGGCTACTACTTTTGTATTGCCTCCTAAAAATTTTTTTATAGTATTCGCCTTTGCAGGTGATTCTACTATTATCAATTTATCTGTCATATAATTTTTCCTTTCTGTTCTTGACTTTTATCTTATGGAGTTTATTATTTCTTTTGTTATTATTTACGTCTACGTAATATCCAATTTGTTTTTGCTTCTACTGGTATATGTATTTTAACTTTTTGTCCTTCTTTTCCTGGATTTACGAATTCTATTGGTTCATCTGTTTCTGCATCCCATAATTCTTTAATTGTAAATTCAACTGGTTCAACTTTATCTGGTATTATCAATTCCAAAGTATCTCCAATTTGTAATCTGTTCTTTATTTCTATTATACTCTTTTTTGTTTCATATTCCTGCACTTTTCCTCCAAATTCATAATTTGGGTTGTATTGTTTTCCTTCATATTCTTGGAAATCTCTGTTGTTTTTATCATTGAAATAAAAGGTTGTTAATCCTCTAGTTTTTGTTTTTTCTAATTCTTTTAGATATTTTGTGTAGTCATAGTTATCTGGATCTTTTGCATAATCGTCTATCGCTGCCCTATATGTGTTTATTACTGTTGCTAAATAATATTCGGTTTTTAGTCTTCCTTCAATTTTTAAACTATCTACACCCATTTGCATTACTTCTGGCAATTCCTTTATTAGGCACATATCTTTTGATGATAAAATATATGTTCCGTATTCATCTTGTTCAACTGGCATCATAAGCCCTGGGTTGTTTTTTTCTTCTAGATATAAATTGTATGCCCATCTGCAACTTTGTGCACAGTCTCCAAGGTTTGCACATCTACCTGCTAAAAAGTCACTTAAATGGCATCTTCCTGAGTATCCATAGCATATTGCTCCATGAATAAACATTTCTATTTCTAGGTCTTCTGGTTTATTTTTCATTATTTCTTTTATTTCTTCCTTGCTAAGTTCACGAGCAAGTATTATTCTTTTTGCTCCATTATTATACCAGAATTTGCTTGTATGATAGCTTACTGTATTTGCTTGTGTACTTATGTGAATTGGTAAATTTGGTGCTAATTCTTTTACACAATCTACAACTCCTCCATCTGATACAATAACTCCATCTGCTTTTATTCTATCTAACATTTTTATTTGTTCTTTTACTTCATCATACATGTAATCTCTTGCATATATGTTTAATGGCACATATACTTTCTTATTTATGCTATGTGCGTATTTTATTATTTTTTCTAGTTCATTATCATTTATTTCAACTCTTGACCTTAGTGATAATTTTGATGTTCCGCAATATATGCTATCAGCTCCATATTCAAAGGCAACTTTTGCTTTTTCAAAAGAGCCTGCTGGTGCTAGTAATTCTGGTTTTTTCATTATCTTTCTTCTCCCTTTTCTTTATCTTTTTTCATAACTAAAAATGGATACATTTTTCTTAATATTTCTTCCATTTTTAGAGCTCTCATTCTTCCATTTTCAGATACCCACATTGCAGGTATATCGTATGGGCTAAATTGATGGTTATCATATTTTCTTTGTATTTCTTCTTTATCAACTTGTTTATAGGTTGAGTGTGAAGCTTTTCCAGTTGCAGCATTAATAGCAACTTCAAGGGTTTTAAATTGGAATTCTATCTCTGGGATGTTCTCATACTCTTCATTTTCTAATCCTAGTAAAGCAGTTTTATCCTTTTTTAAAGTTAACATTCTGTGTTCTGCTTTGTAACCATTAGGTTTATCCCATTTGTTGCATCTTTCTTCATTTGCAACCATATACTCTTCGATTTTATTCTTAATTACTTCTAATTCGTCTTCTGTGGCTGCTAAAACCTCCATGCCGAAAATATCATCAAGAGCTTTATTTTTATCATTTTTAAACGCTGATTTTGGTGACTTTATTCTTGCTCTTAATTCTACATAGTCAGAAATTTCTCCTTGATTTTTTAGCTCATTTATAATTTTATTTATTTTTAGCATTATCACAATAAAGCTTTCTCTTTGGTCAGATACATAATTGTAGTATGCATAAAACTGTTCAATTTTCATTTTTTGAGCTTCATCCAACTTAAATTTATTCCCTTTCATTCCTATCACCTCTTATTTAGTTTTCTTGCTTATTGCAAGCCCATCCCCAACTTCTAAAATTTTTGTTTCTAAATTTTCATTTTCAGTTAATTTTTTTAGAAATTCTCTAAGGCCTCTTACAGCTGTTCTTTGTTTATGTTTGTTATAATCACTCATAACATATCCTTTATATAATACGTTATCTGCTATTATTATACCATTTTTTTCTAACATTCGTAAAGCCTCTGTTAAGAATATTGGATATTTACCTTTTGCAGCATCTATGAAAACTACATCATAAGGTCCTGTAAGAGTTGGTAAAATTTCTAATGCATCTCCCTCAAATATATGTATTTTATCTTGAAGTTTTAAATCTTCTATGTTATTTTTAGCTTCTTTTACTCTTTCTTCGTCTCTTTCTATTGTATCAATATATCCTTGTTCAGTCAAATATTTAGAAAATCTGATTGCTGAATATCCAACTGCTGTACCGATTTCAAGTATTCTAGTAGGTTTTTTTTCTTGTAAGATTTGTCCAACAGTTTCTAGAGTATCATCCATTATAATTGGAATATGATCTTCCAAAGCTTTTTTCTTTATTTCATCTATTGAATTCATGTTTCCTCCTATTTTTATTCACATATTATATTACTACAAAATCGCCTAAAGTCAATAACTTTAAGCGATTTTTTTGTTTTAGCCTTTCTTTGCTCTTGCTGCTAGTCTTTCTCTTGTCTTTGTGTCTAATATTTTCTTTCTTAATCTTATATTTTTTGGTGTTATTTCTACTAATTCGTCTTCTTCTATAAATTCTATTGCTTTTTCAAGTGACATTTGAATTGGTGGTACTAAACGTAATGCGTCATCAGAACCTGATGCTCTTGTGTTTGTTAAGTGTTTTTCTTTACATACGTTTATTGATATATCTTCATTTCTTGCATTTAGTCCTACTATCATTCCTTCATATACTTCTACACCTGCACCAATAAATAAGTCTCCTCTTTCTTGAGCATTATATAATCCATAAGTTACTGAAACTCCTGGTTCAAATGCAACTAGTACACCTCTTGTTCTTGATTGAACATCACCTTTAAATGGTTCATAAGAATCAAATACATTGTTCATTGTTCCTGAACCTTTTGTATCTGTTAGGAATTCTGTTCTATATCCTATTAATCCTCTTGCTGGAATTTTGAATTCAATTTTAGTATGTCCAATTTCTGCTGGTTCCATGTTTACCATTTCTGCTTTTCTTCTTCCTAGCTTTTCTATAACTGTTCCTATTGATTCATCTGGTACATTTACAACTAGTCTTTCTATTGGTTCACATTTTACACCATCAATTTCTTTCATTATAACTTTTGGACGAGATACTAATAATTCAAATCCTTCTCTTCTCATGGTTTCAATTAATACAGATAGGTGTAATTCTCCACGTCCACATACTTCAAAGCTATCTGGTGTTTCTGTTTCACGTACTCTTAAACTTACGTTTCTTTCAAGTTCTTTAAATAGTCTATCTCTAATATGTCTTGATGTTACAAATTCACCTTCACGTCCTGCCATTGGTCCATTGTTTACTGAGAATGTCATTGAAACTGTTGGTTCGTCTATATCTACAAAAGGAATTTTTTCTACATTTGTTGGATCACATATTGTGTCTCCAATATTTATGTCTGCAATACCTGATATTTCAACAATATCTCCTGCTTCAGCTTCATCAACTTCTACCTTTTTTAATCCTTTATATGTGAATAATTTTGCAATTTTGCCTTGAATGTTCTTGTCGTTTTTGCATACTACAACATTCATACCAGCTTTAATTATTCCTCTTTCAATTCTACCTACTGCTAGTCTTCCTAAATAATCATCATATTCAATGTTAGATACTAACATTTGTGCTGTTCCTTCTACACTGCATTTTGGTGGTTCAATTGTGTTTATTATTGTTTCAAATATACATTTTACATTGTCAGATTCTTCATCTAAATTCATTTTTGCAATTCCGTTTTTTGCTGATGCGTATATTACTGGGAATTCAAGTTGATCATCACTTGCATTTAGTTCTATAAATAGTTCTAATACTTCATCTACAACTTTAGCTGGATTTGCTCCTGGTCTATCTATTTTGTTTATAACAACTATAGGTTTTAAATTTAAAGCTAAAGATTTCTTTAAAACTTCTCTTGTTTGAGGCATTGCACCTTCAAAAGCGTCTACTAAAAGTAATACACCATCTACCATTTTTAAAACTCTTTCAACTTCTCCTCCAAAATCAGCATGACCTGGGGTATCAACAATATTTATTTTTACATCATTATACATTACTGATGTATTTTTAGCTAAAATTGTTATTCCTCTTTCTTTTTCTATATCGTTTGAATCCATTACTCTTTCAGCAACTTGTTCATTAGATCTAAATGTTCCACTTTGTTTTAATAGGGCATCTACTAGTGTTGTTTTTCCATGGTCAACGTGTGCAATTATAGCTACATTTCTTATCTTATCATTTTTCATTATATTTTCTTCCTTCTTTTCATTTATTTATATATGTTTTAATATAAAACTTTAAGTAAAATTCTTATATTAAAGCATATATTAAAAACTATAAAGGCAGGTTTATGTACCTGCCTTCACTTTTGATTTATTTAATTTGTTTAGCAACTTCTTCTGCGAAGTTTTCTTCTCTTTTTTGTAATCCTTCTCCTTTTTCAAATCTTACAAATCTAATAATTTCGGCATCACTTTGTTTTAATAGTTCTTTAACTGTTATATCTGGATTTTTAACAAATGCTTGGTCTATTAAACAAATTTCTCCATAGAATTTTCCAATTCTACCTTTAACCATTTTTTCAGCTATTTCAGCAGGTTTTCCTTCATTCATAGCTTGAGCTTTTAATATTTCCATTTCATGTTCTACGACTTCTGCTGGAACTTCTTTTTCATTTAAGTATTCTGGTCTTGCTGCTGCAATTTGCATACAAACATCTCTTGCAACTTGTGATGTTCCCTTTGCAAATTCTACCATAACACCTATTTTTCCATCACCATGTGTATAAGTTTCAACTAAGCCTTCTGATTCGAATCTTGCAAATCTTCTTATTGACATATTTTCACCTATTGTTGCTATTTTGTCTGTTAATATGTCTTTTATTGTTTTGCTTTCATCTGCTAAAGCTTTTTGTTCAAGTAATTCTTCTACTGTTGCTGGATTTTTTTCAGCTATGTGTTTTGCTGTATCTGCAACAAATTTTCTAAATTCTTCGTTTTTAGCAACGAAATCTGTTTCTGCATTTACTTCAAGTACAACTCCTAATTTTTTGTCTTCTGCTAAATAGCAGTAAACTAAACCTTCAGCAGCAATTCTATCAGACTTTTTAGCTGCTTTTGTTATTCCTCTTTCTCTTAGAAGCTCTGCTGCTTTTTCCATATCTCCGTCTGTTTCTGTTAAAACCTTTTTGCAGTCCATCATGCCTGCACCTGTTTTTTCTCTTAATTCTTTAACTAAACTTGCAGTAATCATTTTGGTTCCTCCCTATTTATTTTTTATTATTCGTTAGATTCAGCTACAACTTCTTCCATGCTTTGTGGTTCTTCTGTAGCTACTTCTTGTTCTGCTGCTTCAGCTGGTGCTTCTAATATTTCACCTTGTTTTCCTTCAATAACTGCATTAGCCATTACATCTGTAATTAATTTTACAGCTCTAATTGCATCATCATTTCCTGGAATTGGGTAATCAACATCAACTGGGCTACAGTTT
>USDL01000024.1 GCA_900553365.1 uncultured Clostridium sp.
ATTGTAGTGGTATGAATCAGTAGGTCGTCAGTTCAAATCTGACTAGCGGCTCCAAAAAAATAAGAGTTTTGATTTAATCTTGACTTTTATTTTTTTTATGTGTATAATTGTTAAAAAGACAATGAGGTGATTTATATGAAATGTATTAATTGCAATAAAAATATTAAAAACAAAAATAAATACTGCTCAATTAAATGTCAGAAAGAATATGAATATAACATATTTATTAAAAAATGGAAAAATGGTGATATAGATGGTATGAGGGGAGAGTATCAAATATCAATGCATATAAAAACTTATCTATTTAAAAAATATAATAATAGATGTGCAAAATGTGGATGGGGAGAGGTTAACCAATATACAGGCAAAATACCACTGGAAATAGATCATATTGATGGAAATTATAAAAACAATAGGGAAGATAATCTAAGATTGCTATGCCCTAATTGTCATTCTTTAACGAGTACATATAAAGGAGCAAATTTTAATAATGGGAGAAAAACAAGAAAAAAGTATGCAAAAATATCTTGAGAATTATTAGTGATTTTGAAAATTATTCAAAATAGATTTAATACCTTGTAAAATCCACAAATATATGATATAAATAAAAGAAAAAAACGAGGAAACAAATGGAAAAAAATAAAAAAGCAAAAAAGCAAACATCATTTATGAAAAATGTATTAATGCTTATGATAGCACAAGTAGCTATAAAAATTTTAGGCTTTTTATATAGATTAGTAATAATAAATATAGAGGGCTTTGGAGATACTGGAAACGGATATTATGCTACAGGTTACCAAATATATTCGCTTTTATTAACCCTATCATCTGTAGGTATACCAACAGTAATATCAAAATTAGTATCAGAAAGAGTTGCAATAGGAGACCACAAAGGAGCACATAAAATATTCAAAACAGCTCTAAAAACATTTACAACTATAGGAATAATAATGTCTTTGGGATTATTCTTTGGAGCAGATTTCATAGCAAAAAACATAATAAATGTTGAAGGCGTTAAATATACACTTATGGTACTTGCACCAGCAATTATGTTTGTTGCAGCAGGAGCAGTTTTAAGAGGCTATTTTGCAGGATTAGGAACAATGAAACCAACAAGTGTTACACAAACTCTTGAGCAATTTTTAAATTGTTTACTTACAATAACATTTGTATATGCTACAATAGGCAAAGATACAGCAATAATGGCCGCAGCAGGAAATTTATCTAGTACAATAGCTATAATAATAGCCTTTATTTACATTGTATTATTCTACAAAAAGCAAAGACCAGAAATTTTAGAAGACTGCAAAAATCAAACTGTACAAATGGAAACAAAAACAACAAAGCAAATATTAAAAATAATATTTGCTGTATCAATACCAATGACAATAGGTTCACTAGTAGCTGAATTAAATGGAACAATAGATACCTTAACGGTAAGCAACTGTATACAAAAAGCATTCCAAGGATTAGAAGGTGGAAAAGCAGCATTAGAAGCAAAAGCAATGCAATTATCAGGAATGGTATCAAAAATAGAAACCATTATAAGATTACCACTTGCAATAAACGCGGCTTTCTGCACAGCACTAGTTCCAGCAATAGCTGCATCACTTGCTAAAAAAGACAAGGAAACAGCAGTAAAAAGATTATCTTTTTCATTCTTTTTAACAATAATAATTATTTTACCTTGTGCTATAGGACTTATAACACTTGCAGAACCAATATTAAAAACCATATATCCAAACTCTTATGAAGGAGCAAGAATCCTTCAAATAACATCAATATCTATGACATTTGTTGCACTAAGTTATGTTATAAATGGAGGATTATATGGATTAGGAAAAACACATATACCAGCAATAGCATTAGCAATAGGAGCAGGAGTAAAAACAGTTTTAAATATTATTTTAGTAAGTAATCCTAAAATAAATATATTGGGTTCACCAATAAGTTCAACAATCTGCCAAGGAATAAACTTTACAATATGTAGCTTTTATTTAAGCAAATACATAAAGCTAGATTTAAAATTCACAAAACATATATTAAAACCGCTATTTTCTGCATCAGTGATGGGAGTAGTAGCTTACGGAACACATCATGCTTTACTAGGAGTAATAGGCAATTCAAAAGCAACAATACTAGCAATAATGATTGGTGCATTAACTTATGGTATAATGATAATTATAACAAAAACACTAAATAAAGAAGATATGTATATGATACCTTTTGGAACAAAAATATATAAAATTTT
Organism: uncultured Clostridium sp.; assembly: GCA_900553365.1. Taxonomy (GTDB): domain Bacteria; phylum Bacillota; class Clostridia; order TANB77; family CAG-508; genus UMGS1781. The sequence goes on from USDL01000024.1 coordinate 2,252, forward strand.
AGTAAAATTAAAAATATATAAAGAGGAGAATACATAAATGAAATTAATTTCATGGAATGTAAACGGTTTAAGAGCAGTTTACAAAAAAGGTTTTTTAGAGTTTTTTAATGAAATAAATGCTGACATATTTTGTATTCAAGAAACAAAAATGCAAGAAGGTCAAATCAATTTAGATTTAAAAGAATATAATCAATATTTTAATTATGCTACTCGAAAGGGATATTCAGGAACAGCGATATTTACAAAAATAAAACCAGAAAAAGTAAGTTATGGAATAGGAATAGAAGAACACGACCAAGAAGGAAGAGTAATTACATTAGAATTTAAAAATTTCTATTTAATAAATTGCTATACACCAAATTCAGGCCGTGAACTTGCAAGACTTGATTATAGAATGGTATGGGAAGAAGAATTCAAAAAATATCTAAAAAAACTAGATGAAAATAAGCCAATAATTGTATGTGGAGATTTAAACGTAGCACATAAAGAAATTGACTTAAAAAATCCAAAAACAAATAAAAAAAATGCCGGATTTACAGATGAAGAAAGAGAAAAAATGACAAAACTAATAGAAACAGGCTTTACAGATACTTTTAGATATTTATATCCAGACAAAGAAAATGCTTACACTTGGTGGTCATATATGGGGCATGCAAGGGAAAAAAATGTTGGATGGAGAATAGATTACTTTTTAACATCTAATAGAATAAAAAAACAGATACAAGAAGCATATATATTTGATAAAGTACTTGGTAGTGATCATTGCCCAATAGGCTTAGAAATAGGAGGAATGTTCGATGAAAAGTTTTAAAAATGGAGCAAAATGGATTTATTGGTTTACTCTAATTGTAGCAATAGTAATAGTGTATAAAGTTTTGGATAATTTTACAGGCATTGGAGAATGGCTAAGTAATTTAATAAAAGTTATAAAACCATTTTTAATGGCAATACTTGTAGCATACCTATTATATATACCATGCAGAAAAATAGAGGGAGTATATAGAAAAAGCAAATTATTAAAAAATAAAGCAAGAAGTTTAGCAGTTGCAACTACATATATTTTAGTAATTCTAATAGTAGTTTTATTGATGAACATTTTAATACCAATGCTATCAGAAAGTATAACTGATTTGGCTTCAAACTTACCAGGCTATTATGATAGTGCAATTCAGTATATTGAGGATTTGCCAGAGGACAATATATTAAAAAATGATGTTGTTCAAGATGCGATTGAAAAGCTACAAGAAATAGATATAGCACAGTTGTTAGATTTAGATAACTTAACTATGTATATAGAAAAAGTAATAGGAATAGCAAGTGGAATATTTAGTATTTTTGTAACAGTAGTAGTTTCAATATACATATTGCTTGAAAGAGCAGAAATATTAAAATTTGTGAAAAGATTAAATAGTAGCTTATTTAATGAGAAAAAGTGTGCAACAATAAATAGATATTTTGAGAAGGGAAATGAAATATTCTTTAAATATATTTCAGGTCAAGTATTAGATGCAATAGTTGTTGCAATAATAATGTCTGTGGCTTTATCAATAATGAATGTAAGATATGCTTTGCTACTTGGCTTTTTAATAGGATTATTCAATTTAATACCATATTTTGGAGCGATAATAGCTGTAATTGTGGCGTGCTTAATAACTATTTTTACAGGTGGTATTACACAGGCAATATGGGTTGCTGTAGTGCTTATTGTGTTACAACAGATTGATGCTAATATTGTAAATCCAAAGATATTAAAGGATGCGTTAGAGATAAGCAAAATATTAATTATATTTTCAATAACTGTTGGAGGGGCATATTTTGGTGTGCTTGGAATGTTTTTAGGGGTGCCTGTAATTGCAGTAATAAAAATGATGTTGGATGATTATATAGAAAGAAATGAGAAAAAAACGGTTCAGACGGAATAAAGTATATATAAGCTAATGTACTCTATAATTTTTATTTAAAAAGTATTGACATTAAAAATTAAATAGTATACACTTTAAAAGTAAATTTTTTTTGAAAAGAAAAGCACATTGAAATTTGAATAATTAAGGCAAAGTATAAGCAAAATATTGCTTGTAAGGCTTACAAACAATAAAATTCCTATGTGTAATTTTAAAAAAAAGGTTTACAAAAAACAAACAACAAAAGTAAAAACTTAAAAATTTTTTAAGGAGGAGAACAGAGAATGAATTTTAAAATAAAAAACAATTCTGGTATAACACTTATAGCCCTAATTGTAACATTAGCAGTAATAATAGTATTATTGGGAGTAAGCATAAATGTGTTTGTAAATAGTGACATAATAGGGCATAGCGAAAAAACGGGACAAGCATATACAAATGCTTTGGAAACCGATAAGACTATAGGAAATGACGGAGTAACAATAAATGGTAAAAGATATGCAAATATGGAGGATTTTGGAAGAGGAGAAGAATTAATTGAATCAAACATACCGGGAGGAACAAAGGTAGATGAAAACAAAGAATATGTAATAGAAAGAGAAACAAGAACAGCAGTAATTCCAGGAGGTTTTACTATATCAGGTAAACATAGTGAAAGAACAATAGAAGGCGGATTAGTAATTTACTTAATAAATGATAAAACAGAAGAAGATATAGCTAAAATAGACTGGAATGATGAAGCAACACTAAAGCATTTGAAGGAAACTTATGACCAATTTGTGTGGGTACCAGTAACAGATGCAAATAAAATGTTTATGTGTCAAGCAAAAACAGAATCAGACTCAGGATGTGATTTAAAAATAGAGGGAAATGAAGTAATATGCCAAACACATAAAACAGCAGATGCAACAAAATCAAAGAAGATGGCAGGAAGATTATATGCAACAAGCACAGGAGAAAATTTTAATAGTAGTTTAACAACCCAAACTTATAATGCTAACAGTGGCTTAAGAGAGCCAGCAATAGTAACTGGAAATAGTACAGGAACAGGCACCAGCTATGATGGAAGTAGCACTGATAACAGTATAGGATTAACTTTAGCGACATTACAAGAAGAATATAATAGTGCAGTAAAAAAAGTAATACAAAGTGGAGGCTTCTGGGTAGGGAGATATGAAACAAGTGGAATAGATAGTTCAAATGATGATACAGCAGTAAGTATAGTGGCAGGAAAAGGAACAAGTGATGGAATAAATAAAAGAAACTGGTATAGAATGTATAAGCAGCAACAGAACTATGCAAATAAAAAAGGACTAGCAACTGAAGAAAATACAAGTATACAAAGTACCATGATATTTGGAGCAGCCTATGACCAAACAATGTTATTTGCAAATTGTGCATCAGAAACAACTCCAAAAAGAGATTATTCAGCAGTAAAAACAGGAAATGTACCAACAGATTGTTATAAAAACATTTATGACTTATGTGGAAACTTAAGTGAATGGACAACAGAGGCGTACTCTACCACTGATCGTGTTCACAGAGGTGCCTATTTCGACATCAGTTATTCAGCTAGCTACCGCCTCAGCAACTATCCGACTCTCAGCAGCAGCAACTACATTCGGTACCAGAGCCACACTTTACGTAACGCTAACAGAACCTCTACCAACAGACTATCAACAAGTTTCATATTTGGAATCTACAGGAACACAGTACATCAATACAGGATATAAAGCAAATTATAATACTTCTGTAAGAACAAAGGTTATGTTTAATGAAACATCAGCAAGTCAAGGCATTTACTGCTCAAGAGACGAATCAGTTAGATCAAATACATATTCACTATTTATTGTTGGAACTGCATTTAGACATGACTACAATTCATCACAAACGGCCACTTCGCTTAAAACATCAGCAAATACGGAATATGAAATTTCTTCAAATAAAAACATATTAACTATTAATAATAAAGTATATAATACAGCAACATACGCAAGCTTTTCAGCCTCATATAACATGACATTGATGGCTAGTACAGTAGGAGGAACAGGATTAGCTAATTACCTTAACGGAAGAATGTATTATTGTAAAATATATGACAATGATTTACTAATTAGAGACCTTGTACCATGCTACAGAAAATCTGATAACAAACCTGGATTATATGATATTGTAAATAACGTATTCTATACAAATGCAGGCACAGGTGAATTTGCAGTTGGACCAAATGTATAAAATTTAAAAAAATTAGAAATACCTCTTGCATATATTACAAATTTATGGTAATATAGAGAGGTATTTCAAATAGGGGTATAGTGTCAATGGTAGCACATCGGTCTCCAAAACCGCTTGTGAGGGTTCGAATCCTTCTACCCCTGCCATGCAAAAAAAAGTTTTAACTTTTTTGCAAAAAAGTATTGACAAGTGTCAAAAAATATCTTATAATTAATCTCGCGTTTGAGAAATGCTCCCTTAGCTCAGTTGGTCAGAGCAACCGGCTCATAACCGGTGGGTCCAAGGTTCGAATCCTTGAGGGAGCACCATTTTTATGAAAACTAAATATATGGATAGGTGGCCGAGTGGCTAAAGGCGGCAGACTGTAAATCTGTTCTCATACGAGTACGATGGTTCGAATCCATCCCTGTCCACCAAATGTAACTTGGAAAAGTTACATTTTATTTTAATCTAAGACACAAACAGAAGTTCTATAAAGGAGGACTTATGACTTTTAATATTCTATTAATTTGTGTGAAAAATATAATAAATACAAAGTCACCATATAAAAAAAGAAAAAGAGGAAACTCGTAAAAACTTCCTCTTTTTGAAGTTTACTTTCTTTGAATGTACCCAAACACAAGCCCTAAAGCAAAAGAAGTAGTGCAAAGAAGCAACCATCGAATCATAGTAATTATCCAATCCGTGCTAAGGGATGTGAACGTGAGTGCAATAGCAAATATTGAAAATACTATTGCAAACAGCAGGGTAGGCCCCAAAAAAGACTTCATGACGTGTCCTCCTTAAAATTCTTCGGAGGTTTACGCCTCCGAATGATTACAAAAATTATTCAAAGGCGTAACAAATAAATGCTACAATAATATTATATTATATTTACATAAAAAAATCAAATGAAAAACTTTAACATAATATATTGACTAAAATTTTATTTGAAAGTATAATACAAAGATGAGATTTAGGAATTTTTTAAGAAAAAACAGCTAAAATGTTACATACCAATGTTGAGAAAGGAAGAAAAAATATGATTGAAATGCTTAAAACTATAGGAAAATCAGTACGAGAATATAAGAAACCTGCAATAATTACCCCACTACTTGTAACTTTAGAGGTAATCATGGAAGTTGTTATTCCACTACTTATGGCTGATTTAATAGATAAAGGAATATACGCAGGGCAAATGAGTGAAATATTAAAACTTGGAATAATTCTAATTTTAGCATCACTATTATCACTAGCATTTGGTGTTCTATCAGGAATTACTGCTTCAAAAGCTTCAGCAGGATTCGCTAAAAATTTAAGAAAAGATTTGTACTATAAAATACAAGAATTTTCTTTTAACAATATAGATAAATTCAGCACATCAAGCATAGTAACAAGGCTTACAACAGATGTATCTAACGTGCAAATGGCATTCCAAATGATTACAAGAATAGTTGTAAGAACACCATTAATGTTAATATTCTCACTAGTTATGTCGTTTTCAATAAATACAAAATTATCTTTAATATTCTTGGGATTAATTCCAGTAATAGGCTTTACTCTATACTTTATAATCAGTAAAGCACATCCAGTATTTGAGAGAGTTTTTAAAAAATATGATGTATTAAACAACGTTGTAGAAGAAAATACAAGCGGAATTAGGGTTGTTAAATCTTACTTACTAGAAGAAAGCGAAAAGAAAAAATTTGGGAAAATATCAAATGATATATATAAAGATTTTAGCAAAGCACAAAAACTAATGTCTTTAACAAACCCAGTTATGCAATTTGCTGTATACTTAGCAATAATCCTAATATCATGGTTTGGTGCAAAAATTATAGTAAATACAAATATGACAGAATTAGAAGTAGGTCAGCTTACAAGCTTGATTACCTATGGAATACGTCTTTTAACAAGCTTAATGATGCTTGCAATGCTACTTGTAATGAGCACAATGGCAAGAAATTCAGCAGAAAGAATATATGAGATATTAATTGAAGAACCAGATTTGAAAAATCCAAAGAAACCAATAAAAGAAATAAAAGACGGAGGAATAAAATTTGAGAATGTATCTTTTAGTTATGTAGGAAATAAGAAAAAAGAATGTTTAAAAAACATAAACTTAGATATTAAATCAGGAGAAACTGTTGGAATAATTGGAGGAATAGGCTCAGGAAAATCAACATTAATAAGTTTAATTCCAAGACTCTATGATGCAACTGAGGGAAAAGTTAAAGTAGGAGGAAGAAACGTAAAAGAATATGATATTGAATCTTTAAGAAACGATGTTGCAGTCGTTCTTCAAAAAAACGTACTATTTTCAGGAAGCATAAAAGAAAACTTAAAGTGGGGAAATAAAAATGCAACAGATGATGAAATTATTAAAGCTTGCCAATTAGCACAAGCAGATGGATTTATAAATGAATTCCCAGACAAGTATGATACACATATAGAGCAAGGAGGAACAAATGTATCAGGAGGTCAAAGACAACGTTTATGCATAGCAAGAGCCTTACTTAAAAAACCAAAAATATTAATACTAGATGATTCAACAAGTGCAGTAGATACTAAAACAGATAGCTTGATTAGAAAAGCTTTTAAAGAAGAAATACCAAACACAACAAAGATAATAATTGCACAAAGAATAGCATCAGTACAAGATGCAGACAAAATAATAGTTCTTGATAATGGAACATTAAATGCAGTAGGAACTCATGAAGAACTATTAAAAACAAATGAAATATATAAAGAAGTATATGAATCACAAGTAAAGGGAGGCGATAATGATGAAAACAGCTAATAGGAGACCAGGAGCTGGGTTAAATCCAAACATGGTAAAAAACAAAAAGCAAACAGCTAAAAGATTGTTAAAATACATAACCAAAAGCTACACGAAACATTTAATTGTAGTATTTATATGTATTATACTTAGCTCAGTAGCAGGCGTTGCAGGTTCAGTTTTCTTAGGAACATTAATAGATGATTATATTTTACCATTATTGCAAACACCAAACGCAGTGTTTACAGGCCTTTTAAAAGCAATAATTACAATGGGAGTAATTTACTTAGTAGGTGTAATATCAACTTTTATATATACAAGAATAATGGCAAAAATTTCACAAGGTGTTTTAAAAGAAATAAGAGATGAGATGTTTAATAAAATGCAAACATTTCCAATCAAGTATTTTGATACTCATACACATGGAGAAATAATGAGTTATTATACAAACGATGTAGACACTTTATCTCAAATGATAGCACAGAGTTTGCCACAATTCATAGCCTCAATGACATCTGTAATTGCAGTATTTATTGCCATGATTATAACAAGCATACCACTTACAATTTTTATAATAGTATTCATTTTCTTAATGCTAAACATCACAGGAAAAGTAGCGTCAAAAAGTGGTAAATACTTTGTAAAACAGCAAGAAACATTGGGAAAAGTAAATGGATATATTGAAGAAATGATAAACGGGCAAAAAGTAATCAAAGTATTTACTTATGAAAAAGAGGCAAAAGAAAAATTTGATCAAATAAATGATGAATTATGCGAAAATATGACAACAGCAAATAAATTTGCCAATATATTAATGCCACTACTAAATAATTTAGGAAACCTTGAATATGTTTTAGTTGCCATAATTGGTGGAGCTATTGCAATTAAAGGAAATGGAGCATTAACAGTAGGATCAATAGCAACATTTTTACAATTAACACAAAGCTTTAATCAACCAATAATGCAAATGTCAAATCAACTAAACTCAGTAGTTATGGCATTAGCAGGTGCAGGAAGAATATTTGAATTAATAGATACAGAACCAGAACAAGATGAAGGATATGTAACACTTGTAAATGCAAAGAAGATAGATGGAAACATTGTAGAAACAGAAGAACGTACAGGAATGTGGGCATGGAAACACCCACATCATGATGGAAGCATAACATATCAAGAATTAAAAGGCCATATAGAATTAGAAAACGTAAACTTTGGATATGAACCAGGAAAACTAGTATTACATGATGTATCACTATATGCAAAACCAGGTCAAAAAATAGCATTTGTTGGAGCAACAGGAGCCGGAAAAACTACAATTACAAACCTAATTAATAGATTCTATGATATTGATGATGGAAAGATTAGATATGATGGAATAAACATAAAGAAAATAAAAAAGACAGACTTAAGAAAATCACTAGGAATGGTATTACAAGATACAAACTTATTTACAGGAACAATAAAAGAGAATATTAAATATGGAAAAGCAAATGCAACAGATGAGGAGGTTATAGAAGCAGCAAAACTAGCTAATGCAGACGACTTCATAAGAAGACTACCACAAGGGTATGATACAATGCTTACAGCAAATGGAGCAAACCTATCACAAGGCCAAAGACAACTTCTATCAATAGCACGAGCAGCAATAAATGATCCACCTGTAATGATACTAGATGAGGCAACAAGTTCAATAGATACAAGAACAGAAAAAATAGTTCAAGAAGGCATGGATAAATTAATGCAAGGAAGAACAGTATTTGTAATAGCACATAGGTTATCAACAGTAAGAAACTCAAAGGCAATAATGGTATTAGAGCATGGAAGAATAATAGAAAGAGGGGACCATAACGAACTAATAAAACAAAAAGGAAAATATTATCAATTATACACAGGTGCATTTGAGCTAGAATAATTCCAATTAAATTTATTTAAAAACCTTGAAACTGCACCAATTTACGTGTATAATAGTATTGTTTAGGAGGAATAAAATGGAAACAATAAATTTGAAAGATACATACTTACATTTTTTTGAAAGTAAAGGACATAAAATTATACCAAGTGCACCAATAATACCAGAAAATGATCCAACTTGTTTGTTTAATACTGCCGGAATGCAACCTTTAGTACCATATTTAAAAGGTGAACCACATCCAGAGGGAACACGTTTAGCTGATGTTCAAAAGTGCTTTAGAACAAACGATTTGGATTCAATAGGCGATACAACACACCATACATTTTTTGAAATGCTTGGTAACTGGTCTCTAGGAGATTATTTTAAACAAGAAGCAATTACATGGAGTTTTGAGTTTTTAACTAAATACTTAAAAATACCAGTAGAGCGTTTAGCTGTAACAGTTTTTAAAGGAAATGACATTGTTCCAGCAGATAGCGAATCTGCCGAGATTTGGAAAAAGAATGGAATTAAAGAGGAAAAAATTGCATTTTTAGGAGAAGATAATAACTGGTGGCCAAACATGGAACTTACAGGACCTTGTGGACCAGATACAGAAATTTTTTACTGGAGAAGTAATGAATCTATTCCTGAAAAATTTGATCCAGATAATGAAAACTGGGTAGAAATATGGAATAATGTATTTATGCAATATAACCATGACGCAAACGGAACATTTACTCCACTTAAAAATAAAAACGTAGATACAGGTCTTGGAGTAGAAAGAGTAACTGCAATATTAGAAGGCTATACAGATAACTATAAATCTTCTGTATGGAAAGATGTAATATCAAAAATTGAAAGTATTTCAGGTTTATCTTATGATGATTCAAACAACACAAAAGCAATGAGAATAATTGCAGACCATATAAGAGCAGTTGTAATGATAGCAGGCGATGACGCAGGAATTAAGCCATCAAACACAGACCAAGGCTATATTTTAAGAAGACTAATAAGAAGAATAATTAGATATGCTAAAAAATTAAACATTGATATAAACAGCAACTGGGAACAAGAGTTAGCCGAAATGATAATTGAAAAATATTCAAAATATTATTCAGAACTTGAAAGAAACAAAGATGTAATTTTACAAGTTCTAAAAGATGAAAAAATAAAATTCAATAGAACATTAGAAAAAGGCTTAAAAGAGTTTGAAAAAGAAACAAGAAACATAGAAGGAACAAAAATAAATAAAGACATAGCTTTTAGATTATATGATACTTATGGTTTCCCTATTGAACTTACAGAAGAACTTGCTAAAGAAAATGGACTAACTGTTGATACAGAAGGATTTAAACAAAAATTCGCAGAACATCAAGAAAAATCAAGAGAAGGAGCTACACAAAAATTCAAAGGAGGCTTAGCTTCAACTGGAGAAATGGAAACAAAATATCATACAGCAACACACCTTTTAAATGCAGCTCTAAAAAAAGTTTTAGGACCTCATGTACACCAAAAAGGAAGCAATATAACAGCTGAAAGAATGAGATTTGACTTTTCACATAACAGTAAAATGACAGACGAAGAAAAGCAGAAAACAGAAGACTTAGTTAATGAATACATAAAAATGGCAATACCAGTTGAAAAATTGGAAATGAAAAAAGAAGATGCAATAAAAGCAGGTGCTGAAGCAATGTTTGTTGATAAATATGGAGATATAGTATCAGTCTATAAAATTGGAGATGTATCAATGGAATTGTGTGGAGGACCTCATGTACATAATACAAGTGAACTAGGCCATTTCAAAATTAAAAAAGAAGAAGCATCATCAGCAGGGGTACGTAGAATTAAAGCAATATTAGAATAGAATATGTTTATTCTTAAATAATAAATTTTTAAGGAGTGATTAAAAATGCAAGATTGTATTTTTTGTAAAATAATAAATAAAGAAATCCCATCAAGCATAGTATATGAGGATGATGAAATAATTGCATTTAGAGATATACACCCAGTAACACCTGTTCATATATTGGTAATTCCTAAAAAACATATAACAAGCTTAGCAAATCTTGAAAAAGAAGATGAAGCCGTTGTAGGAAAAATATATGGAGTTATAAATAAAATCGCAAAGCAAGAAGGCATACTTGAAAAAGGCTTTAGAGTAATAGTAAATTGTGGAGAAGATGGCGGACAAGAAGTACAACATCTACACTTTCATTTACTTGGAGGAAAAAAATTAGGCGTAAAAATAGCATAAAGCAAAACTACTCAAAAGGGAATCCCAATTGAGTAGTTTTTTAATACAAAATATGTAAAAATACATATCTTATATTATTGGGGGTGGAAGTAATATTTAATCCACCCGAGAAAAGCTAACTAACTAAAATTAGCATCCTCCACAGCCATTGTTACCTCCGCAACAGCAGCAGATTATTATTAAAAGAATTATAATCCAGCAGCAATCATTTCCAAATCCGAAACCGCCACATCCGCATCCTCTATTTTCTGGCATACTACTTTCACCTCCTGATAAAGAAAAAATCTTAAGTTTTTTTCATTCGTTATGTTATATAGTATTCTTGCTTAAAAAAAAGTGTTACAAATTTTAAAATAAATTATCTTGATTTTTATTCCCATTTAACATATAATCTTAAATAGTAGGTGAATCAAATGTTAGAAAAAAATCAAACTTATAAAGTAGAAATTATAGACAATGGCTATCAAGGAGAAGGAATAGCCAAAATAGATGGAGTGCCAGTATTTGTTCAGGGAGCAATAAAAGGAGAAAAGGTTGAAATAAAAATACTAAAAGTTTTATCTAATTTTTCTTACGGCAAAATTATTAATATAATAGAAGAATCAGCCTATAGAACTAAAACTGATTGTAATGAATATTTAAAATGTGGAGGATGTAATTTAAGGCATATTAAATACGAATATACATTAAAAATTAAAAAAGCAATGGTTGAAAATTGCTTATATAAAGCTCTAGACAGAGAAGTAAAAGTAAACGATGTAATTGGAATGGAAAATCCATTGCACTATAGAAATAAACTGCAATACCCGGTTGGTCTAGATAAAAACAACAAACCAGTAATGGGAGTCTACTCACAAAGAAGCCATGATATAGTACCAGTAAACAACTGCTATATTCAAAATGAGGAATGTAACAAAATTGCAAATGACATATTTGAATTTATAAAGCAAAACAACATATCAGTATATAATGAAAAAACATTAAAAGGAACAGTAAGACACATTATAATTAGAATAGGAGTTAGAACAGGTGAAATTTTAGTTACTATAGTTGTAAATGATAATAAATTAAGTAAAGAGCAGGAATTGGTTAAGTACTTAATAGAAGAACACCCTAATATAAAATCTATTGTAGAAAACTATAATAACAAAAATACAAATGTAATACTAGGAGACAAAAATAAAGTAATATATGGAAATGGGCATATATACGATATTTTAGGAGACTATAAATTAAAAATATCTCCATTATCTTTTTACCAAGTAAACCCAATTCAAACAGAAATACTATACAACACAGGAATAAAATTTGCCACATCTAATGAATTAAATAATGCTAAAAAAGATACAGTTGCACTGGATTTATACTGTGGAATAGGCACAATAGGCATATTCGCCGCCAAAAATTTCAAAAAAGTATATGGAATAGAAATAGTAGAGCAAGCAATAGAAGACGCAAAAGAAAATGCAAAAATAAATAACCTAGATAATACAGAATTTTATGCAGGAGACGTTGAAAAAATATTACCAGAAATACTAAACAAAATAGAAAACAAGCCAGAAGTAGTTTTTGTAGATCCTCCAAGAAAAGGACTAGACAACAAAACAATAGAAACGCTAAAAACACTAACTCCTAAAAAAATAATCTACATAAGCTGCAACCCAGCAACTCTAGCAAGAGATTTAGGACTACTAGAGGAAAAATATGATATACAAGAAATACAACCAGTAGATATGTTCCCGTACACATCACATGTGGAGTGTTGTGTGTTGCTATATCTAAAGTTTTGATGCAATAGTCCAATTTGATGTTTTAATACGTTATAAGTAGGTATTCAATATAAATAGCTGCTAATTTCAAAAAAACCACAAAACAAACGTTTGACAATATCCTAAAAGTGTTATATAATAGCAAAAAACAAATAAGGATGTGGTGTTATGCAAGAATATTAAAAGATTGCAGGTGTAAAAATATAAAATAGGAGAATATACTATGGATAAAGCTAAAACAATGGAATTTATAGTGAAGATATTGAAGCAATATCAGATGAAGATTTGAAAGCACAATTGGACTGGGATGGAAAATTATCTATTATATAAAAACATACACCAGAAAAGGAAAATTTATGAAGTTTATTGAAAATATAAAATCAAAAATTGAAGAATAATTTCAAAAGTATTTCAACAACGAAGAACTATCAAAAACTGAACAATATATTCTAATGGGACTATTAGCGAAGGAAGCTGATTTAATTGGAACATATACTGTTAAACATTTAA
>USDL01000025.1 GCA_900553365.1 uncultured Clostridium sp.
AACCTACGCCAATTTTCAAGACTGGTGCCATAAACCAACTCGACCACCTCTCCATAATTATACGCAAGTATTAGTTTACCACGCCAGACACGAAAAGTCAAGCTTTTTTATAAAATTTCCCTAAAAAGCATTGTCTCTTTTTAGGGTTTACATAATTATTGGATTTTATCAATAATACTATTTAATTCATCTTTTGAATTATAGTGTATTACAATAGTTCCAGACCTTTTACCTGCATTTAATTTAACCTGAGAGCCAAAGAAGTTTCTAAATTTTGTTTCAATTTCTTGGTATATTGGTGCATATCTTGTTTGGTCAACTACTTGTTCTTTTTTCTTTATTTTCATCTGCTTTTCAACTTCTCTTACGCTATCTCCTGTTTTAACTACATATAATGCTGCTTGATATTGTCTATCTGGATCTTCTATGTTAAGCAAACTTCTACAATGTCCTTCTGATATGTTTCCCTGCATTACTAATTCAATTACTCTTGGATCTAAGTTTAATATTCTCATAGTATTTGCAATTCCACTTCTGCTTATACCTAATTTATCAGCAAGCTCTTGTTGTGTCATTCCATATTTCTCGATTATTTCCTTTAAAGCTTTAGCTTTTTCAATAGGGTTTAAATCTTCTCTTTGAATATTTTCTATTAATGCAACCTCTTTATTTTTTTGTTCTGTATAATTTCTTATAATTGCTGGAATTTCCCCAAGTCCAGCCTTTTTAGCTGCTCTCCATCTTCTTTCTCCAGCTACTATTTGATAATAATTATTTTGTTTTGTTACTATTATTGGTTGAATTACTCCATATTCTTTTATTGAATTTGCCAAATCTTCTATTTTTTCGTCATCAAATTTCATTCTTGGTTGATTTCTATTTGGCTCTACATCAATAAGTTTTAAATTTACTATTGATTCTCCTTCTTGTGGTCTTTCCTCTTCTACTATATTGCTTGCAAACAGTGCATCTAGCCCTTTTCCTAATCCAGTTTTTCCTGCCATTTTTTATTCCTCCTTATTTATTCATGCTTTTTTGCTTTTAATAATTCATTTGCTAATTTTTCATAGCATCTTGCACCTTTTGACCTTGGTGCATAAGCTGTAATTGGCATTCCATAGCTTGGTGCTTCGCTCAATTTAACATTTCTTGGAATAATTGTTTTGTAAACATTATCTTTAAAATATTTTTTTACTTCACTTATTACTTGATTTGATAAATTTGTTCTTGCATCATTCATTGTAAGCACAACACCTTCAATATATAAATCCTTATTTAGTTGTTTTTTTATTAGATTTACTGTATTCATTAGTTGTCCAACACCCTCTAAAGCGTAGTATTCGCACTGTATTGGTATCATTATTGAATTTGCAGCAGTTAACGAATTTATAGTTAATAAACCTAATGATGGCGGACAATCAATTATTATATAATGGAATTTATCTTGAATTTCCTCCATTTTTTCTTTCATTTTTGTTTCTCTTGACATTTTATTAACTAATTCTACTTCAGCTCCAGCTAAGTTTATATTTGAAGGGCATATAAATAAGTTCTTAATAGGCGTTTTAACTATAGTTTCTTCAAAAGTTGTATCATTTATTAGTACATCATATATTGATTTGTCTGTGTTTTTCTCTATTCCTAAGCCACTTGTTGCGTTACCTTGTGGATCTTCATCTATTAATAAGACTTTTTTTCCTTTTTGTGCCAAAACAGTACTCAAATTTACTGCTGTTGTAGTCTTTCCTACTCCACCTTTTTGATTTACTATTGCTATTACTTTACTCAAAATAATCCCTCCTTAAAATTGTATAACAATAATATAATTTTTTTATAAAAAAGTCAATAAAAAATCAAAAATTTACACAAAAAAACAGCAAAAATTTACTGTCAGAAAAAACGTGTTGTCTGACAGTAAACTCCGCTTATATCAAGTGTTTCACGGTTTCAGTTATGTGTGAAACGGGTTTTTAAAGTGGCGAATTAGTTGGTGTGCCTGCCTTTCGCGGATATTTGTTTGGTGAATGTTTCACAGATAAAATTTCAATAATTGTTCTTTTATTATCTGAATCTGGTAAAGTAATTTCTTCAATTTTTATAATTTTGCCACCTAATATATCTAAAGCATTTTTTGCTTCATCAATTTCTTGCTCAGTGTTCGGTCCTTTTAAACATATACATTTTCCTCCAGCTTTAACTAATGGAAGCATATACTCCAATAATACATTTAATTTCGCAACCGCTCTTGAAGTAACAACATCAAATTGTCCTCTATAATTGTTGTTGTGTCCTATTTCTTCTGCTCTTGCATGTATAGCCTGAATTTTATTTAAGTTATTACTTTTTATTACTTCATTTAAAAAATTAATTCGTTTATTTAAGGAATCAATTAAAACAATTTCATTATCTGGGTTTAATATTTTCAATGGAATACCAGGGAACCCAGCACCGGTGCCTATATCAGCAATTTTTTCATTTTTATTTATATATTTTGAAATAGTTAAAGAATCTACAAAATGCTTTAAAATTATCTCATTTGGCTCTGTTATTGCAGTTAAATTAATTTTTTCATTCCACTCAATTAGTAAGTTCATATAGTTATAAAGTTGCTCAATTTGTTCATTTTGTATTTGAATATTAATTTTTAATAATTTTTCAACTAATTCTTTTTTAAAGTCTTCAAAATTCATAAAACCCTCCAATTAAATTATTTATTTTTCTTTAATTGTTCTAAATAGATTAGTAAAACTGATATGTCTGCTGGAGAAATACCAGATATTCTTGATGCTTGTCCTATTGAAGTAGGTTTAAATTTGTCTAATTTTTGTCTTGCTTCTAGGCTAATTCCTTGTAATTCTAAGTAATTAATTGTATCTGGTAAAAGCTTATTTTCCAATTTTTTAAATTTTTCAACTTGCTCTAATTGAAGTTTTATATATCCTTCATATTTTACTTCTATTTCAACTTCTTCTGCCTCTGATTTAGTTAATTTAGGCATATTTTCATCAAATTCTTTTAAATCTTCATATTTAATTTCAGTTCTTTTTAGTAATTCTATTAATTTTATTCCATTATTTAACTCTGATGAGTTATGTCTTCTTAAAAATTCATTAACCTTTTCAGTTGGTTTAACTGTAGTTTTTCTAAGTCTTTCTATTTCATTTTGAATATTTTCTCTCTTTTTAATAAATTTATTATATCTCTCTTCCGTTACAAGGCCTGCTTTGTAACCAATTTCAGTTAATCTCATATCTGCATTGTCTTGTCTTAATAACAACCTATATTCTGCTCTTGATGTCATCATTCTATATGGTTCGTTTGTTCCTTTTGTAACAATATCATCAATTAAAACTCCTATATAAGCATCTGAACGGTGTAATATGACTGGTTCTTTTCCTTCAAGCTCTAGGCTTGCATTAATTCCCGCTATAATTCCTTGTGCGGCAGCTTCCTCATAACCAGATGTGCCATTTATTTGCCCCGCAAAGAACATTCCCTTTATATTTTTAAGTTCAAGAGATAATTTTAATTGTGATGGTTCGATACAATCATATTCAATAGCATATGCTGGTCTTGTAAATTCAACATGTTCAAGTCCTGCAATCGTTCTGTACATGGCAATTTGAACATCTTCTGGTAAAGATGAACTCATACCTTGAACATACATCTCTTCTGTATCTAAGCCCATTGGTTCAATAAAAATTTGATGTCTCTCCTTATCACTAAATCTAACAACTTTGTCTTCGATTGAAGGGCAATATCTTGGGCCTGTTCCTTTTATTACTCCTCCATATAATGGTGAACGGTGTAAGTTTTTTCTTATAATTTCATGTGTTTTCTCATTTGTATATGTTAAATAACAAGGTACTTGTTCCTTTTGTATTCCATCATTTTCAAATGAAAAGGGAACGATGTTATCATCACCATTTTGTATTTCCATTTTTGAAAAATCAATGCTTCTTTTATTTACTCTAGCTGGTGTTCCAGTTTTAAATCTAACTATTTCTATTCCAAGTTTTTTAAGACATTCTGATAACTTATTTGCAGGGAAAACGCCATCTGGGCCACTCTCAAAGTTTACTTCTCCTATATAAATTTTTCCCTTTAAATATGTTCCTGTAGCAAGAATAACTGCTTTAACATTATAAATTGCTCCAATATTTGTTTCAACACCTTTTACTTCCCCATTTTCCACAATAATATCCACAATTTCTGCTTGCTTAACATATAAATTCTCTTGTTTTTCCAAAGTATGTTTCATTTCTCTTTGATATTTTTTTCTATCAGCTTGTGCTCTTAATGAATAGACAGCTGGACCTTTTGAGGTATTTAACATTTTTGACTGGATAAATGATTTATCTATATTTTTTCCCATTTCTCCACCCAAACTATCTATTTCTCTTACTAAATGTCCTTTTGAAGTTCCTCCAATATTAGGATTACATGGCATATTAGCTATGTTTTCCAATGTTATGGAAAATAACAAAGTTTTATGTCCTTTTCTTGCACATGCTAAAGCAGCTTCACAACCTGCATGTCCTGCTCCAATTACTGCAACATCAAAATCTCCTGCATTATATTTCATTTTTTACTACATCTCCCTACTTTCCTAAACAAAACTTAGAAAAAATACTCTTTATAATGTCATCTGAAACATTATCTCCTGTAATCTCTCCTAAATCCTCTAGAATCTGTTTTATATTAATAGATATTATATCAATCGGCATATTACTTTTTAAATCGTTTAAAGCCATCCTCGTGCTTTCTATTGCTTTGTTAATTAACTCTTGATGTCTAATATTGGTAATCATTAATTCATTATCCAAATTTATTTCATTTAGATTAAACATTTTTACCAATTCTTGATATAATTTTTCCAATCCTTCCTCATTTTTTAAAGAAATTTTTATAATTGGTTTATTTGTTTCTTTTATCTCTGTGCAATTTTCGATTTCAGCTGACTTTAAATCTATTTTATTTAAAATAATTATAGCATTTTTATTTTTTATTAATTTTAAAATTTCCTTGTCTTCACTATTTAATTGCACTGAATTATCAAAAACAGCAATAATTACATCACTTTCTTTTGCTGCTTTTTTAGATTTTTCTATGCCTATTTGTTCTATTTTATCTCTAGCATCTCTAATACCCGCAGTATCAATTATTTTAAATGGTATTCCTTCAATAACAACTTGTTCTTCAATAATATCCCTTGTTGTTCCAGCAATATCAGTAACAATCGCTCTTTCTTCTTTTAATATACTGTTTAATAAAGATGATTTTCCTGCATTTGGACTTCCAATTATTGAAATTTTTATTCCCTCTTTCAAAATTTTACCATTTTCAAAAGACTTAGATAATTTTATTAAATCTTCTTCAATTTCCTTAAGCTTTAATGTTGCTTTACTATTTGAAACTTCTTCAACATCATATTCTGGGTAATCAATGCTAGCCTCAATATCCACCATTATATCCATTATTTTCGCTTTAATCTCATTTATTTTTTTAGATAAAAATCCCTCTAATTGATTAGCTGATTCTTGTGCTTCTCTGCTTGTTTTTGCATTAATAATATCAATTATTGCCTCTGCCTGAGTTAAATCTATCCTTCCATTCATAAATGCTCTTTTTGTGAATTCTCCTGGTTCAGCAAGTTCCGCACCATTTTTTAAGCATAATTCTAAAATTTCTCTTAAAACAACTATTCCTCCATGTGAATTAATTTCGCACATATTCTCCGCTGTATAGCTTTTTGGCTTCTTAAAATATGATACTAAAACCTCATCTATAACTTTTGTTGAAATTGGATCAACTATTTTTCCATATTTAATTCTATAACCTTCAATCTCATCAATATTTTGAGGATTCTTTGGAACAAAAATTTTATTTAATACCTCAAAACATTTGTCTCCACTTATTCTAATTATTCCAATTCCTCCAATGGCTGGTGCCGTAGATATTGCAGCTATTGTTGACATTTTTTTCAACTCCTTTACAAATAAAAAACAGCAGATATTTAATATCTGCCTAAATTATTATTTTAATGCGATTACTATCCTTCTATGTGGTTCTTCGCCTTTACTAAAAGTCTTTACTTTATCATTATTTTGTAATTTTGTGTGAATGATTTTTCTTTCATAAGCTGACATTGGATCTAATGTTACGGATTTCTTAGTTTTAATTACTCTTTCTGAAACTTTTTCAGCTAAATCTTCTAGAGTTTTTTCTCTTCTTTCTCTATAATTTCCAACATCCACAATAACAATTATTTTAGAATTAGAATGTTTATTTGCAACTGCTAATGCAAGTGTTTGTAATGCATTTATTGTTGTTCCTCTATATCCAATTAAATTGTTAATATTTTCTCCATCTATTTTAACATGTATACAAAAATCTTCAACTGTTACATCACATTTACAATCTTTGTCCAATATTGAAACAAAGAATTCTTTAATTTTTTCAGATACTTTTTCAATTTCATCTAAATTTTTATTAATATCTCTTTTAGTTTTTTTAATTACTTTATCTGTGTTTGAAGTGTTTTCTTTTAAAGTCATTTCTATTTTTACTACTCTTGGTGCTAAAATGCTGTAGAAACTTCTTTTCTTTTCTTCTTCAAGTGTTTTAATTTCAACCATATTCTTTGTTGCATTTAATTCTTTTAAACCTTTTTCTATCGCTTCTGCCGTTGTTTTTCCTTCAACAATTATACTATTTGGCATTTTCATTTTCCTCCTTAGAAAAGAATTTATTTAAAACTAATCTTTCAATTATCATTATAATGTTATTTATTAACCAATACAAAGCTAATCCTAAAGGTGCTAATAAAGAAATTGATACGGATAATATAGGCATCATTAAAGACATATTCTTGTTCATCTGCATTGCCATCTCTTCTTGGTCTATCTCTTTATTTTCTTTTGTATTAATTAAATCTTTGCTTTCTTCCACTTCTTCTTTATTCTTATTCTTTGATAAGTTAGTTGTAAACTTAATTGAAATTATAGAAGAAATTACATATAACACTGGAATTATATAAACAGTTATATCTTTAAGATTTTCTTGAGGAACTTTACTTAAATCTAATCCTAAGAAATTCATATTAATATACATATCATTTTCTTTCATGTTATTTTCTTGTAAATATCTAATAATTGCAATTTCAGGATATGAATTATTAATATTTTGATTTTCGTTAGTTTCCTTTACTATATTAATTTGCTCTTCTATTCTAGTATTATCAATTTTTTTCATATATGTAAGAGGGCTTCTTACCAAATAAAACATAGATAATATCAATATAAATTGAATAATAATAGTAAAACATCCACTTAAAGGGTTTACCTTTTCTCTTTTATAAAGCTCCATAGTCTCTTGGTTTATTTTTTCTTGATTACCCTTATATTTTATCTGTAATATCTTAATTTCTTTTTGCAACTTTTCATTTATTTTCAAAGTTCTTTGCTGTTTTATTGAAAGTGGTAACATTAGAATCTTAATTAAAACAGAAAAAATTATAATTGCCAAACCATAATTCTGTACTAACAAATATATCCAGTTTAAAACATAACCAAATATATTGGAAAAAAAATTAATCATTATTTCCTCCTATTTTACTGGGTCATACCCACCTTTTGAAAAAGGATTACATTTAAAAAATCTTTTTATGCTTAAGGCTGTTCCTTTTATTAACCCATATTTATTAATTGCCTGTTTTGCATATTCTGAACATGTTGGATAATATTTGCAATGAACACCAAAATGCTCAAAGATTGGAGAAATATATTCTTTGTATTTATTAATTAACCATAAAAAAAATTTCTTCACTTCTATCCTCTACATTAAATTTGATTTTTTAAAGAGATTTTCACATTCTTTTTTTACACTGTAAAAATCAAATTTTTCAAATTCCGCCGTTTTTTTCCATAATATAATGATGTTATTTCCCATTTTTAAATTTTCTTCTAACAGTCTATAATTTTCTCTTAATAATCGTTTTATTTTATTTCTTTTTACGCTATTTCCTGCCTTTTTACTAACTGCTATTCCAAGTTTATTGATGTTTTTATTATTATTCTTAACAAAAATATCAAATAAACTTCCCTTATAGCATTTTCCTTTTTTCAAGACTGTTCTAAATTCATAATTTTTTTTAATCATTACTGTGTTTTTCAATTTTATCACTCTATTTTCTTTAAATTATACAGTAACTCTTTTTCTACCTTTTGCTTTTCTTGCTTTTAAAACATTTCTACCACTTTTTGTTTTCATTCTTGCTCTAAATCCGTGAACCTTCTTTTCTTGTCTATTTTTTGGTTGATATGTCATTTTCATATTAATATACCTCCTCTAATTTAACCATAAGTGATAAAATTATATATTAAAACCATACTAATTGTCAAGTATTTAACTAAATTTTTTAAATATTATAATATTTTTTTTATTTATTATTGATTAATTTTTTGTTTTTTGATATTATAGTGTCGTAAATTGGGTATTTATTATTTTAATACCTTTCTTTAAAGTTTATACTGGAGGTTTATATACCAATGGAAAGCAGTTTAAATGACATATTGAATGAAGCAAAAGAACTTCTAAAAAGCGAACTTTCTCTTATATCTTATAGAACATGGATATTGCCATTGGAAATTCAAAAAATTGAAAATGATAATGTCGTTCTTATTTCAGATGATTCTTTTAAAAAAGAAGCTGTAGAAACAAGATTCAAAGATTTGCTAGAGAATACGTTTGGTATAATTCTACAAAAAAAATGTACAATTTCAATAGTCTTAAAAAATGAAAATGATACACAAGATAAAACTTCAAATTTCTCAAATATTAATTATTCTAAAACGTCTTTAAATCCTAATTATTCCTTTGATAATTTTGTTGTTGGAGATAATAATAGATTCGCACATGCTGTTGCATTAGTTGTTGCAGAATCACCAGGTACACTATATAACCCTTTATATATATATGGTGGAGTTGGTTTAGGTAAAACACACTTAATGTATGCAGTTGGAAATGAAGTTGCTAAAAATCACAAAGATTATAGAATTCTTTATGTTACAACAGAAAACTTTATGAATGAGTTTATAAATTCTCTAATAAAAGACAATGGAATGGAAGGTTTTAGAAATAAATACAGAAACATTGATTTACTTTTAATTGATGATATTCAATTTATTTCAGGTAAAGATCGTCTGCAAGAGGAATTTTTTAATACTTTCAATGATTTAAAAGATCATGGAAAGCAAATTATCCTTACTAGTGATAAACTTCCAAGAGACATACCATTATTAGAAGATCGTTTAAAATCAAGATTCGAAGGTGGAATACTTGTTGATATTGCTATGGCTGATTATGAAGTTCGTTTAGCAATTTTAAGAAAAAAAGCTGAAGAGAAAAAAGTAATAATAGATGATGATATTCTAAAAAATATTGCAGCAAAAATTGATTCAAATATTAGGGAACTAGAAGGTGTTTTTAACAAAGTGGCAATACAAGCATCACTTACACATACACCAGTAACTTTTGAGATGGCAGAAAAAGCAATAAACGATATAATAAAGCACAATTCATCTGTAATATCTATTGAATATATACAAGATGTTGTTTGTAATTATTTTAATATTACAATAAAAGATTTAAAAAGTTCACAAAGATCAAATAATATAACTTTTCCAAGACAAATTGGAATGTATCTTTGTAGAATACTTACAAATGAGTCTTTTCCTAAGGTTGGAGAAGCTTTTGGAAAAAGAGATCATACAACAGTAATGCATGCATTTAAAAAAATAGAAAAGGATATAAAAGAGAATCCTGAAACAAAATTACTTGTGGAAAGTGTGAAAAAAATTGTGCTAAACAAAAAACAAGCATAAAATAAACGAAAAATAAGACTTTTTCGAAAATGCATTTGTTAAACATAATTTTGTTAAAAAAATTTGTATCTTTACTTACGGAAATGAGAGCAGCGTTATCCTCAGGAGGTTGTGAATATCTTGTGGAAAAGATGTTGAAAAGCCTATTATACACATACAAAAAATGATAGTGTTGATAAAAATAAAAACTATCCACAAAACTATCCACAACAAATTTTCTTAGGGAAATAAGTTATACACATAGTTATCCACATTATCCACAGGTACTACTAATACTAATACTAAATATATTTATATTTATATAAAAAACAAAAATTTTTTAAAGGAGCTTAAAGAAAATGAAAATTATATGTGAAAGAGAAAAACTTTTAAAAGCTATTAATGCAGTTGTTAGAGGAGTACCTACTAGAACAACAATGCCAATACTAGAAGGTATTTATCTACAAACAAATAATAATGAATTAAAACTAACAACTTACGATTTGGAATTAGGAATAGAATATATAATAGATGCTGAAATAGAGGAAGAAGGAAATACAGTTGTAAATGCAACAATGTTTAGTGAAATTATTAGAAGATTACCAGATTCACAAATAAAAATAGAAGTAAATGAAAATAAACTATTAGTTATCGAATGTGAAGGATCATTATATAAATTATCAACAATGAATCCAGATGAATTTCCAGAGTTACCAAAAATAGATATAGAAAATTCTTTAGAAACAGAACAAGTAGTTTTAAGAAATATGATTAAAAAGACTATTTTTGCAGTAAGTAATGAAGAAAATAGACCTATATTTACAGGATGTTTATTTGAAATTAACAATAACAAATTAAATATAGTTGCAGTAGATGGATTTAGAATGGGCTGGGTAAGCAAAGTTTTAGAAAAAAATACAGAAGATTTTAAGGCAGTAATTCCAGGAAAAACACTAAATGAAGTAAATAAAATATTAACAGATTCATTTGATAATATAAGAATAGGTATAGCAAAAAATCAAGGAATATTTGAAATGGAAAACTGCAAAATAGTAACAAGATTATTAGATGGCGAATTTTTTAAATATGAAAGTGCGATACCTGCAAATTGGGAAACAAGAATAAGAGTAAATAAAAATTTATTACAAAGTTGTTTAGAGAGGGTTAGCTTAATTTCATCATCAACAATAGAAAAAGAAAAAAAATATCCTGTAAAAATAAATATTGATATAGGAAAAATTACATTATCTTGTACAAATCAAACAGGAGAAGCAAAAGAGGAATTATATTTAGAAACAGAAGGAAAAAATCTTGAAATTGGAGTAAACCCAAAATACTTTTTAGATGCTCTAAAAGCAATAGAAGATGAAGAAGTATATATAGAATTTGGAAGTGACATTTCACCATACATAATAAAACCAATAGAAAAATTAGAAAACGATTATATATATATGATTTTACCAATCAGGTTGAAATAAAAGGAAAAAAGGATGTACATAAGTAATATAAAATTGGAAAATTTTAGGAATTATGATTATGAATATATAGAGTTTAATAATAAAACAAATATAATTTTTGGAGATAATGCACAAGGAAAAACAAATATTTTAGAAGCAATTTTTATATCAAGTTTAGGTAAATCTTTTAGAACTAATAAAGAAAAAGAACTAATTAAAGAAAATAAAAATATTGCAAATGTTGAAATAAATTTTTTCAAAAATAATAGAAATGAAAAAATAAATTTGGAAATTGCAGATAAAAGAAAGTTTTTAGTAAATGGTATTCCAATAAAAAAAATAAGTGAAATTGTTGGAAAAATAAATGTTGTATTGTTTACACCGGAAGATATAGAAATATTAAGAAGTGATCCTGAAAAAAGAAGAAAATTTTTAAATATTATGATAAGTCCTTTAAGACCTATGTATATTCATATATTATCTCAATATAAGAAAGTATTAGAACAACGTAATAATTATTTAAAACAAATAAAATATGAAAATAAATCATTTGATAATTTAGATTTATGGGATGAACAGTTGGTAAAATATGGAATTAAGATTTATGAATATAGAAAAGAATTTATCGAAAAAATAAATAAAAGCATAAAAGATATTCATTTAAAAACAACAGAAAATAAAGAAAATATAGAAATTAAATATAAAACAAATATTAATAAAGAAAATTATTTACAAAATTTAAGAAAAAATCAAAAAATAGATATACAAAAAGGTTATACATCTGTTGGAGTACATAGAGATGATTTTGAAATATTTATAAATGGCAAAAATGTATCAATTTATGGTTCGCAAGGACAACAGAGGTCATGCATAATTTCATTAAAACTAGCAGAAGCAGAGGTTGTGTATGAAGAAATAGGAGATTATCCAATATTATTATTAGATGATTTTATGTCTGAATTAGATAAAAAAAGAATAAAAGGATTTTTAGAAAATATTAAAAATAATCAAGTATTGATAACATGTACAGAAAAAATAAACCTTGACACAATGGTATATAATTTGTATAAAGTATCAGAAGCAAAAGTTGAAAAAATATAAAAGAACAAAATGTAAGGAACATTATAAAATGTTTCATGAAAGGATAGATAAAAATGGAAAAATTCGAACATGAATATAAAGCAGACCAAATACAAGTACTAGAAGGACTAGAGGCTGTAAGAAAAAGACCAGGTATGTATATTGGAAGTGTATCAGTAAGAGGTTTACACCACTTAGTATATGAAATTGTTGATAATTCTGTTGATGAAGCATTAGCAGGGTATTGTAAAAATATAAATGTTACAATCGAAAAAGGAAATGTTATAAAAGTTGAAGATGATGGTAGAGGAATTCCAGTAGATATTCATCCAAAAACTAAAATATCAGCAGCTGAAACAGTATATACTGTATTGCATGCCGGTGGAAAATTTGGCGGAGATAGCGGATATAAAGTTTCTGGAGGATTACATGGTGTTGGTTCATCAGTTGTAAATGCTTTATCAGAATGGACAGAAGTTACAATAAAAAGAGATGGCGGAATTTTCCAAATGAAGTTTAATAGAGGTAAAACAGTTGAACCCCTAACAAGAATAGGAGATTCAAATGAAACAGGAACAACTGTTAGATTCTTTGCAGATAGCACTATTTTTGAAACATTGGAATATGAATATGAAGTTTTAGAAAATAGATTTAGAGAAATGGCTTTCTTAACAAAAGGATTAAGAATAACAATAAAGGATGAAAGATGTGAACCAATAAAACAGGCAGAGTTTTGTTTTGAGGGAGGTTTGGTTTCATTTGTTGAATACTTAAATAAAAATAAAGAAAAATTACATGAAAAACCTATATATATAGATAAACAAGGTGAGTTTCCTATTGAAATTGCAATTCAGTATACAACATCATATACAGAAAGTATATACTCATTTGTAAATAATATTAATACAATAGAAGGTGGAACACACTTAGAGGGATTTAGAAGAGCTTTAACAAAAGTTTTCAATGATTATGCAAAAAGTCATAATATATTAAAAGAAAAAGATGGAAATCTTCAAGGAGAAGATATAAGAGAAGG
This sequence comes from uncultured Clostridium sp., assembly GCA_900553365.1. Lineage (GTDB taxonomy): Bacteria > Bacillota > Clostridia > TANB77 > CAG-508 > UMGS1781. The sequence goes on from USDL01000025.1 coordinate 13,437, forward strand.
CATAACAGCAGTAATATCAGTAAAAGTAAAAGAACCACAGTTTGAAGGACAAACAAAAACAAAATTAGGAAATAGTGAAGTTACAGGACTTGTACAATCAGCTATGACAGAAGAACTATCAAATTTTTTAGAAGAAAATCCACAAGTAGCTAAAGCTATATTAGATAAATGTATAAGTGCATCAAGAGCTAGGGAAGCAGCAAGAAAAGCAAGAGAGTTAGTAAGAAGAAAAAATGCTTTAGAAGGTTCAACTCTACCAGGAAAATTAGCAGATTGCAGTGAAAAAGATGCAACACTTTGTGAAGTATATATAGTTGAGGGAGATTCAGCAGGAGGAAGTGCAAAACAAGGAAGAGACAGAAAATTCCAAGCTATATTACCATTATGGGGAAAAATGTTAAATGTTGAAAAGGCAAGAGCAGATAAAATTTATGGAAATGATAAATTAAATCCAGTAATTCTAGCTATAGGAGCAGGAATTGGAGCCGATTTTGATGTAACAAAAATACGTTATGGAAAAGTAATAATTATGGCAGATGCTGATGTTGATGGATCACACATAAGAACACTACTATTAACATTCTTCTTTAGATATATGAGACCATTAGTTGAAAATGGAAATGTATTTTTAGCACAACCACCATTATATAAATTATCAAGAAAAGGAATGAAAGATGTTTATTGCTATACAGATGAGCAATTAGAACAACATTTGACTGAACTTGGTAGAGATGGAATGAATATTCAAAGATATAAAGGTTTAGGAGAAATGAACCCAGAGCAATTATGGGAAACAACAATGAATCCAGCAACAAGAACATTAGTACAAGTAACAATGGATGATGCAATTAAAGCAGATGAAATATTTAGTATACTAATGGGAGACGATATTGCACCAAGAAGAGAATTCATAGAGAAAAATGCTAAATTTGTAAAAAATCTTGATATTTAATTAAATAAAAAATCTAATAGCTCTTCGGGATAACCCTAGAGCTATTATCGATAAAGCTCATATTAATCTTCAGCTAAAACTAAAACAAATAACGTTTTCACCTGACATATATTGCTATATATTCAAGCAATTAGCCAACTGTTTTAATCAGTCGCTCGACTACAAAAACATCAAAAGAGACTACATTCCTCCCAAAGGGAATACAAGTAATCCCTAAGTTAGATACAATTTAGATATTGATATAATCTTAACTCGGCTATAACACATACATTTTAACCATATAAACAAAGAAAAAACAAAATATAGCTTACACGCACATATTACAACCTTCAGCTCCGACACATTATAACCAGAAAAACAGCTATAATATATCTTAGCTCGAATTATATAAAACCTTAAGAGACCTTATATAACTCTTAGTTCGATTAATAAAAACCTTATGCTAATATTATGGTTTAATTTAAAAATATTATTCTGGTAATTTTTGGAAATTAAAATCAATATTAAAAATAATGTAATACTTAGTTTTGTCGAATTTTGTCGTACGAATTTTGTTGACAAATGCATAAAAGTAATATATATTATAATAAAAAGAAAGGAGGAAGTTTTGAAGAAAAAATTAAATACTGTTCAAATTTGGCTACCATACGATAAAGTCCTGAATAATGGAATAGTTAAAATGAAAAATAATTATTATATTAAAATTCTAAAAGTATCACCAATTAATTTTAATCTAAAATCTAATCTTGAGAAAGAATCAATATTAAATTCATA
>USDL01000026.1 GCA_900553365.1 uncultured Clostridium sp.
CTACTTTTCGTTTAGACCCCTACTTTATGTAGCGCTGTAGGCTTGCAGGCGATAATTTAATTAAATAAATCAAAACTATCAGCCACAATTTACAAAGGAGGAAATTTTAATGGCATACATTAATGATGTTCACATTCTATGGTATGTACTAGTTGCATTTCTTGGAGGTGTAATTGGGCAATTTATAGAGTATATAAATTTAGCGTTTCTAAACGAAAGAAAAATTTTATCCAAAGAAACATACAGAAAATACAAATTAGAGGGTAAAATAAATTACTGGCTAATAATAATAAATGCAGTAATGTACATCTTATTATTATACAGGTTCAAACTTAGTCTTGATTTTGCAAGATTTTGCATACTTACTCCAATGCTTATATCTGCATTTATAATAGACTATAAAATTCAAATAATACCAAACAGATTAAATCTAACAATGTTTGAGGTAGGCCTTGTATTTGCATTTATTTATGGAATACAAAACTTAAATTTAGCAAAGGACATGCTACTTGGAATGTTTGTTGGTGGAGGAATATTTTTATTAATAACACTAATAGGAGGACTAATTGCAGGGAAAGAAGCTATGGGCTTAGGAGATGTAAAGCTAATGGGTGCCTTAGGCTTGTATTTTGGAATGATAGGCATATCAATAATATCAGTTCTTTCCTTTACAATAGGAGGCGTAATTAGTATAATTATACTAATTGCAAGAAAAAATAGAGAAGATGGATACATTCCATTTGGACCCTTTATTGTTATCGCAACCACAATAGCAATATTTGTTCCAATAAACACATTATATGATTTATTAATAAGAGTTTTTTCGCTAGGATTGATAAAGTAAAAGGAAGGTGTTTTTCTATGAATGAAAAAATAAGACTTTTACGAGAGAGGTTAAGGAGTTTAAAAATGGAGGGAATGATAGTTACAAACCCTGTTAGCATAAAATACTTAACCAATATAGAAAACGAAGGAACACTACTAATTACTAGAAAAGAAAACATTTTTTTAACATATACTATGTTTTTAGAGAGTGTAAAAAACACAGTAACAATAAATGATGAAATAATAGTGGCAGATTTTAGAGATGTAAGTAAAGATGAATACGAAAATTTCTTTTTGTTTTGCGAAAACATTGGCTTTGAGGAAAACTATGTAACTTACAAGCAATATCATTATTTAAAACAAAAATACAGAGTAAATAATCTAGCAGAAACAGAAAACATAATTGAAAAGCTAAGAGCAGTAAAAGACCAAGATGAAATAAGCAAAATAAAAAAAGCCTGTGAATTAACAGATAAATGCTTTAACCACTTATTAGAATTTATAAAAATAGGAACAACAGAAAAGGAAATAGCGTTAGAAATTGAAATATTCTTTAGAACAAATGGTGCTGAAGGCTTAGCTTTTGATCCAGTTGTAGCAATAGGCCAAAATAGTGCAAACCCACATTGGAAACCAACAGATAGAGCAGTAAAAATGGCAGATTTAATATTAATAGATATGGGTTGTAAATATGAAGGATATTGCTCAGACATGACAAGAACTATATTTATGGGATGCATACTTGAAGAAATTAAACCAGTATATGATTTAGTACTTAAAAATCAATTATATACAACTCAAGAAATAAAAGAATATGCAAGCATAAAAACACTATCACAAATGGTAGAAAGTAATTTCAAGCTAAATAATTTTGATTTAATACACTCATTAGGTCATAGTATTGGAATGGAAACACATGAAATTCCATATATTAATTCAAAAAATGATACATTTTTAAAAGAAAATATGGTAATCGCAAATGAACCAGGTATCTATATTCCAGATAAATATGGAATAAGAATAGAAGATACAATTTTAGTAGAAAAAAATGGCTGTACGGTGCTTACCAAATCACCTAAAAATTATGTAATAATATAAAATAGGGGAAAACAGCTTGATTTTTACATGAAAATATAGTAAAATAAATAAGTTAGTATAATTTTTAAAAGAAAGAGGTATGATAATATGGCAGAAGTTTATATGGCAGGAGATGTTAGAAACGGAACAACATTTGAATTAGATGGTTCTGTATACAAAGTAGTTGAATTTCAACACGTAAAACCAGGAAAGGGAGCTGCATTTGTTAGAACAAAGCTAAAAAACGTAATCAATGGTTCAGTTTTAGAAAGAACATTTAACCCATCAGAAAAATTACAAGGTGCAGATATTGAAAAAAGAGAAATGCAATATCTATACGCAGATGGAGATTTATATTATTTCATGGATAATGAAACTTATGACCAAATTCCACTTAACAAATCAGAATTAGGAGATATGTTAAAATTCTTAAAAGAAAACATGATGGTAAAAACATTAGCATTTAAAGGAAAAATATTTGCGATTGAACCACCAATGTTTGTAGAGTTAGAAGTTACATATACAGAGCCAGGATTTAGTGGTAATACAGCAGGTGCTGGAGCAACAAAACCAGCTGAACTTGAAACAGGTGCTACAATAAATGTTCCACTATTTGTAAATACAGGTGACAAAATTAGAATAGATACAAGAACTGGCGAATACATGGAAAGAGTATAACACTTTAAGAAAAATTTAAAAAGTAATACGGAGGAACTTTTAAATGGCAGATTTTAATTCAAACTTTAAGAAAATTTTACAAAATTTAGAGAATAATATTAAGGATAAAGAAGCTTTAGAAGCTGCAAAGGTTGAAATATTTAATCTTTACAACTTTTTCCTTGATGAAATTACAGAACTTGAGCAAACTATGAATAAAAAGCTTTTAGCAATAGCAGAAAGCCAATTACATGTTGAAGAACAAATAAAAACAATGAATAAAAGCATAAAAAATATTGAAAAAGATATATATATGGATGACGATACAGAAAATGAAGATTGTGATATTGAAATAAAATGCCCATATTGCAATGAAACTTTTTCAGCTGAAATGAATGACATTACTGCTCAAGAAATAATATGCCCAGAATGTAACAACACAATAGAATTAGACTGGGGAGAAGATGATGAATGTGGTTGCAGTGATATGGGATGTGATTGCTGCTCACATGATTGCCATCATGATGAAGATGACGATATGTAATATAAAAAAAAGGTGCTTAAAACAGCATCTTTTTTTATTTTTAGTAAGGCAAATAGGAAAGTGGATTTGTATGTTTTCCATCAATATATAATGAAAAATGAAGATGAGGCCCAGTTGTTGCACCATTTGTAGGATTACCGTTTGAATCTTTAAACTTATTATTAGGAACACCATAAACATTTTTAGGACCAACTGTTGCAATAACATCACCTTTATTTACAACTTGCCCAACATACACTAAAAAATATGGAGATACATGTGAGTAGTTAGCTGTATATGTTCCATCTGTAATTCGAATAGTATAGCCATTTGCCTCATAAAATCCAATATAAGTTACTGTACCAGAAAACGCGGCTAAGATTTTAGAACCCGCAGTAGCACCAATATCAATACCTGCATGAAAAACTCCAGCACCACTTGTTGGAGCTTTTCTATACCCATAAGGTGAAGTTATAGTTTTGTACCCAGGTGTTGGCCATACAAAATTGCTATTAGAGAAATCAAGCTCTAGACTATCCGCTTCCAATAAATTTGAACCATCAGCAGAATTTAACAAAAATACTAATCCAGTAAAACATATAAAAATAAATAGTAAAATTATAAAAAAATGCTTTTGAAAACTAAAAAACATAGAAAAAAACCTCCAAAGAATAAAAAAATAGAATATAAATATAAACGCATTATACAATAGATATGAAAGAAAAACAATAAATAAACAAAAATTTTTCTAAAAATATTGAAAAAAAAGCTCTTATGTGGTATATACTATAAAGGAAAAGAGGGAAAAGATATGAGTGAAGAAAGAAAAATTGTAGATAATGTTGAAAGCTTAGAAGAAGCACTTGTAAGAATACGTAAAGCCCAAGCTGAATTTGGTAAATTTTCACAAGAACAAGTTGATAAAATTTTCCAAGCAGCAGCAATAGCAGCAAACCAAGCAAGAATTCCACTTGCAGAAATGGCTGTAGCTGAAACTGGAATGGGTATTGTAGAAGATAAGGTTATTAAAAACCATTTTGCCTCAGAGTATATTTATAATGCTTATAGGCACACAAAAACTTGTGGAATAATTGAAGAAGACAAGGCTTATGGAATAAAGAAATTAGCAGAACCAATAGGTGTTATTGCAGCTGTTATCCCAACAACAAATCCAACTTCAACAGCTATTTTTAAAACATTAATAGCACTAAAAACAAGAAATGGAATTATTATAAGTCCACATCCAAGAGCTAAAAATTCCACAATTTCGGCAGCAAAGGTAGTTTTAGATGCTGCTGTTAAAGCAGGAGCACCAGAAGGCATAATAGATTGGATAGATGCTCCATCATTAGAATTAACAAACTTAGTAATGAAAGAAGCAGACACTATTTTAGCAACAGGTGGACCAGGAATGGTTAAAGCAGCTTATTCAAGCGGAAAACCAGCACTAGGTGTTGGACCAGGAAATACACCAGCTGTAATTGATGATTCAGCTGATATACTATTAGCAGTTAATTCAATTATACATTCAAAAACATTTGATAATGGTATGATATGTGCATCAGAACAATCTGTAATTGTTTTAGATAGCATATATGATAAAGTAAAACAAGAATTTGCAGATAGAGGTTGCTATTTCCTAAAAAATGACGAAATTGATAAAGTTCGTAAAACAATGATAATAAATGGAGCACTAAACTCTAAAATAGTAGGTCAAAAAGCACATACTATTGCAGAACTTGCAGGAGTAACAGTTCCAGAAACTACAAAAATATTAATAGGTGAAGTTGAGAGTGTAGATTTATCAGAAGAATTTGCACATGAAAAATTATCACCAGTTTTAGCAATGTATAGAGCAAAAGACTTTGATGAAGCAGTAGAAAAAGCTGAAAAATTAATAGAAGATGGAGGACTTGGACACACATCATCACTATATGTTAATGTTCAAACAGGAACAGAAAAAATTGAAAAGTTCTCACACATAATGAAAACATCTAGAATATTAGTAAACACACCATCATCACAAGGTGGTATTGGAGATTTATATAACTTCAAACTAGCACCATCACTAACCTTAGGTTGTGGCTCTTGGGGAGGCAACTCAGTTTCAGAAAATGTTGGAGTAAAACATTTGTTAAATATTAAAACAATAGCAGAGAGGAGAGAAAATATGCTTTGGTTTAGAGCACCTGAAAAGGTATATATTAAAAAAGGTTGCTTACCTGTTGCACTAAATGAACTAAAAACTGTAATGGGTAAGAAAAGAGTATTTATAGTAACAGATGAGTTTTTATTTACACATGGTTATACAAAACCAATAACAGATAAATTAGATGAACTTGGAATATCACACACTACATTCTTCAATGTTCAACCAGATCCAACACTTGCTAGTGCAAAAGAAGGAGCAAAAGCAATGGAAGGATTTAAACCTGATTGTATAATAGCAATAGGTGGCGGAAGTGCAATGGACGCTGGAAAAATTATGTGGGTACTATATGAACATCCAGAAGTTGATTTTATGGATATGGCAATGAGATTCTCAGATATAAGAAAAAGAGTTTATACATTCCCTAAAATGGGTGAAAAAGCATATTTTATTGCAATACCAACATCAAGTGGAACAGGTTCAGAAGTAACACCATTTGCAGTTATAACAGATGAGCAAACTGGAATAAAATATCCTCTTGCAGATTATGAATTAATGCCAAAAATGGCTATTGTAGACGCAGATATGATGATGGACGCACCAAAAGGCTTAACATCAGCATCTGGAATTGATGCAGTAACACACGACTTAGAAGCTTATGCCTCAATGATGGCAACAGACTACACAGATGGTCTAGCTTTACGTTCAATAAAAACAATATTCGAATACTTACCAACAGCTTATGAAAATGGAAAAGATGTAGTTGCTAGAGAAAAAATGGCAAATGCAGCAACAATGGCAGGTATGGCTTTTGCAAACGCATTCTTAGGAGTATGCCATTCAATGGCACATAAATTAGGAGCATTTTATCATATACCACATGGAATAGCAAATGCATTAATGATAGATATAGTTTTAAGATTTAACGCAAGCAAAACACCAACAAAAATGGGAACATTCCCACAATATAGCTATCCACACACACTTGAAAGATATGCTGAAGTTGCAGATTACTTAGGCTTAGGAGGAAACACAAGCGAAGAAAAACTTGAAAACCTAATAAAAGCAATAGACGAATTAAAAGAAAAAATTGGAATAAAGAAAACAATAAGAGATTATGGAGTAAATGAACAAGAATTCTTAGACAGACTAGATGACCTAAGCAAACAAGCATTTGATGATCAATGTACAGGAGCAAACCCAAGGTATCCTTTAATTGAAGAAATAAAACAAATGTATTTAGAAGCATATTATGGAGGTGAAAAATAATGGAAGTAATTGCTGAGAGAAAAACAAAAACAGTATATAGAGACAATGATAAAACAATAAAATTATTTATAGAAAATTATTCAAAATCAAACATTTTAAATGAAGCACTAAACCAAACTAGAGTTGAAGAAACTGAGTTAAATGTACCAAAACTATTAGAAGTTACAAAAATCGAAAATAGATGGGCTTTAATTTCAGAATATATTGAAGGGAAAAGTCTACAAGAGCTTATGGATGAAAACCCTGAAAAGCTTGATGAATATATGGATATGTTCATAAATGTTCAATTAAATATATTATCAAAAACAGCTCCAATGCTTAATAAATTAAAAGACAAAATGGAGAGAAAAATAGCAGAAACAGATTTAAGCGATACAATAAAATTTGATTTAAACACAAGACTAGCAGGTATGCCAAAACACAATAAAATATGCCATGGAGATTTTAACCCAAGTAATGTTATAATAAAACCAGATGGAATACCTTATGTAATAGACTGGGCACACGTAACACAAGGAAATAGTTCAGCAGATGCAGCAAGAACATATTTACTATTTAATTTAAGTGGTAAAAAAGAAGAAGCAGAGCTATATTTACAAAAATTTTCAGAAAAATCAAAAATAGAAAAAAGATATATACAAAAATGGATACCTATAGTAGCAGCAGCACATTTATCAAAAGCAAGTGAAGAAGAAAAAGCATTTTTAATGAATTGGATAGATGTTGTTGATTACAACTAAAAACAAATTTTAGGTCACATACAAAAATGTGACCTAAATGAGGAGAAAAAACATGAAAATATTAAAAGAACTAATTATCAATTTCTTTAATGGCTTTTGTATGGCATTAGCCGATAGTGTACCAGGAGTATCAGGAGGAACGGTTGCATTTATTTTAGGTTTCTATGACAACTTTATAAACTCACTAGATGATATATTTAGAGGTAACTGGGAGGCAAAGAAAAAAGCCGCAATATACTTAATAAAAATTGGAGTAGGTTGGGTAATAGGTTTCTTATTAGCTGCAAGCATTTTAGCCGACTTATTCAATACAAAAATATATGAAATGAGCTCATTATTCCTTGGATTTATAATTTTTGCAATACCACTAGTTGTAAAAGAAGAAATTGATTCAGTAAAAGGAAAATACAAAAACATAATATGGGGAGTAATAGGAATTTTATTTGTTGTAGCAATAACAGTAATAAGCACAAAAGCAAGTATTAATGTAAGCAACTTGCAAAACTTAAATATAGGAACAGGCATATATATTTTCTTAGTTGCCATGATAGCAATTTCAGCAATGATATTGCCAGGAATATCTGGCTCAACAATGTTACTCATATTTGGAATATACATACCTATAATGAATAATATTAAAGCATTTATGCACTTTGATTTTTCAGTAATACCAACATTAATTATATTCGGATTAGGAATAATCGCAGGAATGATGGCTTTTGCAAATGTCGCAAGAAAATGTCTTGCGAAACACCGTTCACAAACAGTATATGCAATACTAGGTCTAATGATAGGTTCAATATACTCAATAATAGTTGGACCAATGACACTGCAAGAACCACAACCAATCATGGATTTTTCAAGCTTCAGCATCCTATTCTTCATAATTGGAGGAATAATTATAGCAGGTCTAGAAGCAACAAAAAGAATACTAAACAAAAAGAATTAGCTAACAAAAGCTAATTCTTTTTGCATATATTGTTGTGAGGTGATGTGGATGAAAGATTGCCATTATGATTTGCTTACATATATTTTTATGAATAGAGAAAATTTGGAAAATGTAAAAAAACATTGCATTGATATTTTTAAAAATGGCATAACTGGAGGAATATTTAATTTGTTCTATATGTCAACAAGGGAAATGCAAGAAGAACTTTCAATACAGCCAGAGGAAATAAATATAATAGAAAACTTAAAAACTGTTAAACAATTAATAGAGAAAGAAAAATTGATACCAGAAAATGTAGATTACATAATTGGAATAGAGGGGCTAGATTACCTAGAAAAAATAGAGGATATAGATGTATTGTATAGTTTAGGCGTAAAATCTGTAAATCCTGTTTGGAACAACCATAATAAATTTGGAACAGGTGTAAGACCATGCAATGTAATAAACAAAGAAAAGGGATTAACTAGCTTAGGAAAAGAGCTAATACTTAAGCTTATAAAAACAGGAATAGCAGTTGATGTATCACACAGTGATGAGAAAACTTTTTGGGATATTATTCAAATATGTAAAGCAAATGAAAAGTTAAAACCTAAAGTCTTAGCCTCACATTCGAACTGTAAAACAATATGCAATGTTCCAAGAAACTTGAGCGATGAGCAAATAAAAGCAATAAAAGAACTAGATGGAATAATTGGTATTGTTGGAGTTAAAGACTTTTGCACTAAAAATGATAACGTAAATATAAAACAAGAATATATTCAAAATATTACCCATATTAAACAAATTTTAGGAAATGTAAACAACATAGCTATTGCCACTGACGATATGAGTTATTACATAATAGAACCAGAGTATTACCAAAAAGCAAACGTATTTAAACAAAACAGAATAGATAAGGAGATAAATAAACTGTTAAAACAAAACAAATATACAAAAAATGAAATAAAACAAATAAAATACAAAAATTTTGAAAAGTTTTTAACATAAGGAAAAAATTGAACTAAAACTATTGCAAAAACTAGAATTTATGATATAATAATGTAGTTAATTTTAGCAAACAGAAAGGGTTGAATTTTAATAATGAAAGTAAAAGTTGAAAACGTTAAAGACAAAGCAAATGAGGTAAAATTAGAATTTACAGTTGAGGCTGAAAAATTTAATGAAGCAATACAAACAGTATATAAGAAAAACGCAAAATATTTTAATATACCAGGGTTTAGAAAAGGAAAAGCACCATTTAAAATGGTAGAAAAAGCTTATGGAATTCAAATATTCTATGAAGATGCATTCAATGAAGTTGCAACAGAAGCATATACAAAAGGTATAGAAGATAATAAAATTGAAGTAGTAAGCAAACCTGAAATTGATATTAAACAAATTGAAGCAGGAAAAGACTTAATATTCACAGCTGTAGTACAAACAAAACCAGAAGTTACTTTAGGTAAATATAAAGGTATAGAAATAAAGAAAATTGAGTATAATGTATCTGATGAAGATGTTGAACACGAGTTATCTCATGCAGCAGAGCATAATGCAAGAATAGTAACAGTTGAGGATAGAGCAGTTGAAAATGGTGATATAACTGTTATAGATTTTGAAGGTTTTGTTGATGGTAAAGCGTTCGAGGGTGGAAAGGCAGAAAACCACGAATTAGAAATAGGAAGTGGAAAATTCATACCAGGCTTTGAAGAACAAATTATAGGAATGAAAACTGACGAAGAAAAAGACATAAAAGTAACATTCCCAAAAGAATATCCAGCAAAAGAATTAGCAGGAAAAGAAGCAACATTTAAAATTAAATTACATGAAATAAAGAAAAAAGAATTACCAGAAATAAATGATGAATTTGCTAAAGACGCTAGTGAATTTGATACATTAGAAGACTGGAAAAAATCTATAAGAGAAAAACAAGAAAAAGCAAACGAATCAAAAGCAAAATATGAAATGGAAGAAGAAGCTATTGAAGCAGTTTGCAACGATTCTAAAGTAGATATTCCAAGTGGAATGATAGAAACACAAATAGATAATATGGAACAAGATGTATCATCAAGATTAAGCTATCAAGGAATGAAATTAGATCAATATCTACAAATGGTTGGTAAAACAAGAAAAGAATTTAGAGACGAATACAAAGAACAAGCTGAAAAACAAGTTAAAACAAACCTAGTATTAGAAGCAGTAATGAAAGATAGCAAAATTGAAGTAGCAGAAGAAGAAATAGAAGCGAAAATAAAAGAAATGGCAGAAATGTATGGACAAAAAGAAGAAGAAGTTAAAAATAATCCAAACTTAAGAAAATACATAGAAGAATCTTTAAAAACAGAAAAAACAATTCATTATATTGTAGATAATGCTAAAATAAAATAAGCAGAATTTACAAGGGGCTAGCACCTTTGTGCCAGTCCCTATTTTACATAAAAAACAAAGAAAGGAATTGATAATTATGGAAAAAAATAGTTTAGTACCTTATGTAATTGAACAAACAAGTAGAGGGGAAAGGTCTTATGATATATTCTCAAGACTTTTAAAAGATAGAATAATCTTTTTAAGTGAAGATGTGAATCCAGCAACAGCAAGCTTAGTTGTTGCACAAATGCTATTTCTAGAATCTGAAGATCCTGATAAAGAAATATCATTTTACATTAACAGCCCAGGAGGATCTATAACAGATGGTATGGCAATAGTTGATACTATGAATTATATAAAATGCCCAGTATCAACAATCTGTGTTGGTTTAGCTGCAAGTATGGGCTCTGTACTTTTAGCATCTGGAACAAAAGGAAAAAGATTTGCAACACCAAATGCTGAAGTATTAATTCACCAACCATTAATTTCAGGAGGATTAGCAGGTCAAACTACTGAAATAAAAATACATGCTGACCACATGGTAAAAACAAGAGAAAAATTAAATAAGCTATTAAGTGAAAGAACAGGTCAGAGCTTAGAACAAATTGAAAAAGATACAGAAAGAGACCATTACATGACAGCAGAAGAAGCTTTAGCTTATGGATTAATAGATGGAATTTTAGATTATAGAAAATAAAAAACTATAATAATCTTAAATTCAAAATCGAAAGAAAGGAATAGATAGAATGGCAAATAAAAAGGAAATTAGTGAAATAAGATGCTCTTTTTGTGGTAAAGCACAAGAAATGGTAAAAAAATTAATTGCTGGTCCAAAATCAGTATATATTTGTGATGAATGTATAAATGTTTGTAATAACATAATTGAAAGTGAAGCTTATGATGAGGAGCTTGGATATGAAGATGTAAAAACAGAAGAAATACCAACACCACAAGAAATTAAAAATGTGCTAGACGAATATGTTATTGGCCAAGATGAAGCCAAAAAAACATTAGCAGTAGCTGTATATAATCATTATAAAAGAATTAATTGCAAAGAAATAATAGATGATGTAGAAATACAAAAAAGTAATATTTTACTTTTAGGACCAACTGGATGTGGAAAAACACTTTTAGCACAAACATTAGCTAGAATTTTAAACGTACCTTTTGCAATAGCAGATGCCACAACTCTTACAGAAGCTGGATATGTTGGTGAAGATGTTGAAAATATACTTTTAAAACTTATCCAAGCAGCAGAATTTGATGTGGAAAAAGCACAAAAGGGAATTATATATATAGATGAAATAGATAAAATAACAAGAAAATCAGAAAACCCATCAATAACAAGGGATGTAAGCGGAGAAGGTGTTCAACAAGCTTTATTAAAAATTGTTGAAGGTACAATCGCATCTGTTCCACCACAAGGAGGAAGAAAACATCCACACCAAGAATTTATACAAATAGATACTTCAAACATATTATTTATTTGCGGAGGAGCTTTTGAAGGCTTAGAAAAAATTATTAAAGAAAGAACAAATAAAAAATCCTTGGGATTTGGAGCACAAATTGAAAGCAAAAAAGACTTACAAGATAAATATAAAATATTTGAACAACTACTACCACAAGACTTGCTAAAATTTGGTTTAATTCCAGAATTTGTTGGAAGATTACCAATTATAGCAACACTACAAGAACTAGATAGAGAAGCTCTAATTAAAATCGTAACAGAACCTAAAAATGCTTTAGTTAAACAATATAAGAAACTATTAGAATTAGATGGCGTAGAGCTAGAATTTGAACCAGAAGCTTTAAATGCAATAGTAGATAAAGCAATAGAAAGAAATACAGGAGCAAGAGGCTTACGTTCAATAATTGAAGATATAATGAGAGACATAATGTTTGATGTACCAAGCAATATGAGAATTGAAAAATGTATAATAACACGAGACACAGTAGAAAAGAAAGCACCACCAGTTTTAGAACTATGCAAGGAAAGTGAAGTAGATCCCAAAAGAGGAATAATCAAAAAAAGAAAAACAAGTCCTGTAAGACAACACACAGAAACAGCATAAAATAAATAGAAAGAGGAATATTATGAGTGAAGTAAAGGATAAAGTAAAAGAATTATTAAATAAAGTTAATAGACCAGGAATGAAGGAGCTTATGGATTTTCTTGAAAAATCAGACTACTATGAAGCTCCAGCAAGCACAAAATATCATGGCGCATATAAATGTGGACTAATTGAACATAGCTATAAGGTATATGAAATATTAAAAGGAAAAATTGAATATCATAAATTAGATGTAAGCGAGGAAACTCTTATATTAGTAACCTTATTACATGATTTATGCAAAGTAAATTTCTATAAAACAGATTATAGAAATGCCAAAAACGCAAAAGGAGAATGGGAAAAAGTACCATATTATACAATAGATGATACAATACCTTATGGCCATGGAGAAAAATCAGTAATGATGATTACAGAATACATAAAATTAACAAACGAAGAAAAGTACGCAATTCGTTGGCATATGGGCTTTTCAGAGCCAAAGGAACAATATGTAACACTAGGTCAAGCTTTTAAGAAATACCCATTAGCATTATTACTACACGAAGCTGATATGGAAACAACCTATTTTTATAATACATAAAATATTATTTTTCACCTTTTTTCTAAAAAAACATATAATATATTAGATATGCTTAAGCATAGAATTATTAAAAGAAAAAAGGTGATAAAAGATGGAATTTGATGAAAAGAAACAATGCCAAGACATTAAGGTAAATGGCTTCATTGAAAAAGGAAAACAATTCGACTTAGAAATAAACTTACCAGAAGACAACAGAAACGTAATATATGGTGTAATTAAAGACTGCTATAAAGAGCCAGTAGAAGACGCAGTAGTAAAACTAATTGAAGTATGTTGCGATTATGGAAAAGAAGAAAGAAATCCAGTTTCTCACACATTCACAGATAAAGATGGAGAATTCGTATTTGGACCTTTGTGCCCAGATAAGAAGTATGAAATACAAATATGGGTAGACAGAGTAAAACATTGCAAACAATGTGTAGAATGTAAAAGACATGGAAAATGTTTAAAGGGTGTAAGACTAGAATGTAAAGATTTTAAACCATGTAGAGAATGTAACGACGAATCAAAAATGTAATAAGTAAAAAATGTTATGAAGTGAACTGTAAAAGTTCACTTCAAGTATATTTTCTTTTTAACTTTTTTATACAAAATTCACCATAAGACTTGACAAATTCTAAAATTCCTAGTATACTAATTTAGTAGCTAAAAATTAAAAAGTATATAGATATGTATAACTGTACTGATAGAGGAGGGAATTAGCATGGCACAACCAAAAAGAAGATGGTCAAAAGAAAGAACAAGAACAAAAAGATCAACATGGAAATTAGAAGAACCAAATATTGCAAGATGTAAACATTGTAATGAACCAGTAATGCCACACAGAGTTTGCTCAAATT
>USDL01000027.1 GCA_900553365.1 uncultured Clostridium sp.
AAATATTAATAATTAAAAAGGAGAAAAAAATGGCTGGTAAATTATATATGGTTGCAACACCGATTGGAAATCTTGATGATATTACAATAAGAGCAATTAAAGTGCTAAATGATGTTGATATTATTGCAGCAGAGGACACAAGGCATACTTTAAAATTATTAAATCACTTAAATATTAAAAAGAATTTAATAAGTTATTATAAAGAAACAGAGAAAATAAAATCACCAATATTAATAGAAAAATTATTAGAAGGAAAAAACATTGCATTAGTTTCTGATGCTGGAACACCTGGAATATCAGATCCTGGAGAAGAAATTGTAAAAAATGCAATAGAAAATAATATTGAAATTATACCAATTCCTGGTGCATCTGCTTTTGTAAATGCACTGATTTGCTCTGGTTTAAGCACAAGAGAATTTACTTTTGTGGGATTTTTACCAACAAACACTAAAGAAAAAAAAGATAAATTAGAGGAATTAAAAAACGAAAATAGAACACTTATATTTTATGAAGCACCACATAAAATAAAAAATACTTTAGAGAATATATTGGAAATATTTGGAAACAGAAAAATTGTTTTAGCAAGAGAATTAACAAAAATTCATGAAGAATTTATAAGAAATAATATTTCAAATATTTTAGATAATATTGATGAAATTAAGGGCGAATTTGTAATTTTAGTTGAGGGAACAGAAAAAATAAATGAGGAAAAAAATTTTTTAAATTCATTATCACTTGAAGAACATTATAAATATTATTTAAATAAAAATTTAGATAAAAAAGAAATAATTAAAAAAATTGCAAAAGATAGAGGAAAAAATAAAAACGAAATATATCAATATTTTATTAATTACTAAACAATAAAATATACGCTATTTTAATTAAAACATTAAAAATAGCGTATTATTTTATTGTTCACAAATTTTAAGAATATTTTCTGCACATTTCTTACAAATTGGTTTGCCTTCAAATTCAATAAGTTTTCTGGAATTTCCACAAAAAATACAATTAGGTTCATATTTTTTTAAAATAATAGAAGAACCATCAACATATATTTCCATAGGATCTTTTTCAGAAATACCAAATTGAGTTCTTATTTCTATTGGAATAACAACTCTACCTAGTTCGTCTACTCTTCTAATAACTCCAGTTGATTTCATCTTTTTCCTCCTTATATATCATTTTTCGACACATATTAAACTACAAATATGATACCATAAAAAGTAAGGAAGGTCAATAAAAATTATAAAAATTCCCTTTTTTTGGTAATTATAATTTACCAATAGAATAAAATCAATTAAAGATAATTTTTAAGAGGTATTTATGTTAAATATAATATGGCCTATTTTTTTAATAATTTCATTTATTTTTGGAATATGTTTTGGAAATATTAATGAAACAAATAAAGCAATTTTTGGTTCGACAGAAGGAGCTGTTAATTTGTCCATATATTTATTAGGAACAATGGCTTTATGGAGTGGAATAATGAAAGTTGCTGAAAAAACTAGCATAGTAAATAAAATAAAAAAAATTCTTAGACCAGTGTTAAAATTTTTGTTTCCTAAAATAAGTGAAGAGGACGAGGCATATACAAATATCTCAATGAATATGGTAGCAAATATTATGGGACTAGGCAATGCTGCAACTCCGATGGGTTTGAAAGCAATGAAGTCCTTACAAGATAGAAATAAAGATAAAAAAAAGTTAAGCAATGAAATGGCGGTATTTATTGTCTTAAATACTGCATCAATACAAATAATTCCAACTACTGTAATTGCTATACGTAATTCGCTAGGCTCAGAAAACCCAACAGCAATAATTTTTCCAGTATGGATTGCCACAATATGTGCGGCAAGTGCTGCTATATATTCAGTAAAAATTTTAATAAAGAGATGGTAGGAATGAATTATATTAATTTTATATCTAATTCAATAATTCCAATAGTTATAACTATAATTGTAATTTTTGGTTTAAAAGAAAAAATTAAAGTATTTGATACATTTTTAGAAGGTGCAAAAGAGGGAATAGGTATTGTTATTGCGTTATTTCCTACATTAATAGGCCTTTTTGTTGCGATTGGTGCATTAAGAAGTTCTGGAATAATTGATTTTTTAATTAATCTAATATCACCAATTATTAAAATTTTGAATATTCCAAAAGAAATAATGCCTCTTGCATTTTTACGACCTATTTCACGGTAGTGCATCTATTGCAATAGGAACAGATATTATGAAACAATATGGGGTAGATAGTTTAATTGGGATTATTACATCAACAATAATGGGTTCAACAGAAACAACCTTATATACAATAGCAATATATACAAGTGTTGTAAAAATAAAACAGACAAGGGGAATTTTATTTGCGGCATTGGTGGGAGATGTTGTTCGGAATGTTGATTTCTGTAGTAATTTGTCGATTTTTGTCGTAAAAAAATTGTTGACATTTGTGTTTTTTTGTAGTATTATATTTACATAAACTAATCAAACGATTTGAAAATTCAAACAACTAACTTGATTCTTATTTTTCTATATTTTTATTATCTAGAAATATAATTTAATCAAAAAGAAAAAATCTAAGAAAATACCCAAAAAAATAAAAAAAATTACATAGTTTTTAGTATTGTAAAAATTAAATTAAAACTATTTGCAGTAGTCCTAAATTAAATAATTTAATTTTTACAAAATTATATCTCCCCTTATTTTTATCTATATTTTTTTTATTTCTATTAAGAGCCATCTTAGGTCGCCATACTTTTTTTCTCTAGGATGGTTCTTATATTTTAACTTACTTGAAATAAATTACTAGGTAAATCTCTAGGGGCAACATTTAGAGAAACGCATTTTTCTGCATGATTGCTTTTCTGCAGTTCTTCTAATACAGTTTTATATGCAAGTTCAGGGAAATTGTTTTCCTTGCTAAGGTGTATTAGCAAAGCATCTTTTAATCCAGTATCAACTAAATGTGCAATAGTTTTACCTGTTACACAATTTTCCAAATGACCATTTGGACCTGAAATACGTTTTTTTAGCATATATGGATATGAAGAATATTGCAAAACATTAGAATCGTAATTTGCTTCTAACATTAGAAATGAGCTATTCTCTAAACATTTAATTATATTATTGGAAATATGACCTAAATCAGTTGCTATACTAATTTTTTTGCTATCCTTGTATATGTTAAAACCGCAAGGATCAGCAGCATCATGTGGTGTAGAAAAAGGGTAAATTTCCAAATCATTTAATTCAAAAGTAGTATCATTTTTAAAAAGATTAACTTTTGAATTGTCAATTTTCTTATTATTAGATTGCAAAGCATTTAGAGTTTTGGCATTTATGTATATTGGGATATTGTATTTTGAAGATAAAATACCAATGCTTTTTGTGTGATCAATGTGTTCATGTGTTACTAAAATAGCATTTATTTCATTAGGGGAAACTTGAAGTGTTTTTAATGCTGTTTCTATTTTTCTACAACTAACACCAGCGTCAATTAATATTTTTGTTTTTTCTGTTTGTACAAAGAAACTATTTCCAGTACTTCCGCTATATAAACTACAACATTTTAACATAAATTTGTACCTTTCTAATTTTCAACAATACGCTCTATATTAGCACCTAAAGATGAGAATTTTTTTTCAATACATTCATATCCTCTATCAATATGTTTTATGTTATATACTTCTGTAATTCCATCGGCTACAATGCCTGCAATTACTAAAGCTGCACCAGCTCTTAAATCAGTTGCATATACAGGTGCTCCATATAATTTATCAACACCCTCAAAAATAGCAGATTTACCTTGAGATGTTATATGTGCTCCCATTTTATTAAGTTCAGCTGTATACTGAAAACGTGAGTCCCATATAGATTCATTAATAATGCTAGTTCCCATAGCTAGTGATAAAACAACACCCATCTGTGGCTGCAAATCCGTAGGAAAACCAGGATAAGGTAGAGTTTTTATAACAGTTTTTGAAGGTCTCTTATTTGCCCATACATGAATTGTATCACCATAAGCTTCAACATTTCCACCAATTTCAGTTATTTTAGATGTTAATGAGTCTAAATGCTCGGGAATACAGTTTTTAATGATTAAATCGCCTTTTGATGCGATTGCAGCAAGCATAAAAGTTCCTGCTTCAATTTGATCTGGAACAATAGAATATGTAATATTTGATTTTAATGATTTTACACCATTTATCTTTATTAAGTCTGTACCAGCACCACGAATGTCTGCACCAAGAGAGTTTAAAAAGTTTGCAACGTCAACAACGTGAGGCTCTTTAGCTGCATTATCAATTATTGTTGTTCCTTCTGCAAAAACACTAGATAATAAAACATTAATTGTAGCTCCAACAGAAACTACGTCCATATAAATGCTTGTTCCTACTAATTTATCAGCTTTAACATATATTTTGCCTTGTGAAAGATTGGATGTTGCACCAAGAGCTTCAAAACCCTTTATATGTTGGTCAATAGGACGGGCACCTAGATTGCATCCACCAGGTAGTCCAACTTCAATTTCCCTACTTCTTCCAAGCATTGCTCCAATTAGGTAATATGATGCTCTAAATTTAGAAGTTAAATCAAGAGGAGCATGAGTTTTTGATATATTTGTATTATTAATAATTAATGTATTGTTATCAATCCAGGTTATTTTTGAGCCTAATTGCTCAAGAATTTGACACGATAATCTTACATCAATTATGTTAGGTACATTATGAAGAGTACAAATTCCTTTGCATAGCAATGTTGCTGGAAGTATTGCTATTGCAGAGTTTTTAGCTCCAAGTATAGATACGGACCCCCTTAGTGGAGTTCCACCTTTAATAACCAATTTTTCCATAAGTTTTCAATCCCTTCTGTATCAATAATTTTAAGCCGTTACATAGAAAATAGAGTGTTAATACACTCTACTATGCTACATAAATATACCACTTATAGTGAAATTTTGCAATACTTCAACAATTTTAAATTTAACTTTTATATCATTTGAACCTTGTGATATTAAAGCATATTCTTCTTCAGAGAGATTTTCTTTCATTGTCTCTTTTGATTCATCAGGTACAACACCTGTACTTACATCTACAAAGCAAAGCGGAGGAAACATTACACACCACCAATTTCGACCTTTAGCTTCTCCAATTTTAACTTTTAAAGCATCATAATATCCAGGGGGAAGAATTATATCTCCATATTTTTTACTAGGGAAAGCAAAGTTTCCTATTTGGACTTTTACAGAATAATTATATCCATTAGACTGAACAGTATCTAAAGCAATTTTTTCTAAGTCTTTAATGTGTTCTTGTGCAATTTTCATGGTTTCCTCTTTTGAAGTTACATTACTACTAATATTATTAATGTAACTAATAATATTATCACGGACAAGATATTTTAGGTTTTGGTCCTCGTCTGTATCACTATTTGCAATAACATGTAGACGGAAAACAGTATTTGCAATATCTTCACATACAGCATTAGTATAGGATATTGCAGATATTAGAATATATAATATTAATAACAAAGTTAATATAAGAAAACGTTTAAATTTAGAATTTGATAAAGTTTTTGTAATAAATCTCATTTTAAACCTCCATTTGAAATTAAATATAAATTTGTAAAAAAATATATTTAATTAAATTATTAACCAAAATGAAAAAAATATTCATAAAAGTCATATTGAAAATACATGGATATATCATGCCGAAATGCTTAAAACCGTAGACTTTGTCGAATAAGGGCATACGATTTTTATTGACAAGTCAAATTAAAAATGGTAAAATTTACCAGTAGAAAAACATAGGGAGGAACTAGTATGAAAGAAATTAGTAGTACACAAAAATTGTGTAGCTTTTATGTAAGCAACATGCATTTTGCAACAATGATTTTACCATTTGTAAATAAACAAATAAAGGAAAAAACATCTGTTGTAACATTTTTGGAAAATAATTTTACTACAAATATAGAACTAGTTTTATCAAGATTAACAATATCAGATGAAGTGAAAAAAGAGATTTTAAAAATTAACTGGAAAGATACAAATGCAACAAAATATTTAAATATTGAAAAAATATTAAAAATGCAATTAAATAAAAATTGCAATAATATTATAATTGTAAATGGAAATGAAGAATACATAAACATCATAAATGAATGTATAGACAGATGTATACAAAAAAACCATAAGAAATTTGAGAAAACAAGCATTAAAATAATGAATTTTTATGAAGTACGGAAGTTTTAATGATAACATTAAAGAAATATTAGATAAACATCAAGCAATATATAATTCTTCCGGAGAACATAAAATTGAAGATGTATTTGATGGCTATGAAAGAAAAGCCGAAAAAGTAAATGCTTAAATTAGATATGATAACGGGGTTAAAAACCCCGTCTTTTGTGTCTTATTATGAAAATAATAAAAAATATTGACAAAATAATAAAAAATGCTATATACTGTACACGTGAAATAATAAATTTTCAATTTTGAGAGGAGGAGATTTGTTTGAATAGCTTTGAAATTGCAAAAGAAAAGGTAATAAAATATCAACAAGAGCATTTACTTAATTTTTATGATAAGCTAAGTGATAATGATAAAAAGGAGTTAATAAATCAAATTTTAGAAATAGACTTTGATTTGATAAATAATTTATATAAAAATATAAATAATATACAAAATTCAAATGATGTAATTGATCCTATTGCCTATACAGATAAAGAAAAATTAACAAAAGAGCAATTAGCAACATATAGAAAAATAGGGGAAGAGACAATTAAAGAAAAAAAATATGCAGTTGTAACAATGGCAGGAGGACAAGGAACAAGACTTGGACACAATGGACCTAAAGGCACCTTTGTATTAAAACTAAATCCGGATAAATCATTATTTGAAATTTTTTGTGATAAATTAAAAAGAATAAAACAACAATATAATGTTACTATTCCGTGGTATTTAATGACAAGTAAAGAAAATAATAGTGCAACAGTTGAATTTTTTGAAAAAAATAATTATTTTGACTATCCAAAAGAGGCTGTAAAATTCTTTATTCAAGGTGAAATTCCTATGATAGGTAAAAATGGAAAAGTAATTCTTACAGAAAAAGGACTTATTAAGCAAGCAGCAAATGGCCATGGAGGAATTTTTGAAGCTTTATTTAAAAATGAAATAGTTCAAGATATGAAAGCACATGGTGTAGAATGGATTTTCATAGGACCAGTAGACAATCCTTTAGTACAAATGACAGATGAGGTTGCTTTAGGATTTGCAGTAAATAAAAATGTATTAGCACTTGGAAAATCAATTGTAAAGGCAAATCCAGAGGAAAAAGTTGGAGTTTTTTGTAAGAGAAATAATAAGCCAAGCGTAATAGAATATACTGAAATCACTAAGGAAATGGCAGAAAGAAGAGATGATAATGGGGAACTTATCTTTGGAGAATCTCACATAAATTGCAATTTATTTAACATAAAGGCAATAGAAAAAATTGGAGATGAAAAATTACCATATCACACTGCTTTTAAAAAGGCAACGTATATGGATGAAAAAGGAAATATTATTACTCCAGAAGAGCCAAATTGTTATAAATTCGAAACATTTATATTTGACGCTTTTGAAAAGCTAGATAATATGGAAATTTTAAGAGGAAAAAGAGAAGAGGAATTCGCACCAGTAAAAAACAAAGAAGGTGTAGATAGCCCAGAAACTGCGATTGAATTATTTAAAAAAGTAATAAATAATAAAAAATAAATTATGAACTACAATAATATTAGGAGGTAAATATGGAAAAATATCAAGAAAAATATGAGGAATGGGTAAATAATCCAATCTTTGATGAAGAAACAAAAAAAGCATTACTAGAAATGAAGGGAAATGAAACAGAAAAAAAAGATAGTTTCTATAAAGATTTAGAGTTTGGAACAGCTGGTTTAAGAGGAATTGTTGGAGCAGGAACAAATAGAATGAATAAATACACTGTAGGAAAGGCATCACAGGGATTAGCAGAATATATTGTTCAAAAAGGTGGGCAAGATAGAGGAGTGGCTATTGCTTATGATTCAAGAAATATGTCTACGGAATTTAGCGAGTTAGCAGCATTAACATTAAATGCAAACGGTGTAAAAACTTATATATTTGAAAGTTTAAGACCAACACCAGAGTTATCTTTTGCCGTAAGAAAACTTGGATGTATATCAGGTATAGTTGTTACAGCAAGCCATAATCCACCTAAGTATAATGGATACAAAGTATATTGGGAAGACGGAGCTCAAATAACAGAACCAATAGATGCTGAAATTATTGCAAAAGTAAATAGCATAACTGATTTTGCTAGAATTAAAACAATATCAAAAGAAGAAGCAATTTCAAAAGGATTATATAATGTTATTAGTGCAGACTTTGATGATTTGTACTTGGATGAATTAAAAAAGAACACACTAAATCCTGATGCAATAAAACAAGCAGCAGATAGTTTAAAAATAGTATACACTCCACTTCATGGTACTGGTGGTAGATTAGCAAAGAATTTACTTACAAGTTTAGGATATAAGAATTTATTTATTGTAAAAGAACAAGAACAACCAGATGGAAATTTCCCAACAGTAAGCTATCCAAATCCTGAAGATCCAAAAGCATTTGAATATGCATTAAAACTAGCTAAAGAGGTTGATGCTGACATAGTATTAGCAAATGATCCAGATGCAGATAGAATAGGCCTTCATGTAAAGGATGCTAAAACAGGAAATTACATATTATTTAATGGAAATATGATAGGACTTACGATTGCTGAATACTTAATATCACAAAAGAAAGAAAAATGTATATTACCTGAAAATCCAGCATTAATAAAAACAATAGTATCATCAAATATGACAGACAGAATCTGTGAATACTACGGAGTAGAGCTATTTCTAGCATTAACTGGTTTTAAAAATATTGCAGCAAGAATAAGACAATTTGAACAAAATCATAGCCATAATTGCATAATGGGATATGAAGAAAGTTATGGATGTTTAATTGGAACACATGCAAGAGATAAAGACGGAATAATAGCTGTAATGCTACTTTGCGAAATTGCAGCATACTATAAAAATCAAGGTATGACTTTATGGGATGCAATGCAAAAAATGTATGAAAGATACGGATATTATAGAGAAGGCCAAATTCCAGTAGTTCTTGAAGGTGCAGATGGAGCTGAAAAAATACAAGAAATGATGAGAAAAATGAGAAATAATCCACCAGAAACTCTAGGGAAATATAAGGTGCTAAAAATAATGGATTGTAGCACAGGAATAGAAAAAGATATACTTTCAGGAAAAGAAACAAAAATTGATTTACCAAAATCTAATGTGCTAAGATATACACTAGAAAATGACTGTTGGTGTGCAGTTAGACCATCAGGTACAGAGCCAAAAATAAAATTCTATATGGGAGTTAGAGGAGATACATTAGAAGGTGCAAAAAAGGATTTGGAAGACTTAACAGAAACAATGAGAAAGTATACAAAATAAAAAAATGTTTTTTAACCATATTTTAAAACATAAAATAGAAAAATAAAGCTTAGAATTTCAAAATTTCTAAGCTTTATTTTTCCCAGCCTTTAATATTACTTCTTTTTATTGCACCATAAATATTGGCTTTTACAGTTGGAATTTCTTTTTGAAGACTAGAGATTAAAGTTTTTATATCTTCTCTTTTTGAAACTCCATCCATTGGGCAACATTTAGGCATAACCTGAATATTATTCTTTTTAACGAAAGTTCTTATTGATTTTTCAGGTGCATATATTAATGGACGAATAAGTGTAATACTGGATCTATCCATATAGCTCTTTGGAGCAAAAGTACCAATAGAGCCACCATATAATAAATTCAAGAAAAATGTTTCCAAAACATCATCTTCATTATGCCCTAAAGCAATTTTATTACATCCTTCACGAATTGCAACACTATTTAAAATTCCTCTTCTTAAATTTGCACAAAGTGAACATGGATTTTTTTCTTTTCTTATATCAAAAACAATTTCCTTAATATGTGTTTTTTCTTCAACATATTGAACGCCAATGGTTTCGCAAGTAGTTTTTAAAAAATCACTATTAAAAAAATCAAATCCAGGGTTAATACTAATTGCAATTAAATCAAATTTTTTACTATAAAATCTTTGTAATGCCTTTAACCCCATAAGCAAGGTAATTGAATCTTTTCCGCCAGATAAACCAACAGCAATTTTATCACCATCTTCTATCATATTATAATCATCAACTGCTTTGCGTATATAACTTAACATTCTTTGCATAAAAATCACCATACATAATATACAATAAATTTGCAGGAAAGTAAATATATTTACATAAAAATTATTTACAAAAAAATACATACAAAGTATTTAAAAAAACAGAAAAATGTTATAGAATAGTAGCAATAAAAATAACAATTAAATATATTATTTTAAGGAGTAATTTTATGAGTAATAAAAATATAGCTGTGGATAAAATAGTGGAAATGTGCGAATGTACAGTTATATCAAGGGGTACAGCATCCACAGTAGAAAAATTTTGTAGTGATACAAGAATAATAGAAAAAAATGATTTATTTATATCTTTAAAAAGTGAAACAGCAGATGGAATAACATATATTAAAGAAGCTCTGGAAAATGGAGCAATGGGAGTTATTACTGAATATAATATTCCAGAGGAAATTGTAAATAAATATAATAATAAACTTATATTAAAAGTTAAAAACATTACAGATTCAATACAAAAAATAGCAAAGTATAAAAGAACTTTGTATGATATTCCTATTGTTGCAGTTACAGGAAGCGTAGGAAAAACTAGCACAAAGGATATTATTGCGAGTGTTGTTGGTAAAAAATATAATGTTACAAAAACAAAAGGTAACTACAATAATCATATAGGAGTACCTCTTACAATTTTAAGTTGGAATGAAAATACTGAGGCTGCTGTTGTAGAAATGGGAATGAATCATTTTGGGGAAATTGAACTTTTAACAAATATAGTTAAGCCAACTATAGCTATAATTACTAACATAGGCACAGCACACATAGGAATACTAGGTTCAAGAGAAAATATACTAAAAGCAAAAATGGAGATATTAGATGGATTAACTCCAAATGGATGCATTATATTAAATAATGATAATGATTTATTAAATAAATGTGATATTAAAAAATATAGGAAAATTACTTATGGAATAGAAAATTCAAGTAATTATGTGGCTTATGATATAGCAAGAAATGAAACATATACGGAATATAAAATAAAAATAAATGATAAAGAAGAAAAAGTATATGTACCAGTGCCTGGAGACCATTTTATATACAATAGCTTATGTGCAATAGCCGTTGGAAAAAAGCTAAATATAGAAACAGATAAAATAATAGAAGGCATAAAAACTTTTGAAATAACTGGAAAAAGAAATGAAATTCTTGAAATAAATGATATTAAAATAATGAATGACTATTATAATGCAAGTTATGATTCTATGAAGGCAAGTTTAGAAGTTTTAAGTAATATTAAAGCAACAAGAAGACTCGCAATTTTAGGTGATATGCTAGAACTTGGAGAATATGCTGAAAAATTACATAGTATGGTTGGAGAGGAAGTTGCTAAAAACAAAATAGATGTATTATGCACAGTAGGAGAACTATCAAAAAGTACAGCCAAAACAGCTAAAACACTAGGGACAAAAGAAGTATATCAATTTAGTACAAATGAAGAATGTATTAATAAATTAGGTGAAATTGTTAGAAAAAATGATGCAATTTTGATAAAAGCATCAAATGCAATGCACTTTGGAGAAATTTCAAAATATTTACAAGGAGAAAGATTATGGGAAAAATAAAACTAGGAGTGATTTTTGGTGGAATATCCACAGAACATGAGGTTTCAATTGTATCAGGGACTTCAGTAATAAAAAACTTAAATAAGGATAAATATGATATATATCCAATATACATAGATAAAAAAGGAGATTGGTTTAAATATAAAATAGATAACAAAGAATACAAAGTTGGAGATGAAATTATTGGCGGTGAAAAAATAGAAAATGTATGTAAATATTTAAAAAATATGGACGTAATTTTCCCAGTTTTGCACGGACTAGGAGGAGAAGATGGAAGTATTCAAGGAATGTTGGAATTATTAAAAATTCCTTATGTAGGAACAAGAATTTTAGGATCAAGTATTTGCATGGATAAAGTATATGCAAAAATAATTTTTGATAAAGCAAATATTCCACAAGCAGAATATGTTTATATACGAAAAAATAAAAATAATTATATATATGTAGACGAAGACTTTTCTGAGGAAATATATAATGTATTTGATATAGCTAAAAAAATAACGGAAAAAATAGAATTTCCAATGTTTGTAAAACCATCTAACTCAGGTTCATCAGTAGGTATTAACAAAGCAGATAATTTAGAAGAGCTAATAAAGGCCATTGAATATGCAGGAGAATTCGATAGTAAAATATTAATAGAGGAAAATATTAAAGGAAGAGAAATAGAATGTGCTGTATTGGGAAATGAAGAAGTAGAATCATCTTGTGTAGGTGAAATCCTTGCGGCAGATAAGTTTTATAGCTTTAGTGCAAAATATCAAAACCAGGAGTCAAAAACAATAATTCCAGCAGATTTACCAAATAATTTAGCAGATGAAGTGAGAAAAATTGCTGAAAAAGCATATAAAGCAGCAGATTGTAAGGGATTAGCCAGAGTAGATTTCTTTGTAGATGACATAAATAATAAAATTTATATTAATGAAATAAATACATTGCCTGGATTTACACAGATAAGCATGTATCCAAAACTATGGGAACAAACAGGAGTGACTTATACAGATTTGCTAGATAAATTAATAGAAATAGCATATTAATAAAAAAGATTTAGAGGAGAAGATATGAATTTAGATATAATAATTGAAACAGTTAAAAAAAGATTATCAGAAAAAAGATTTCATCATAGCCAATGTGTAATGGAAAGAGCAAAAGAATTAGCAGAAAAATTTGGCTATGATGTTGAAACTGCTGAAAAAGTAGGAATAGCACATGATATAGCAAAGGAAATTCCAAACGATGAAAAATTAAAATATGTAGAAAATAATAATATTCAAATAGATGAAATGGAACGTGAAAATCCTGGTTTATTGCATGCAAAAATTGGTGCAGATATAGCGGTAAAAGAACTTGGATTTACTAAAGAAATGGCACAAGCAATACGTGCACATACAACAGGAATACAAAATATGTCTTTATTAGATAAAATATTATTTATAGCAGATAGGACAAGCAAAGAGAGAGGATTTGCAGATATAGATTATTTAAACACTTTGCTGGATGAAGATATAAATAAAGCAGTTTTATATATTATTGATAAAAAAATATTATTACAAATAGAGAAAAAAGCAACAATGCATACAGATAGTATATTAGCAAGAAATTGGATTATTAGAAATAATATTAACAAATAAAAATAGGATAAATTAGAATAAAATCAAATAAAATAGAAAGAAGGAGAAAAAATGAGATTTGTTCATATAGCAGATATGCATTTTGATAGCCCTTTTACTCTTTTAAGTAATCAAGAAAATTTTGGAGACCAAAGGAGACTGGACCAAAGAAAAGCATTAAAAAAAATAATAGAGAAAATAAAACAAGAAAATATACCATATTTATTTATTGCTGGAGATTTATATGAACATCAATATATTAGACAATCAACAATAGAATATATAAATAATTTATTTAAAGAAATTCCCGATACAAAAATATTTATTACTCCAGGAAATCATGATCCATTTTTAAAAAATTCATATTATAATAATTTTAATTGG
>USDL01000028.1 GCA_900553365.1 uncultured Clostridium sp.
TAACTAAATCTTCATGTGTTCTGCTTGGTACTTTTCTATGATACTACTTTTTTCGACATCTGTCAACACTTTTTTGAAAAAATTTTTAAAAAGTTTTTAGCAGTGAATTGTAAAAGTAGAATATATTAATTAATATTTAAAGTCTATTTTACTTTTACAATTTACCAAAAGTTTTTAGCTAATTTTTTTCATTCCTTTAAGTCTCAAAAAAGGAAAAGATGCCAACCAATTATGGTTAGCATCTTTAGGGTTTAGACTACCTTCGGTGAAAGATCAATGAAGTAGAAATTGTAAAAGAACTGGGTTTTTACCTCAAACACTTCTTCCAGAGAATCTGCTATTTCGTCGAGAATCGCAAATGTTTCAAACGGATCGAAGGATATTCTCTCAGTGTTAATAAGAACACGCATGTTCTCACTGGTGGCAACTTCAATCCAAAGTTTTTGACCTCTGGTGTAAGGATCTTTGTCCCAATCACTGATTTCGTACTTGTCCAGAACGTTCTGGACGATCTTTATCGCCTGGTTTACAGAAGATGTTTTCATCTTGTTCATTCTCCCTATAAGATAATCCCTTCGGAATCTTTTATTATTATACTACAATTATGTATACTTGTCAATTTTATGATTTTTCTCGTAAAATAATACAAATTGCATTTTTCACAATTTGTATTATTAAGACAATATTATTTTTCTTTTACAACTTGTATATGTATATCTTTCAGTTGTTGTTCTGTTACAACACTTGGTGCCCCCATTAAGGCATCCTGTGCCTTCTTATTCTTAGGAAAAGCAATTACCTCCCTAATATTCGGTTCATTTGCTATTAGCATTACCATTCTATCTAACCCTGGAGCTGCTCCCGCATGAGGAGGTGTACCATATTGGAAAGCATTATACAATGCCCCAAATCTCTTTTCAACTTCAGCCTCTGGGTATCCTGCTATTTCAAATGCCTTTACCATTATCTCTGGATTATGATTTCTTACTGCCCCTGAAGCAACTTCAAACCCATTACATACTACATCATATTGATATGCCAATATTTCAAGAGGATCCTTGTTAAGTAAAGCCTCCATTCCACCTTGTGGCATTGAGAATGGGTTGTGGTTAAAGTCTACAGTTCCTTCGTCTGATAATTCGTACATTGGAAAATCTACTATTAAACAGAATCTGTATACATTTTTTTCTACTAAATCTAATCTATTAGCTAATTCAATTCTTAATCCACCTGCTATTTTTTGTGCTGTTTTAAACTCATCTGCAACAAAGAATATGCTATCATTTGATTTTGCTCCTAATTCTATTAGTTTTGCTTTTACATCTTCTGTTATAAATTTTGCAATTCCTCCAGATACATTAGATTCGGTATCAAATTTTACCCATGCTAGACCTTTTGCTCCTAGCTCATTTACTGCAAATTCTGTCATGTTATCAAAGAACTTTCTGCCTTGCTCTGCACCATTTGGCACAATTATTGCTTTTATTGTTTTATCCTTGAAGGCATTAAATTCTGTTCCTTCAAACACACTTGTTACATCTTGTATTATTAATGGATTTCTTAAGTCTGGCTTATCGCTTCCATACTTTTCCATTGCTTCCCTGTATGGAATTCTTATAAATGGTCCTTCATCTACTTTCCAGTTTGTAAAATGTTTAAATGTTGATGTAAACACTTCTTCTAATACTTTAAATACATCTTCTTGTGTTGCAAAAGACATTTCAAAGTCTAATTGGTAGAATTCTCCTGGTGCTCTATCTGCTCTTGGATCTTCATCTCTAAAGCATGGTGCTATTTGGAAATATTTATCAAACCCTGATACCATTAATAACTGTTTGAATTGTTGTGGAGCTTGTGGAAGTGCATAAAATTCTCCTGGGTGTAATCTACTTGGCACTAGGAAATCTCTTGCACCTTCTGGAGATGAATTTGCTAAAATTGGAGTTTGAATTTCGCTAAATCCTAATTCATCCATTTTGTCTCTTAAAAATTTCATTATTTTAGAACGTAGTAATATGTTTCTATGTATTTTTTCATTTCTTAAGTCTAAGAATCTGTATTCTAGTCTTAAATCTTCTCTTACTGATGATATATCTATTTTTTCTGAATTTACTTCAAAAGGTAATACATTTTTACATTTTCCAAGTACTTCAATGTTTTCTGCTTGTATTTCAATATCTCCTGTTGGTATTTTAGAATTTTTATTACTTCTTTCAGCAACTAGACCTTTTACTGAGATTACACATTCTGTAACTAAATCTTTTGCTTGTTCTTGTAGTTCTTCATTTTCTGATATTATAATTTGTGTAATTCCAAATTGATCTCTTAAATCAATAAATTTCATTGCTCCTAAATTTCTAATTCTTTGTACCCAACCTGCTAGTTTAATAGTTTCTCCAACATTTTGAATTCTTAATTCTCCACAGTTATGTGTTCTATATTCGTTCATATTTGCCTCCTACTTTATATTACTTTTTAACCATTTTACACGTTCTTCATGTAATTTTTTTCCAAACTCTATTCCGGGTTTTAGTTTAAATTTGTTTTTTATATATTCTCCATCAATTATTTTTAACATTTTACTTCCAATAGTGTAAAAATCGTATTGTTTATCTATTATATCGTTTTTTTCGTTTTCTAAATTTCTACTTCTGTCTGAATATACTACTATTTGTAAACCTTTTAAGCCTAATGTACTTTTATCAATTTTTTCTATAAAGCTTACTTTTTTTGCTATTGTCATTTGATTAAAGATTCCGCCCTTCATGTGTTCTAAAACAGCTGTTAGCCCCATCTTTTTCCATTCATTTGGAGTTCCTAATGTTTTGCATAAAAGCCTTAAAGGCTCAACTCCTCTTTGTTCATGATTGTAATGATGTGGGTACATTTCCTTTGGGGTTCTGCCTTTTCCCAAATCGTGTACTAAAGTGCAAAATCTTATTTTAACATCTTTTGTAATTTTGGCACTGTTATCCAAAGCAAGCATTGTATGATTATAACTATCGCCTTCTGGATGGTATTTAATTGGCTGTATTGCACCTATTAAATCATATATTTCCTTAAAATGAACGTCTAGAACTTCTGCCTCTCTTAATACATTAAAAAATATTGAAGGTTTGTCCGCTTCTAGTGCTTTTCTAAATTCTGTGAAAACCCTTTCTTTTGACAATGTTTCAAGTTCGCCTTTTAATTTATGCAACATATTTAAAGTTTTTCTTGATACTTCAAACTCCAAATTGGCTGCAATTCTTGCTACTCTGTAAACTCTTAGTGGATCTTCACTAAATTTTTCACTAGTTGCTCTTATAATACCATTTTCTAAATCTTCTCTTCCTCCAAAAGGATCTATAATCTCTTTTGTTAAAACATCTTGTGCAATAGAATTTATTGTTATATCTCTACGTTTTAAATCTTCTTCTATTGAAATATCTTCATTTGTTTCAATTTCAAATTCTTTATGTCCCTTTCCAACTTTTGTTTCTTTTCTTGCTAAAGCAAATTCTTTTCCTTCTATGTCAAAAACTTCAAAAGCCTTTCCTCTGCTTTTAGCCATTGGAAATAGATTTAAAAATTTTTCAGAAGTAAAACCTGTTATGCAATAATCCTCGTCCTTAATTGGTTTATTTAAAATAGCATCACGTACAGCCCCACCTACTAAATAAGTGTTACCACCATTTTGTTTAATTAATTTTGCTATTTTTTCTATTTCCATTTTCCCTCCTAAAAAAATATTACATCTTATTTTATCTCTAATGTGCCCAAATGTCAATACTTAGAAAAAAGAAAGGCCATTTTTTAAATAGCCTTTCTAATGTTTTTTAGATTAAATTAAATTATTTTTCCTATTAAATCATAATTTTTTACATCTGTTACTTTTACCTTTATCCAAGTATTTTCTAAACCTGGCTTTGTATTTGGAACAAATATCAGTCCGTCTTCCTCTGGTATGTCCATATATGTTCTACCACAATAGTATTTGTTATCAAATGTTTTTGTTTCTACTAGCATTTCATAAACATTCCCTAGTTTTTCTTGTAGTTTTTGTTTTGATATTTTTTGTGCTAGGCTCATTATTTGGTCTAGTCTTTTCTGTTTTGTTTTATAATGAATTTGTTCAGGTAGCCTTGCTGCCGGTGTTCCATCTTCTTTTGAATATTTGAATACTCCTAATTTATCAAAATATCCTTTTTCTACAAAATCATATAGTTTTTTGAAATCTTCTTCTGTTTCTCCAGGGAAGCCTACTATTAGAGATGTTCTCAAAACTACTTCTGGTATTTCTTTCTTAATTTTCTTAACTAAAATTTCTATTTTTTCTCCTGTTGTTTTTCTATTCATTCTTTTTAAAACAGAATTTGATATGTGTTGTATTGGTATATCAAAATATTTGCAAATTTTTGGATTATTTTTTACTGTTTGTATTAATTCATCTGTTATACCTTCTGGATATGCATAAAGAAAACGTAACCATTTTATGCTTTCTATCTTGCTAATTTCATCTAATAGCTCTGCTAGTCTAGGTTTTTCATATAAGTCTATTCCATATTTTGTTGTATCTTGTGCAATTACTATTATCTCTTTATAGCCTTTGCTTGCTAGACTTTTTGCTTCTTCAATTATTTCTTCAAATGGTCTACTTATATATGGGCCTCTTATATTTGGAATTGCACAATATGTGCATTTGTTACTACAGCCTTCTGCAATTTTTAGATAAGTGGTTGTGCTCCCTGTAGTTACAACTCTTTCTAAATAATCTAACTCTGCAAGTTGATTATCTTTATTTTCTTTATTTATTAAATTCTCAATCTTTTCCCAAAGTTTATCATATTCTTTTATTGATATAAATAAATCTACCTCTGGTATTAGCTTTTCTAGTTCTTTTTGGTATCTTTCTATTAAACATCCCATGGCAATTAAATATTTGCATTTTCCTGTTTGTTTATATTCTGCCATTTCTAGCATGGTGTCTATTGCCTCTTGTTTAGCACTTTCTATGAATCCACATGTATTTATTATAATAACTTCCGCTTCTTTTACATTATTTACAATTTCATAGTTGTGCTCTTTAAATAACCCTATTGTCATTTCTGTATCTACTAAATTTTTTGTACATCCTAATGATATAAATCCTATCTTCATTTTTTACTCCTCGTAATAATCGTTATTGCACATATTTTTTCTAGTCATTTCTAATAAATTTAATTTTGTAAAGCCTGCAACTTGTGTTTTAGCTCTATCTTTCTTTAGCAGTTCTTTTAATAGTTGTTCTATTGAAGTTTTATTTGCATTGTTACTCATATCTATATAATCTATAATTATTATTCCTCCAATATCTCTTAATCTTAATTGCTTTACAATTTCTTGTGTTGCTTCTTGGTTTACCTTATATATTGTTGTTTCTAAATCTTTCTTTCCTGTATACTTACCTGTGTTTACGTCTATTGCCGTTAATGCTTCTGTTCTATCAATAGTTATAAATCCACCACATTTTAACCAGATTTTTCTGTTTTCCATTTTTTCTATTTGTTTTGATAAAGAATACATATCAAATAAGTTTTCCTTCCTTAGCTCAACTTTTACATTTTTTACTTCTTCTAACATTTTCTTTACGTCTTCATATATTTCTTTATCATTTACAATTATTCTTTCTAATCCTCTATCTGCAATATCTATAACTGTTCTTCTAATTAATGCCATGTTATCATATAGTAATTCTGGAACGCTTTTTGATGAATTTGCTTTTTCCTTTATTTCTTTCCATTTTGCCAATAGAGCTTCTGTATCATTTTTAATATCCTCTTCTGTTGCGTGCTCACTTGAAGTTCTTAAAATTGCTCCATTATTGGCTGGTAAATATTTTTTTACAATATCAACTAATTTTTTTCTTTTTGCTTCATTCTCTATTTTTTGTGATACTGTTACTATTTCTGTATCTGGCATTAAAACCACAAATCTTCCAGATAAATTAATATGTGTACTCACTTTTGCACCCTTGCTAACTGTTCCATCTTTTTTTATTTGTATTATTATTTTGTCCCCTTCTTTTAAGATGCTTTCTATTGGTTTTATTTCAGTTTTGCTTTTTGTTATATCTACTTTAGGTAATACATCTTGAACTTTTATTAAACTATGTCTTGTTTCTCCAATGTCAATAAAAGCTGAACCGCATACCTTTTAGCACATTTACAACTTTTCCTATATAAATATTTCCCTCTAAGCGTTTTTGATTTTCATGTTCCTCGTGTTTTTCAACTAATATTCCATTTTCTACTAACATAATAGTTTTTAAATTTTCTTGTTTATTTATTAATAGTTCTAGCATTTTATGTATTCCTTTCCATTTTTTGTTATTTACTGTTATATTTGTTCATTGCTACATCTATACCATTTTTTAGAATCTCTAGTACAGCATCTGCGGCTCTATTTACACCTTGTTCTAATATTTTTTTATCTTCTTCGTCTATTGCTCCTATAACATAGTTTATTAGGTCATTACTATATTTAGGCTTACCAATTCCCACTCTTACTCTTACAAAGTCCTCTGTTTGTAAAAAGTGAACTACTGATTTCATTCCATTATGTGTGCCTGGGCTTCCCTTTTTCCTTATTCTAATTGTGCCTGGCTCTAAATCTATGTCGTCATATACAACTATTATATTTTCACAAGGTATTTTGTAAAAGTTTTTGAATTCTATTACACTTTCTCCACTTGAATTCATATATGTTTGTGGTTTTAAAAAAATTACTTTTTCTCCATTTATATGTTCTATTGTATATTGCCCATTAAATTTAGACTGTGAAATTTTTATATCACAGTCTTTTGCTATTTTATTTATAACTTTAAAGCCCATATTGTGTCTTGTGTTTTCATATTCTTCTTCTGGGTTTCCTAGTCCTACTATTAGGTACATTTATTTATCTCCTTTGAACTTATAATTTCTTTTTGGAAATACTGGTGTTCCTCCGCCTTCTCTTAAACATTTTAAAATTGCTTCTACTCTTAATGGTAAGCTTTCTGTTTCATTTTCTATAAAGCTTAGTAAATATGGTTTATATTCATCTGGAGTTATATCGTATAAATCCATTAAGTAGGCAAGCATTCTATACATATCTGAACATCTTCTTATAGAAGGTGTTGACATTATGCTTCCTTTTCTGTTTCTATAATACTTAAAAGAAGGAAAGTCTCCATATTTATAAGATTTTGCAAGTATGGTTGCTGTTGTTGAATATACCATATCTTCATAATAAATGTTTTCCATAAATTTAATATTATTTTCCAATAAGAACTCTCTTCTCCAGCATTTACTTGGAACTGAAAAATTTATGTCGCATGTTAGTCTTGCTTCTTTTGTAGAGTTTTCTGCTGTTGAAAGATGTACTTTATTAAATCCTCCAACATCTTTAAATCCAAGATAAATTATATCTGGAGTATCATTGTCTATTAGTTTATCTATTTTTTCTAGTGTTGTATTCTCATATAAAGCGTCATCACCATCTAAATGAACTATGTATTCTCCTTGGGCCTTTGCTATACCAATATTTCGTACTGCACCTAGTCCAACATTTTTTTCATTGTTAATAATAATTATTCTCTCATCTTTGAAGTTTTGTATCTTTTCTAAAGTTTTATCCTTAGAACAGTCATTAACTATAATTAATTCATAATTTTCAAAAGTTTGCTCTAATACACTTTTTATTGCTCTTTCAATATATGTTTCAATGTTATAAGCACTTATTATAATACTAAATTTTTTTCCCATATTAAATATTTCCTTTACTTTAATATTTCTTTCATTTTTTTCCAGATTTCATTGGTTTTTAGGTATTCTTTATAGTGTTTTTCGACATTTCTATCATATTCTTTTAAGTCTTTTACTAAATCAGTAAAATTAGTACTTTCAAATAGTTCATTTATCTTTGGTACGCTTTTTTCAAGCTTTTCTATTGCTACTTTCATATTCCCTTTGTAATTTTCATTATCTTGTATATACATAAGCAATGGCTTATATTTTATCCAACCTTTTGATGCTTTTAAAAATCTACTTTCTATGTTTTCTTCTTCAATTTTTATTCTTCTAAGTTTTTTTGGATACCTGCCTTTTATAATGCTTGTATATTTTAAGAATCCATCATGGAAATGATATACTGGTATTTTTAATATTTTTGCATCTTTCAATAATGTTGAAAAGAAAGTATCTTCTCCTCTTGCTAGTGGTGGATTATAGAAGGCTGGTATTTTATCTAAGTGATTCAAATTTAAGCATAATGTTGAACCTGCTACCCATTTTTGTTGTAGTTCATATAGTCCTTTTCCTTCTGCTATTGATTTTTCTGAATAGGTTACGCCATTGTTGTCAATCATTTTTTGTTTTATTGATTCCCATGATACTAATTCATTACTTATTGCTTCAATATAATTTTTAAAATCATCTTCGCTTATTTCTTCTCCTAGTTCAACATAAGGAATTGGTGAAATATATCCACAGTGATAGCCTATTGTTATATCTGCGTCATCTATGTGTTCTAAGTGTTTTAAAATATTATCTTGTGGAATCCATTGTAAATTGTCATCTTCTTTTACTACTGCTACGGGGTATTCATCATCATCCCAAAATAGTAAATAGTCCATTTTCCATTTTAGTGCATAATACATTACAGTATTTCTTCCTTTAGCATGTCCATTTCCTAAGAATAAATCAACTTCTTCTTTTGTAAAGTTATTTCTTGATATTAATTTTTTCTTTTCTTCTTCAATATTTTCTGGTGTTATGTATTTTATTTTAATATTCTTATATACCTCTGGTATTATACTATAAAAATCCGTTCTAATTGTGTATTGATAATTTAAGTCGTATAATAAAAATATTGTCAAGTTTACTTTTTTGCCCGTTCTTTCTAATTGTTCAATCATGTTTTTGTAATAATTGTTAATGAGTTTGCAAACGTTCGGTCTTCCTGTAACAAAGCCTATACCGAGCTCTATTGTATCTTTCATTTTAACCCCCAAATAAGAATTATTTAATAATTCTATCTATTTCATGTTTTCTTTTTCAATATCTTTTATAACGTCTATTCGCTCTTTGTATCTTCCTCCTAGTACTTCTGTTCCTAGCCATGCTCTTATTATATTAATTGCAGTATCCAAATTTACAAATTCAGCTGGAATTGCAAGTACATTTGCATTATAATGTGCTTTTGCTCGTTTTGCTCCATCTTCATTAAAGCAATCTACACTTCTTATTCCTTTAAATTTATTTGAAAACATTGTCATACCAAATCCACTACCAGAAATAAATATTCCTGAACTACATTTATTCTGTTGGATGCATCTGCAAGCTTCTTTTATTGCTTCTGGATCATCTAGTACTTCTTCATCATAAGTTCCAAAGTCTTTGTATTGTATTTGTTTTTCTTCTAAGTACCTTAATATTTCTTCTTTTAATTTATATCCACTACAATTACATGTTACAGCTATCATAATATCCCCTCCTTCAAAAACTTCGAAGCAGATTCATTTTTTTACATATTTTTACTTATTATAACATATTTCTCCAAAAATGTAAATTGCAGTTTTTCTATTATAATACTTTACGATTACTTAAAAAGTTTCTTTTTTATAAATTTCTTGCCATTTGTATTCCTGAGCATGATGCCATCATTAATCCACGTGTCATTCCTCCGCCATCTCCTATTGAATACAAGCCTTTTATATTTGTTTCAAATTGTTTGTCTATTACAACTTTATTGCTATAGAATTTTATTTCTGGTGCATATAGTAAATTGTCTGGTGCTCCAAATCCTTCAACAATTTTATCTACTGCTCTTATGAATTCTAATATGCTTACCATTGTTCTATATCCTAGAGCAAATGTTATATCTCCTGCTACTGCTGATTTTAGAGTTGGAACAACTGTATTTTTTTCTAGTTCATAGTCCCATGTTCTTTTTCCTCTATATATATCGCCTAGTCTTTGAACTACTATGTTTCCAGCACCTAAGTCGTTTAGGTTTTGTGCAACGTTTCTTCCATATTCTATTGGGCGTTTAAATGGGCTTGTAAAGTGATGTGATACAAGTATTGCAAGGTTTGTATTTGTACTCTTTCTTTCTTTGTAAGAATGTCCATTTACAAGTGTTAGGTTGTTATCATAAACTTCTGCTGAAACGAATCCACTTGGGTTTTGGCAGAAAGTTCTTACTTTGTCTCTAAATGGTCCTACTCTACCTGTAAATTTAGCTTCATACATGTATTTATTAACATCTTTCATTATTTCATCTGGTAATTCGTATCTAACCCCTATGTCAACTATTCCAGTTTCTGTATTTATGTTATGTTTGTTTGCCATATCAACTAACCAGTTTGCACCTTTTCTACCAACTGCTAGAACTACTTTATCTGCTAATATTTCTTGTGTTTCATGGTCTTCATCATCAACATATTTTGCTTCTTTTACTCTTACACCTTTAATTGCTCCATTTTCAACAATTAGGTCTGCAACTGTTGTTTGGAACATCATTTCAACGCCATTGTCTTCAATATATTTTTCTAATCTTCCATATACTTCATGGCTTTTTTCTGTTCCTAGATGTCTTATTGGAATATTTATTAGTTTTATTCCTTCTTTGTGTGCTCTTTCATTTATTTTCGCAATTTCTTCTTTGTATTCTGTACCTTCTAGGTGTTTATCTGCTCCAAAATCTAGATAAATTTTGTCTGCATAATCTATTAAATTTTTAGTTTCTGGAACCCCAATTATTTTGTGTAGGTTTCCTCCAACATGTATTTCATTGTCTTCTGGGTTATATAAAGATAACTTTCCATCTGAAAATGCTCCTGCTCCTGAAAAACCATTTGTTATGTTGCACATTGGTTTACAGTGTATGCATTTTTTTGTTTTCTCTATCGGACAATATCTTTCCTCTACACGCTTTCCTTGGTCTA
Source organism: uncultured Clostridium sp. (assembly GCA_900553365.1). GTDB lineage: Bacteria > Bacillota > Clostridia > TANB77 > CAG-508 > UMGS1781. The sequence continues at coordinate 10,946 of USDL01000028.1, forward strand.
TTAAAAGTACCCTTTTGAATTTGTTTAGTTCTATTAATTCATAAGCACAAAAAATAGAGCTAGGTCCCATTCCCACTACTATTACATCATATTTATTTGGCATAAAAAAATCACTCCTTTGACTTATAAATTATATCATAGGAGTGAAATTTTTGCAAATGAATTTTATTTTTTAAACATTGTCTTTTATATATTCTACAACGTCACCTACTGTAACCACCTTTTCAGCATCACTGTCTGGTATTTCTAAATCAAATTCTTCTTCTAATGCCATTATTAATTCTACTATATCAAGAGAATCAGCTCCTAAGTCGTCTATAAAAGATGCTTCTGGAGTTATTGCACTTTCTGTTACGCCTAGTTGTTCTATAATTATTTCTTTTACTTTATCAAAAATTTCATCTGAATTCATAAGAATTACACCTCCCCTTTTACTTTTGTAATAAGTTTCATCTATATTAAGATATTATATCAATTCAAAAATGTCAATAGTTTTTATATATTTTTTTCAAATTCTTTTTTTATAATGTCTACTGTTCCACTTTTTGCAAAGTTTTCAGCTTGTTTAATTGTATAATAGAATAATTTTTCATCACTACTTCCATGTGCTTTTACTACTGGTTTTTTTACTCCTAAAAATAGTGCTCCACCATATTCTTTGTAATCCATTGTTTTACTAAAACGCTTTATTGCTGGCAAAGATGGAGCCGCACATATTTTGCTCCATAAGTTTTTCTTTAGGCTTTCTGTTAAACTTCTTTTAACTAGTTTTCCTAGTCCTTCTGTTGTTTTTAAGAACACATTTCCTGTAAATCCATCTGTTACTACTGCGTCAATTTTACCAGTGAATGCGTCACGTCCTTCTATGTTGCCAACAAAGTTTATTCCGTACTCATCAGCTTCTTGTTTTAATAATTTGTAGCTTTCCTTTACTAAGTCATTTCCTTTTGTTTCTTCTGTCCCAATATTCAAAAGCCCTATTGCTGGTTTTTCTATATTATATATTTTTTTCAAATACACATTTGCCATTTGTGCAAATTGTAAAAGGTTAATTGGCTTACAATTTGTATTTGCACCTGCATCCACAAGCATTACTCCTTTTTTATATGAAGGAAGCATTGGTGCCATTGCTGGTCTATCAACTCCCTTAATTCTGCCAACTAAAAGAGTAGCTCCTGTAAGTAATGCTCCAGAGTTTCCTGCTGAAACAAATACGTCTCCTTCGC
>USDL01000029.1 GCA_900553365.1 uncultured Clostridium sp.
AATATGGTGGAACATATGCACATAAAGATATTGCATTTGAATTTGCATCAGCAATTAGTCCCGTTTTTAAATTGTATTTAATAAAGGAATTTGAGAGATTAAAGGAGTTAGAAAATCAGAATAGAGAATGGGATGTAAAAAGAATACTAACGAAAAATAATTATTTGATACATACTGATGCAATTAAAAATTATATATTGCCAGATAATGATTTTTATAAAAATAGAGAATGGTTAAAGTATGCTGAAGAAGCAGATGTTTTGAATGTTGCAGTATTTAATACAACGGCTAAAAAATGGAGAGAACTTAATTCTGATTTAGCAAAAACATCTAATGTTAGAGATTATGCAACAATTAATGAGTTAACAGTATTATCTAATTTAGAATCACATAATGCAGAATTAATTAAAGAAGGAAAAAGTAAAGAGGAAAGATTTGAAATATTAAGTGAAATTGCAAAGTATCAATTAAATATACTTAATAATGCTGAAAAAATAAAATTGCTAGGGAATGGAGATAAAGAGGAGTAAAGTTATGGGAATAATATCTTTAGCTAGTGGTAGTTCATGTTGGAGAGGTTTAGATTATTATAAAGAAAAAAGGGTTGTTGAATTGAATAAAATAAATGAAAATGAGTATTCAAGCATTGTAAAAGGAACCAATAATTATAATGTCCATTTGGATATTGAACATCCTAGGAAATCTTCATGTAATTGTCCCTTAGCTAATGGTAAAAGAATAATATGTAAGCATATAGTTGCAACATATTTTACTGCTTTTCCAAATGAGGCAGTTAGTTTTGAAGAAGAACAAAATCGATTTATTGTACTACAAAGATAATAAATATCATTGATGAAACGAAAATTGCAACTGGTACAGGTTTTTTTATGAATTTTAATAAAAATTTGGAAAAAGGCACATGCCAACCTGTAATTATTACTAACAAACATGTTGTGAAAGATGCTAAAAAAATTATTTTTTCTGTGTGTAGGGCAGATGAAAATAATAATCCGCTAGATCAACAAAAATTTACGATAACTCTTGATGAATTTAAAATAATTAATCAATCCTGACAATGATGTGGACTTGTGCGCAATACCCATAGCTTCGCTAGATAGTTATAGTCAGGAATATAAAGTCAGGTTGTATCGTAGAAAGCTTGGAACAAATTTAATAATAAACGAAGATGAAGTTAAAGATTGTTCTGCAATGGAAGATATTATTATGATTGGATATCCTAACGGACTTGAGGATTCTTATAATAATAAACCAATAATTCGAAAAGGCATAACTTCTACACACTTAAAATTTGATTATAATGGGAAAAAAGAATTTTTAATTGATATGGCTTGTTTTCCAGGATCTAGTGGATCGCCAATTTTCTTTTGTAATGAATCTTCATATACACAAGGCAATACTACTTTTTTTGGCTCTAGATGTAAACTATTAGGCTTATTATATGGTGGACCACAACATACTAGTACAGGAAGTGTTGTGTTTGAAAATATTCCAACTAATCCAAGAGCTATTATTCAAATACCAAATAATTTAGGAGTTGTAGTTAAAGCAGTTAGAATTAAAGAACTTGAAGGATTTATGAAAAATATGAGTTAAAAAGGAGTGATTAAAATATCAAATTGGAATGTAGCAGGATATTTAAGATTATCAAAAGAAGATAATGAAAATATGGAATCAAATAGTATAGTTAATCAAAGAGAATTAATTGAACAATATATTAATGGTAAAGAAGATTTAGAATTAATAGAATACTATATTGATGATGGATATAGTGGCACTAATTTCAACAGACCAGGATTTGAAAAACTATTACAAGATATGAAAAATAAAAAGATTAATTGCATAATTGTAAAAGATTTATCTAGATTTGCAAGAAATCATATAGAAGCGGATATGTATTTTGAAAATATTTTTCCAGCTTTAAATATTAGGTTTATATCTATTATAGAAAATATAGATAGCATAATTATATTTCAAAATGGAGAAATAAACGTAAAATTCAAGTAAAGGAGTGAACATAGATGAATAAAGAAAAAGATCAAAATAGTTATCACAAAATCAACCTTAACTGGTACCCAGGCCATATGCTTAAAACAAAAAAGCAAATAATACAAGATTTAAAGTTAATAGACGTAGTTATAGAAATATTAGATGCACGTATACCAATCGCAAGCCAAAACCCAGATATAAGGCAGATTACAGCTAATAAAAAGAAAATAATTGTTTTAAATAAAAGTGACTTAGCAGACGAAAAAGAAACTAAAAGATGGATAGAATATTTCAAAACACAAGGAATAACTGCAATTCCAACTGATTCAAACTTGGGAAAAGGCACAAAAGAAACCTTAAGAGCAGTTCAAAATTTAATGCAAGAAGATATGGAAAAAGCAGCCAATAAAGGAAGAACAAACAAAAACATTAGAATAATGATATGTGGAATTCCAAATGTAGGAAAATCATCATTTATTAACAGAATGATAAATAAAAAATCAGCAGAGGTAGGAAATAAACCAGGTGTTACTAAACAAAAACAATGGCTTAGAATTTCAAGTAATATAGAACTATTAGATACTCCAGGTGTTTTATGGCCAAAATTTGAAAGCCATGATGTAGCACTAAAACTCGCATACACAGGTTCAATAAAAGATGAATTAATCAACAAAGACGAAATAGCATATAATTTGATAAAATATTTAAAAAATAACAATAAAAATGAACTTTTTGCAAGATATAAATTGACAGATGACGATTTTAATAGTATAATACCAGAAGATGATGAAACACTTGAATTAATGAATATCATAGCAAGAAAAAGAGGAGCAATAATTTCAGGTGGAGAAATAGACTATGAGAAGGTATCAGCAATTATATTAAATGACTTTAGAAGTGGAAAAATAGCCAAAATTACATTGGAGAAAATAAATGAATAATATAGTAAAAATAAATACAATGTCTCCACTTACATGGGCATATGTTGGAGATGCAGTATATGAGTTATATATAAGACAGCATCTTGTTGAAACAACAAATTTAAAGCCCAATAAACTTCATAGAGAAGCAACAAAATTTGTAAGAGCAAGTGCACAAGCAAAAATACTGGAAAAACTCAAAGAATACTTAACAGAAGAAGAACAAGAAACTGTTAGAAGAGGAAGAAACACACAAAATCATCATTTACCTAAAAATGCAGATCCAGCAGACTATATGTATTCAACAGCATTTGAAGGGCTAATCCGGATATTTATATTTAACACAGCAAGAAAAAAGACTAAAAGAAATATTAGCAAAAATCATAGAAATTAATTCTAGTTTAGGCTAGAATTAAAACATGGCCCGTTGGTCAAGCGGTTAAGACGCCACCCTCTCAAGGTGGAATCATGAGTTCGATTCTCGTACGGGTCACCAATACTTAAAAATGCTTTCTAAATGAAAGCATTTTATTTTGCTTTTCATATATGATATAATATTTATGCAAAATAAAGGAGAATTTAAAATATGAATAATGTTGAGTTATTATCTCCAGTAGGAGAATGGGATTCATTGGTAGCTGCTGTGCAAAATGGTGCAAATGCAGTATATTTTGGTGCGAATGAGTTTAATGCTAGAATGAACAGCAAAAATTTTGATAGGGAAGAACTAAAAAACGCAATAGAATACGCAAAACTTAGAAATGTAAAAACAAATTTAACATTAAATATTCTAATAAAAAATGATGAATTTCAAAAAGCAATGGAATTAGTAGAATATGCCTATAAATGTGGAATAGATGCAATAATAGTACAAGATTTAGGACTAGCTCGAGAAATTATAAAAAAATTTCCCAAACTAGATGTACATAGTAGTACACAGATGACTATATATAATTTAAAAGGAGCTCAAGAGATTCAAAGATTAGGATTTAAAAGATGCGTCCTTGCAAGAGAATTATCAATAGAAGAGATAAAACAAATATGCAATAATACAGACTTAGAAATTGAAGTATTTATTCATGGTGCACTTTGCATAAGCTATTCAGGACAATGCTTGATGAGCAGCCTAATTGGTGGCAGAAGTGGAAATAGAGGAAAATGTGCAGGAACTTGTAGACTACCTTATAGTCTTTTAAAGGATAGTGAAGTTGTAGATAAAGGATATTTACTAAGTTCAAAAGATGTATGCACACTAGATATTCTACCAGAGCTAATATCTGCTGGAGTAAAATCATTTAAAATAGAAGGAAGAATGAAATCACCTGAATATGTAGGACTTGTTACATCAATATATAGAAAATACATAGACTTAGCAAATAGCAGTAAACCATACATAGTAGACCAAGAAGATAGAGAAAAACTAATGCAAATATTTAACCGTGGAGGGTTTAGTACAGGGTATTTAAAAGGAAAATTAGGCAAGGAAATGATGTATAAATATAGACCAAATCATATAGGAATACACATAGGAACAGTGGAACACTATAACCCTAATAAAGGCTATGCAAAAGTAAAACTTACAAAAGAATTAAGCTTAGGAGATAGCATAAGCATAAAAGACGGAACATGCAAAATATCAGAGCTAATGATAGGAAATAATAATATAAAAGAAGGCAAGACTGGACAAATAGTAACAATAGGTAGAATATATGGAAAAATCAATAATGGGGATAAAGTATATAAAACAGTTTCAATTAATCTAAATAAAGATATTAAACAAATATCAACTAAAGAAAATATAAAAAGAGAACTTAATTGTGAAATTGTAATAGTCAAAAATGAGCCAATTACCCTATCAATAGAAGATACTGAAACTAAAATAACAGTAAAAAAACAAGGAACAATCCCAGAAGAAGCCTTAAAAGTAGGATTAACAGAAGAAAGAATAATAGAACAAGTATCAAAACTTGGAAATACAGTATTTAAAATTGCAAATCTTGAAATAAAACTAGACAAAATGCTTCAAACATCAATAAAAGGAATAAATGAATTAAGAAGAGAAGCAATAGAAGAACTAGAAAACAAAATAAAACAATCATTTGAACGTGAGTCTATTAAATCAGAAAAATATCATACTAATGCAAAACAACAGACTACACAAAATGTTAAAACAACACTTTGCTTAAACAATATGAGCTCAGAGCTTGAATATGAACAGCTACAAGATGTTGACAATATTTATATACCACTAAGATTTTTTGTAAATAAACAATTAGAAAATCAAATACAAATAATAACAAACAGATTTAACACATATTTACTTATGCCAGCAATAAGCAAAGGAAATTATGAAAAAATAAATGTACAAGAAATAATAAATAAATACAATATTCAAGGAGTAGTTATATCAAATCTATCACAAATAGAGGAGTTTAAAAAATTACCTAAAATTGCTAATTACACACTAAATATTGCAAATAATTATTCAATAAACGAACTAAAAGATTTTGGAATTATAAAATATACAACTTCACCTGAATTTGAAAAAGAAACAATATCATGTTTAAATCAAGAAATTGAAAAAGAAATTATAGTATATGGAAGAACACTTCTTATGACAACAGAATATTGTAGCATTGGAACATATAAAAATTGCCCAGGAACCTGCAAACAAGGCACATACAAATTAAAAGATAGAATGGGATTTGAATTTCCAATATATACAGACAGAATAAATTGCAATAATTTAATATATAATTCAAAAATAACCTCAATAGAATGGAAAGACTTAAACGTAAACTCAATAAGAATGGATATTTTAGATGAAACAATAGAAGAAATAAACAATATAATAAAAACACATAAAGAGGGTAAAAGGCTTGAAGGACAAGACTATACAAATGGAAACTTAAATAGAACAATATAAAGGCATTACCTCTAGCGTAATTTTAACTTTACGCTAAGAAATTGTTGTTATGAAAACTAATTTATGATATAATATGAACCAAATTAAAGGAAAAGAGGAATAAAGTTATGGCAGAATTTTCACCTATGATGCAACAATATCTAAACATAAAGGAACAATACAAAGATGCAATACTTTTCTTTAGATTAGGTGACTTTTACGAAATGTTTTTTGATGATGCAATACTTGCATCAAGAGAGCTAGAAATAACACTTACAGGAAAAGAATGTGGACAAGCTGAAAGAGCTCCAATGTGCGGAATACCATTCCATGCAGTAGACAATTATGTTTCAAAATTAATAGAAAAAGGGTACAAAGTAGCTATATGTGAACAACTAGAAGATCCAAAATTAACCAAAGGGATGGTAAAAAGAGATGTTATAAGAATAATAACACCAGGTACAGTAATAGAAAGCAATATGCTTGATGAGAAGAAAAACAACTATATAATGTCAGTATTCAAAAAAGGAATCTATTTTGGACTAGCTATTTGTGATGTATCTACAGGTTCATTTTATTCAACAAAAATAGTTGAAAATAATAATTTTGCAACACTATTGGATGAAATTGCAAAGTACAATCCAGCGGAATTAATAGTAAATAGCTTTTTGTATAATTCAACAGAAGAAATAAATGAGATAAGAAAAAGATTCAATTTATATATAAATAATTTTGATGACAAAAACTTTGTAGATAATAAAGAATTCTTATTACAAAACTACAATATAGAAGATGAGAATAAAACAATAGAAAACTTAAATGATTTTGAACTTGAAACAGTTTCAATAAATGCCTTATTAGCATACTTGCAACAAACTCAAAAAATAAAGCTAGAACACATAAATCATATAAAAATGTATAATTTACAAAAATATATGTCATTAGACGTAACAGCAAGAAGAAACCTAGAATTATTAGAAAGACAACACGATAAAAGTAAAAAAGGTACTCTATTATGGGTATTAGATAAAACTGCAACTTCTATGGGTGGAAGAATGATTAGAAAATGGATAGGCGAACCATTGTTAGATGTTCAGGAAATAAATAATAGGTTGGAAGCGGTACAAGAATTAAAAGACGATACAATACTAAGAGGAGAATTAATACAAATACTAAAAAAAGTATATGATATTGAAAGATTAGTAGGAAAGATTGCTTATGGAAATAGCAATGGAAGAGAAATGAATTCATTAAAAACATCACTAATGCAAATTCCAGCAATAAAGGAACTATTAAAAGAAAACAAATCGGCATTAATTCGTAAACTAGAAGAAAACCTAGATGCTTGCGAAGACTTGGCAAAATTAATAGATAGTGCAATTATTGATGATCCACCAATATCAGTAAAAGAAGGCGGAATAATAAAAACAGGTTTTAACCAAGAAGTAGATGAGTATAAAAAAGCATCAACAGAAGGAAAAACTTGGCTATTGGAATTAGAGCAAAGAGAAAAAGAAACAACAGGAATAAAAAATTTAAAGGTGGGCTTTAATAAAGTATTTGGTTATTATATAGAAGTTACAAAATCAAACTTAGGGCTTGTACCAGATAGATATATAAGAAAACAAACACTAACAAACGGAGAAAGATATATAACAGAAGAGCTAAATGAACTAGAAAGCAAGATTTTAGGAGCAGAAGAAAAATTAATTAACCTTGAATACGAATTGTTCATAGGATTAAGAAATCATTTATCTCAAAACATTAAAAGACTACAAACAACAGCAAACATAATAGCTACATTAGATGTACTTTCAACACTAAGCAATGTTGCAGAAGATATGAACTATGTGCGTCCAACTGTAGATAATAGTGGAGAAATAGACATAAAAGAGGGACGCCATCCTGTAATAGAAAAAATGATACCATCAGGTTCATTTGTATCAAATGACACATACTTAAATAAAGAAACAGATAGGCTTTCAATAATTACAGGACCAAATATGGCAGGAAAATCTACATACATGAGACAAGTAGCCTTAATAACGCTAATGGCACAAATAGGAAGCTTTGTACCCGCATCTTATGCAAGAATAGGAGTAGTAGATAAAATATTTACAAGGGTAGGAGCATCAGACGACCTAAGCATGGGGCAAAGTACATTTATGGTAGAAATGATGGAAGTAGCAACAATACTAAAAGAAGCAACATCAAACAGTCTTATAATATTAGACGAGATAGGAAGAGGAACATCAACTTATGATGGACTATCAATAGCCTGGGCAGTAGTAGAGCACATTACAAACAAAGAAAAATGCGGAGCAAAAACACTATTTGCAACACACTACCATGAACTTACAGAACTAGAAAGCAAATTAGAAGGGGTAAAAAATTATTCTATAGCAGTTAAAGAAAAAGGTGAAGACATAATATTCTTAAGAAAGATAGTAAAAGGTGGAACAGATGAGAGCTATGGAATCCATGTTGCAAAACTTGCAGGAGTACCACAAACAGTTGTAAAAAGATCAAATGAAATATTAAGAAGCCTAGAACGTAAAAGCATGCTAACAGGACAAAAGAAACAAGAGAACAAAAAACAACCAGAAGGACAACTAGACTTTTACAACTACAAATTAGCAGAAATAGCACATGAAATAGACAAAATAAACCTAAACGAAATAACACCAATAGATGCACTAAACACATTAATGAAAATGAAAGAGAAAATGCAGTAAGCATTTTTTCTTTACTTTTTTATAATATTCTTATTAATATTTAACTTCTCTATTAATGCTGTTTGCAACAGTTTTGAAAAATTTACATGTTCTTTCTCAGCTAAAGTATTTAACCAAGCTGGTATAGACAATGTCTTTTTTACAGATTTGTTTTCATATTTTTTTCTATGTTCTTCTAAATCTATTGAAACAAAAGAAACTATTTGATTATCATCAAGATTTATCTTTTTAATATCAGTAGTACATTCTGGAAAATCAGTTAAATCTTCTAAAAATAAGCCCATTGCTTCTTTTGAATTTTCCATAGCTTCCTGTAAGGTTTTCCCACTACTAAAACATCCTTTTAAATCAATGAATTCAACCCAATATTGATTATCTTCAAATGTAAAAATTGCGGGATATGTTAAAAATAATTTGTTCTTCATAAAATACCCCTCTTTTATATAATATACACATTCATGAAATTATCTCCTTTCCTAATTATAACAAATACGTTACGTATTGTCAAATTAAAAATATAGATATACTAAATTATTATAGTAATAGTTAAATTTAAGATTTTTGGGATTAAATATTTTCAGACAAAAAAATGAAAATATAAAATGAAAAAGCGATAAAAGAATTTCGCTTTTTTCTGGCTGGGGTGGGAGGACTCGAACCGCCGAAATGCCAGAGTCAAAGTCTGGT
>USDL01000030.1 GCA_900553365.1 uncultured Clostridium sp.
TTTCATCGCTATCAACATAAGCTTTTAAATCAACTGTTCCATTTCCTATAACTCTAACTTTTTTATCATTAACTTTTAAGTCTACGATATTTATTCCTGCATTTTGAATTTCGTTTGCTTGTTCTTTTGAAATAACTGTGTCTTTTTCTACAATTACTTCTCCTGTTTCGCCATTTACTATGTCATCAAAAGTAACTTGATTTACTATTCTTGAACTTAAGTCTAATTTTTTATTATATTTATATCTTCCTACTTTTGATAAATCGTATCTTCTTGGATCGAAGAATAAATTATTAAATAATGTTCTTGCAGCGTCAACTGTTGGAAGCTCTCCTGGTCTTAATTTTTTGTAAATTTCAATAAGTGCTTCGTCTGTTGTTTTAGCTGTATCTTTTGCGATAGTTGCTAAAATTTTATCTTCATCACCGAAAAGTGCTGTTATTTGCTCGTCTGTAGCTAATCCTATTGCTCTTAAAAGAGTTGTTACTGGTAATTTTCTTGTTCTATCTATTCTTACATAGAATACATCATTACCATCTGTTTCATACTCAAGCCAAGCACCTCTAATTGGCATAACTGTAGCTTTATATAATTTTTTACCTGTTTTATCATAATCTGATTCATAGTAGCAACCTGGTGATCTTACTAATTGGCTTACTACAACTCTTTCTGCACCATTAATTACAAATGTTCCGCTATCTGTCATTAATGGAAAATCGCCTAAATAAATCTCTTGTTCTTTTATTTCTCCTGTTTCACGGTTTATTAGTCTTACTTTAACGTGTAATCTTGTTGAGTATGTAGTATCTCTTTCTTTTGCTTCTTCTAATGAGTATTTAGTTTCTTTTTCCATGTAATAATCGAAAAATTCTAGAACTAAATTTCCTGTGTAATCTTCAATAGGTGAAATATCTCTTAATACTTCTCCTAGTCCTTCATTTACAAACCAGTCGTAAGAATCTTTTTGAACTTGAATTAAGTTTGGTATATCTATAAAGTCTCCAATTCTTGCGAATGTTTTTCTTGTTGCTTTTTCGTAATTAATGTCTGTTAACAAAATAAATCAACTCCTTGTTTTTTTATTCGAGCATAATTTATATCTCAAGAAAGTCCCTCTTAAATTAAAGTGTATTATTAGTTTAAAGATATTCTGCTCCTAAATATTTTTAAGCTAATACCTTTACTTAAATTTAATTCCTCTTTCTTAATATTTCATTTGCTAAAAGGTGTTTTTTTAATTAAATAATAAATTAAATATTTTTTAAAAAAGTGTTTGTTTTTTTGTAAACGCAACAAAAAAGTGTAGTAATATATTGCTATATTAGGCTATTTATAGCCATTTCTACACTTTTTATTTAGTTACAAATTATTTAACTTTTACTTACACTTTTCACTTTTAAAAAAATCACCATTTCTAATTAAATAGTTTACATAGTTTCGTGCTATACGAAAAATATGTGCTTTATTATAATACCATAATTTGGTATAGCTTGTCAAGTTTTTTTGTGAAGTTTTCCAAAATTCTTGTCTTTATTTCAATAGCCAATTTATCAAGTTTATTTTCTTTATTCCATCATAGTCTGCATCTAAGTCGTTGTCCATTGTTAGAATAACTTTTGGATAATGGTCTCCAGTTTTTTGTAGTGGTTTTAGTTCTCTTTCTAAAGTTGCTTCATCTCTTGTTGTTAGGGCAACCTGATAGTAAACTAACCCTTCATGATTTTCTGCCACAAAATCAATCTCCATATCATCTAGTTTTCCAACATATACCTTGTAACCTCTTCTTAGAAGCTCTAAAAATACAACATTTTCTAATAAATGTCCCATATCTTGACCAGCTTTTTTGCCTAATAAATAGTTTCTTAGTCCTGTATCTACTACATAATATTTATATCCACTTGATAGATTTTCTTTCCCTTTAACATCAAATCGTGGTACCTTGTATAATAAGAAACTTTCTAAGAATGAAGATATGTAGTTTTCTACAGTATGGTTACTTGTACTTCTGTTCATGCTTGTTAATGTGTCACTTATTTTCTTTGTTGTAATTGGGCTTCCAATGTTATCAAAAATATATTTTATTACACTTTCCAAAATTAGTTTATCTGTAATCTTATTCCTCATCATTATATCTTTATATACAACAGTTGAAAATATTCCGTCTAAATAGCTGTTTATCGTGTTTGGTGCTCTTTTAAACAATTCTATGGTTTGAGGAAATGAGCCATATTTTAAATAGTATAAGAATTTACTTTCCTGATTTTGTTTATCATCAAATGTCGATAAATATTCTTTAAAAGAAAGTGGTAACATTTTTATCTCAACATATCTTCCTGATAGTAGTGTAGCAAGTTCTCCTGAAAGTATATATGCATTTGAGCCAGTTATATATAAATCAACATTTTTCATTATAAATAAACCGTCTACTGCCTTTTGGAATTTTTCTACAGTTTGTACTTCATCTATAAATACATAATTCATTTCGTCTTTTATTAATCTTTTCTTGATATAATTATATAATTCCATATAATCATTGAAGTTGTATTCTGGATTCTCTAAATTTATTTTTATTATCTGTTCTTCTTTTATTCCATTTTCTTTTAAGTAATTAATATATATATCAAACAATGTTGATTTTCCACACCTTCTAATGCCAGTTATTATTTTTATTAGTTTTTGGTCTTTAAAATCAATTAGCTGTTTTAGATAATTCGTTCTTTCTATCATACCTGCTCACCTCTTAATAATATTATAAATCCTTTTTAGGAAATAGTCAAGAGTGTTGGAAAAATATTTCCAACACTTAGTATTATTAATATGTGTTGGAAATAATATTTTATGTATTTTTTTATATTTTTATTCTTGAATTTTAAATATTCCTGCTTTTATTTTTATACCTTCATTTTTGAATTTTATTTCATGTTCTGTCTCTATGTTTTCCCAAAAGTCTGGGGTTTCATTTAGATTATAAGTGGTTTTTATTGCTTCAAATCCCGCTTCTTTAAAGTATTCTAAGCTTTCTTTAAATAGTTCATCATCATCTGTTTTGAAATATATCTCTCCATTTGGTGTTAAGAATTGCTTATATTTTTCCAGTTGCTTTGTATGTGTTAATCTTCTTTTTTTGTGTCTTGGTTTTGGCCATGGGTTGCAGAAGTTTATGTATATTCTTTCAATATTATCTGTTTTATCTAATATATTATTAATCTCTTCAACATCATATCTGGTAAGTGCTAGGTTTAAAACTTCTTTGTTTTCAAATTCTTCTATTATATTTCTATTTGCCATTCCTAATATTGCGTCTATTAAATCTATTGCAATATAGTTTATTTCTGGATTTTGCTTTGCTGCTTTCTTTACAAAAAAGCCCTTGCCACAACCTAGTTCTAAATATGTATGTTCATTTTTATTATTGAAAAATTCTCTCCATTTACCTTTAAACTCTTCTGGTTTTTGTACATAAAAAGGGCTTGCAAGAAGTTCAACTTTGGCCCAAGGTTTATTTCTAATTCTCATTTCATTTTCTCCTTACTTTTCTATTATACGGTATCTTTCTTAAAAATTCAAATATTTTATTTTTCCTTTATTTTGAATTGCATTTTTAACATTTTTATAGTATATTATTAATAGATTTGAAAGTGAGGTTTTTTATGAGTTTAGATGAAGTTATAGAAGTTGCTAAAGAGGTTAGAAAAAAGGCTTATGTTCCTTATTCACATTATTATGTTGGGGCAGCTCTTGTGTGCAAGAATGGTAAGGTTTTTGCTGGATGTAATGTTGAAAACCAAGGAATTATGTCTATTTGTGCTGAGAGGGTTGCTTTTACTAAAGCTATTTCCGAGGGTGAACGTGATTTTGATTATATTGTTATTTGCGGGGGAGCTGATTTAGAGCATTTAGATAATTGCACTCCTTGCGGATATTGTAGGCAGTTCATGAGTGAATTTGTAGATAAAGATTTTAAGATTTTCTTACTTAGAGAAAATGATGAGGCACAAATCTATCATATTCAAGATTTGTTGCCACATTCATTTGATTTATAGGTTAGTATTGTCTTCCCCAAATCATAAATATTTTTGCTGGAGCCCCACAACATACGCATTTATTTCCAATTTGTTTTTGATTAAATGGCATACATCTTGAGTGGGCTCCTGTTAATTCTTTTATTTTGTCTTCACATTCTTGTTTTCCGCACCACATTGTTTCTATAAAGCCTTGGTTTGTATTTATTTTTTCCACAAATTCATTCAAATTTTCAGCTATTGAAGTTCGTTTTTCCATATTCTTTTTACATTCATTATACATATTTTCTTGTATATTTTCTAATACTTCTCCCAATTTTGTTTCTATTTCTTCTAGTTTTACTGTTATTTTTTCAAAAGTATCTCTTCTTACAAAAATACATTCTCCTTTTTCTATATCTCTTGGGCCTATTTCTATTCTTACTGGTACTCCCTTCATTTCCCATTCATTAAATTTGTATCCTGGTGTATAGCTTTCTCTTGTATCACATTCTATTCTGTACTTTTCGCCTAATAGCTTACTTAGTTCTTCAACTTTTTCTTTTACTTCTTGTTTTTGCATTGCTATTGGCACTATTACTGCTTGGATTGGTGCAACTTTTGGTGGTAGTTTTAGTCCTCTATTGTCTCCATGTGCCATTATTGTTGCCCCAATTAGCCTTGTACTAATTCCCCAAGATGTTTGATATGCGTATTCTTCCTTTCCTTCTTTATTTTGAAATTTTATATTAAATGGTTTTGAAAAGTTTTGTCCAAAATAGTGTGATGTTCCTGCTTGAAGTGCTCTACCATCATGCATTAATGTTTCTACTGTATAGGTATCTTCTGCTCCTGCAAATTTTTCTTTTTCTGTTTTCTTTCCTTTTATTGTTGGTATTGCAAGTAGATTTTCTATTACATCTGCATAAATGTTTAGCATTTGTATGGTTCTTTCCTTTGCTTCTTGAGGAGTTGAATGTACTGTATGCCCTTCTTGCCACAAGAACTCTCTTGAACGTAAAAACGGCCTTGTTTCTTTTTCCCATCTTAATACATTACACCATTGGTTATATACCATTGGTAAATCTCTCCACGACTTTGCCCATTTTGAGTATAATGTTGAAAACATAGTTTCTGATGTTGGGCGAATACATAAACGTTCTTCTAGCACTTCCTGTCCGCCCATTGTAACCCATGCAACTTCTGGTGCAAAGCCTTCTACATGGTCTTGTTCTTTATTTAATAAGCTTTCTGGAATTAGAACAGGCAAATAAATATTTTTAACTCCTGATTCTTTAAATTTTTTATCTGCATATTTTTGTATGTTTTCCCAGATTGCATATCCATAAGGTTTTATTGCTATACAGCCTTTTGTATCTGTATAGTCTGCTAAATCTGCTTTTATAACTATATCAGTATACCATTTTGCAAAATTCTCCTCAATATTTGTTATTTCTTTAACAAAATTATTTTCATTCATAATAATTTACTTCCTTTCAATCTTTTTATTAGCCTCCATTTAACAAGAGGCAATTCGGGGGAAAAGTTTAAAACCTCCTCACTTGCTTTGAATTTTAGTTTAAGATAAATTTTGAGTATTCTTTTATGCACATTAAAGTTATAATCATGTTGCAATAATGCATATATTGTTGAAATAATAATTACACTTTCTGTTAATATTCCAATATATGCCATTACAAAAGCGTCATAGATTATCCAACACACACAAGTTTCTATTTGCCCATATCTTAGTATTTTTGTGCTTGGTTGCCATGTGAAGATTACTCCTGATAGGGATGCTAAAATTGGTAAAATATCGTAAATGCTATTATATGTAATTCCTCCGCATAATAGGGAAATTAAAATAAATATGATAAATACAATTTTGTTTTTCTGCTGCTTTTTATCTATATTTTTTTCACAGATATAGAATACTATACACCTTATCATGTTTATTGAAAACATCATCATTCCAGAATATGCTTCAATTAATAAATACTGTAGAGAATATAGAAAGAATGAACCTATTTGCCAACAAAGAATTTTGGGCTTACTTTTTTGTTGAATACTAATTACATATATTACAAATGCAATAAAGCCAACAATTTGACTAAAAAAAATATTCATAGAGACCTGCCTTTCAAATTACAACATAACTTTTAATTGTTTTTTACTCAATGTTGATTATTTGAATAGTTCTACGAATTTTAGTATGAATCAATTTCGAATTTTATAACTTAAATTTTACGTGCTAATTATATTCTCATTTTATTCCATTGTCAATACTTTGGTACATAGTTTTCATCGTGATTTTTCATAGTTTATTTACAAATTTAATGTCTTTTTTTTATTATATGACAAAAGCTGTGAAATCTCTTTTTTTGAAATTCACAGCTTTTTTAATTTTTATTGAAATTTTTTCAAATTATTTATTTTCCATTTTTTGTTTTAAGTCTTCAAATAAATTATTATAATTGTTTTTTATTTTGTTATATATTTCTCTTGACGTTTTTTCATCGTATATATGAGATAAATTGTTTCTTGATACCATCATATTTATCCATTCTTCCCCATCTTCAATTATTCCTTGTTTAAAGGCATTTTGAATTGTTTCTCTTGGGCTTCCTGTTATTTCTACCAGCCCCATATATTCCATATAATATTTCATAAGTTTCCAAGCTAGTTCAAATGTAAATTCGAATCTGTGGAGCACACCATCAATTACAACATCTGTTGGTTCTTCATTAATAGCCTCGTTTAGCTTTTTTAAAGCATTAAAAAAATAATCTTTTTTGGGTACAACCTTCTCCATATAATATATTTTCCTTTCTTATATAATATTTTGTGTTTTATTGACAAACATAAGGATATCACATATTTTTATTTATTACAATGGGATTATTATTTTTTTCAATTTTTTTCTCAAAATTATTGACTTTTTTCTAAAAATATTGCATAATAAATTATGTTCTTAAGTGCGATATTTCGTTTAAGAACATATTTTATTTTTTAGGATGTGATTTTTATGTCAAAAGTCGACGTAGTTTTAGGCGCATTTTATGGAGACGAAGGAAAAGGTAAGATTATTGACTATCTTTCAAAAGATGCTGACATTGCTGTTAGATTTTCAGGCGGTAGCAATGCTGGTCATTCTATTGAAGTTGATGGTAAAAAGTTTGCTTTTCATTTAATCCCTTCAGGAATCTTTAACAAAGGAACTTTAGCAATTATAGGAAATGGAGTTGTTGTTGATCCTAAACTTTTAATTGATGAAATGAATGAATTAAAGGCAAATGGTATTTCAACAGAAAACCTTTATATTAGCGAAAAAGCTCATATTGTTTTTCCTTACCACATTGAAATGGATAAACTTTTAGAAGAAAATCGTGGTTCTGGTAAAATAGGAACTACAGCAAGAGGTATTGGTCCTGCTTATTGTGATAAGTATGAAAGATGCGGAATTAGAGCAGAAGACTTTATTAGTGATAGATTTGAAGAGTTACTAACAATAAATGTTAATAACAAAAACAAAATATTTGAACTTTATGGTCGCCAAACATTTGATGCAAAGGCAATGTTTGAAGAATATAAGAAATATGCAGAAATATTAAAGCCACACATTATTGATACTATTACATTACTACATAATGCTATTGAAAGTGGTAAAAAAGTTCTTTGCGAAGGTGCTCAAGCTTCATTACTTGATATAGATTTTGGTAGTTATCCATTTGTTACTTCTTCAAACCCTACTATTGGTGGTGTGTGCACAGGTAGTGGTATTGGTGCAAAAAACATTGGTGAAGTTTATGGAGTTATAAAAGCTTATGCTTCTCGTGTTGGTAGTGGACCTTTTGTTACAGAGCAAAATAATGAAATTGGTGATACTATAAGAGAATTAGGTCATGAATATGGTGTAACAACAAAGAGACCAAGAAGATGTGGTTGGCTTGATTTAGTTGCTTTAAAATATGTTGTTAGATTAAATGGT
The DNA here is from genome assembly GCA_900553365.1 of uncultured Clostridium sp. Classification (GTDB taxonomy): domain Bacteria; phylum Bacillota; class Clostridia; order TANB77; family CAG-508; genus UMGS1781. The sequence continues at coordinate 7,990 of USDL01000030.1, forward strand.
ATTACAGGATTAGCTGTAAACCATGTTGATACTATTGGAAAGCTTCCAAAAATTAAAGTTTGCGTTGGTTATAATCATAATGGAAAAGTTACAACAGATTTCTCTACAAATGTTGATTTCTTAACAAATTCAACTGCTGTTTATGAAGAATTTGATGGAAACTTTGGAGATATTAGCAAATGCAAAACAAGAAAAGAACTTCCAGAAAATGCTCAAAAATATTTAGCAAGAATTGAGGAATTTGTTGGTGTTCCTGTTAAATTTATTGGAACTGGTGCTGAAAGAGAAGCTATGATAATTGATTAATACATAAAGAAGGTATTTTTATTTGAAAAATACCTTCTTTTCTATTTATGAGTAATGTATAATACTTTTATAGAAACTCAGTTAATGTTCCATATTAATAAAAACCGATGTTACTTTTACATAACATCGGCGTTGAATTATTGAAAACTATTCAATAATTCTAAGAGGTTTACTTCGTGGGCTTCCATTCAGATCTATCACTCTTAATACGGTAGTGACCATCACCTGTCCGATAACCCACATTCTGGTTGTTCACATACACATCTCCATCATGGGGATGAAAACTGATGGTATTTCCATCAATCTTAAGCTCGTTTCCCGAAACATAACCTACACGTTCATTGTTCCGGTAAACATCTCCCCCACGGATTTCATAAGTGTTGTTGCCGTCTGTCCATCTGTCTGGCATTGAAGTTTCCTCCATATTATTAATTTAGTAGATTTAAAACCTACCAGTAAATTTATATTAACATAGTTTTACTTATTTGTCAACTTTTACTTATAAATTTTTGTAAAGTATTGATTTTTTTTCTCTCTTACTTTATAATCATTGTTGGTGATTATCATGAAGAGTATTGAACTTGATAACAACTATATTGTGCAGATAGTTGAAAAAGGCGACTTAATTCCAGATGTTAATGACATTCAGCTAATTAGTTGGAAACATATAAAAGAAAAAAATGTGCTAGTGGCTAAGGTTGATTTTTCTTTATATAATGCTTGCGACTATAAGAAAATATTTAAAAATTTTTTACATTTAAAAGAAAAATCATTCAGACATCATGTAAATATTGGTTTTGAAAGCAATAAAAAACACGTAGTGGCTTTTTTGTGTAATTTCAATCAATGTAATCAACATCACATTGATTTTATTAATTGTTTAAATGCCACTTTATATAATAATAAAG
>USDL01000031.1 GCA_900553365.1 uncultured Clostridium sp.
GAATGAAAGAAAGAAAAAAATACGGTCTTAAAAAAGCAAGAAAAGCACCACAATTTTCAAAGAGATAAACTTTTGCAAATATTTCAAAATCTCGGAAATTCAATTTCCGAGATTTTTGTTTTTTTATATGATATATGATGTGCTTAACCACAATGTTCGCAATGATGTTCTTTTAAATTGCATTTTTGTTTTATTTCTTCTTCTGTAAGTTTTCCTTCTTTTCTGTAATAATCTGCAATAGCTTCATGTATTGCCTCTTCTGCTAATACTGAACAGTGCAATTTTACTGGTGGTAGTCCATCTAATGCTTTTACAACATCACTATTTTTTAATGTAAGGGCTTCTTCAACTGTTTTTCCTTTTATCATTTCCGTTGATATACTGCTTGTTGCAATAGCTGCACCGCATCCAAATGTTTTAAATTTAACATCTGTTATTATATTGTTTTCAACTTTTATAAACATTTTCATTATATCTCCACATACTGGATTTCCAACTTCTCCCACTCCTGATGCATTTTCAATTTTTCCAACATTTCTTGGGTTGGTATAATGTTCTACTACTTTATCTGAATATTCCATTATTTATTTCCTCCTTCAATAAATTCTTCCCATAATGGTGACATTTCTCTTAATCTGCCTATTATTTCTACTAAATTTTCTACTAAATAATCTACTTCTTCTTTTGTGTTATATTTTCCTATTGAAATTCTTAATGAACCGTGTGCAATTTCATGTGGCAAACCTATTGCTAATAGCACATGTGAAGGATCTAAAGAGCCTGATGTACATGCACTTCCACTTGATGCACAAATACCTTTTAAATCTAAGTTTAATAATAGTCCTTCTCCTTCTATAAATCTAAATGATATATTGCTGTTGCCTGGTAGTCTTTTTGTTTCATCCCCATTTATTCTTATATATGGAATTTTTGCCTTTACTTGTTCAACATAATAGTCTCTTAATTCTTTTATTTTCTTATTATGTTCATCTAGTTCTTGGTATGCAAGTTCAATAGCTTTTCCTAATCCAACTATTCCTGCAACATTCTCAGTTCCAGCTCTTTTGTTTCTCTCTTGGTGACCTCCATTTATTAGTTTTTCAAACTTTATTCCTTTTTTAACGTATAAAGCACCTATTCCCTTTGGTCCATAGAATTTGTGTCCTGACATTGATAAAGCATCTATATTAAGTTTCTTTACATCAATTTCTACATTGCCAACTGCTTGTACTGCATCTGTATGGAAAAAGATATTGTTTTCCTTTGCTATTTTTCCTATTTCTTCTATCGGCTCAATAGTTCCTATTTCATTATTTGCAAACATTATGCTAATTAGAGTTGTTGTAGGTTTTATTGCATTTTTTAGCTCGTCCAATTTTATTATTCCATTTTCATCAACGCCAATGTAAGAAACCTCAAAGCCTTCTTTTTCTAGTTGTTTACACGTTTCTAATACTGCAGGGTGTTCAATTTTTGAAGTTATTATATGATTTCCTTTATTCTTATAAGCATAGGCTATGCCTCTTATTGCTGTATTATCACTCTCACTACCACCGTTTGTAAAATAGATTTCGTTTGATTCGCAATTTAAAGCTTTTGCTACTTGTTCTCTTGCCTCTTCTACTGCTTTTCTGTTTTCTCTACCAATTTTATAAATAGATGATGGATTTCCATAGTTTTCTGTTATGTATGGCATCATTGCTTCTATAACTCTTTCGTCTGTTTTTGTTGTTGCACTGTTATCAAAATATACATTATTCATTTACTTTTCTTTCCTTCCTTCTTAAACAATTAATACATCTTTCTTTATTTATGTCATAACCACAATCTAGTTCATATAGTCCTAAAGTTTTATGAGCATAAATTGCTAGTTTATTTAATGTTTCATCCTCTAGTACTGCTTTCATTTTTATTGCTTCCTCTTCTGCTTTTTTATCTTCTAGCTTTAGTATTTCATGTAAAAATAAGTATACAATATCATAAGCTTCTAATATCTTTTTCGCTTGTTTTTCTCCTTTATCAGTTAATGTTATATCGCCATAGGTTTCATAATTAATATAGCCTTCTTCTTTTAAATTGTTAATTGCATAATTAACAGTAGGCTTAGTTTTATTAAGTTTTTGGGCAATATCAGTTATTCTTGCCTTTTTTAAGTCTTTTTTTAATAAATATATTGTTTTTAAATATTCTTCTTGTATATTTGTTAAATTCATATTGCCTCCTTTTTGTTAGATTACTCTAACATTATACTACTTTTTTTGTATTTGTCAATAGAAATATATAAAAAAACAAAAGGAACAACCTTTAAAGTTGTTCCTTAAATGTAATATTATTAATCTACAAAATTAAATTCATCTTTGAATTTGTCTTTGAATATTGCAAAAACTGCATTTAAAATTTCTTCGTCATCTACACCAACATAAGATTCTTCATCTGCTGAATCTGTATCTTCAACTTTTAGTATTACAACTTCATCAGCATCTTCTCCTTCTTCAACTGGTAGAAGTACAACATATTCTTCTCCTCCATATTCGATTAAATCTAAGAAGTCAAATTTTACTTCATTTCCGTCCTCATCATTTAAAATAATTACATTATCTAATTCTTCATCCATTTCTGGGTTGTTATTTTCTAAATCCATATTATTTCTCCTTTCAAAAATTATATTTATTTTATATCACATACTCATATTATTTGCAATACTTTTAAAAAATATTTATAAAAAAACTTGTTATTATCACAAAAACTTCCCCGCCTTAGCCGTTTTTGATAGAAATTTTAAGGACCTGCTCTTACACAGGTGGGTGTCTGCCTTGGTACTCATGGGCTTCTTACTACTAAAATTAAAAGTGTAAGCATGCACGCCATATCAAGAGCTTTGGACTCCCTTTCCTTAACTGTTGGTTCTAAAATTTCATTCGTTCGCACTATGCAGGGAAATATTATTAACTTAAGTATATATATATATTACCATATTATATTTAAAATATCAATTTTATGTGTTATCAAAATTCATATTTTAGTTTATTTTTCCTCTTACAAACTCTTTTATACTTAACTTTATTCACTAAATTTATTTTATCTTGACAAAAGTGTTATAATTATTTTAGTTTAATTTGAGAGGAGCTTATATTATGGATGTTAAAAAGTTAGGTCTAGTTACTGATTTTTATGAACTTACAATGTCTAATGGTTATTTAAAAAATAATATGAAAGACACTATTGCATATTTTGATGTATTTTTTAGGAAAATTCCTGATAATGGAGGTTACGCTATTTGCAGTGGTTTGGAGCAAATTATTGAATATGTACAAAATTTGCAATTTGATGAAGATGATATTTCCTATTTGCAAAGCCTAAATAAATTTTCTAATGAATTTTTAGATTATTTAAGAGGATTTAAATTTACAGGTGATATTTGGGCAATTCCTGAGGGTACTGTTGTTTTCCCAAATGAACCACTAGTTACAGTAAAAGCTCCTATAATAGAAGCTCAAATATTAGAAGCAATGCTTCTAATGCTAATAAATCACCAATGTTTAATTGCAACAAAAGCAAGTAGAATTGTTGCTGCTGCTAAAGGAAGACCAATTATGGAATTTGGTGCAAGACGTGCCCATTCCATTGATGCTGCCGTTTTAGGTGCAAGAGCTGCTGTTATCGGCGGTTGTGTTGGTACTTCTTGCACATATACAGCTAAAACTTTTGGAACAGTTGCAAGTGGTACAATGGCACATAGTTTTGTTCAAAGTTTTGATAGTGAATATGATGCTTTTAAGGCTTATGCTGAAATGTATCCTGATGACTGTACTTTACTTATTGATACTTATGATACAATAAATTCTGGAATTGTAAATGCTATAAAGGTATTTAATGAAATACTTGTTCCTAATGGTTATAGACCTAAAGCTGTAAGATTAGATAGTGGCGATTTAGCCTACCTTTCAAAGAAAATTCGTATTATTCTAGATGATGCCGGTTTTAAAGATTGTAAAATTTGTGTAAGCAATTCTCTTGATGAATTTTTAATTACTTCTCTTTTAGTGCAAGGTGCACAGATTGATTCTTTTGGAGTTGGTGAAAATCTAATAACTGCTAAAAGTGATCCTGTTTTTAGTGGTGTTTATAAATTGTGTGCTATTGAAAAAGGCGGTAAAATAATTCCTAAAATTAAAATTTCAAATAATGCAACAAAAATTACCAATCCAGGATTCAAAAAGGTATATAGATTCTATTCAAAAAATACACGGTAAAGCTTTAGCTGATGTTATTGCCTTACATGATGAAAAAATACCAGAAAGTAATTATACTATATTTGATCCTAATAATACTTGGCAACAAAAAACTTTAGTTAATTACACAGTTAAACCTTTACAAGAACAAATTTTTAAAAGTGGAAAGTTAATCTACTCATCACCTTCTTTGACTGAAATTTCTAAACATTGCAAAGAAGAATTAAATACTTTATGGGATGAAGTTAAGCGTTTAGATAATCCACATAGATATTATGTAGACTTATCTCATGACTTATGGAATCTAAAGAATACTTTATTGAACTAAAAAAGAGGAGGCTAATTTAGCCTCCTCTTTTAAGGAATTTTCCTTTTAGTTGTCGCCGTGCAAAATCCGTTCGAGCTCGCTTTCTTCTTCTTCGAGAGACCTAGTAATAGGTTCCAAAGTTTCTGGAGCAGTTTCTGCCTCTTGTTTTTTTCTATTTGAATAATTAACATACGCTTCTTCAATAGAGAAATTGATTTGTTCTATTACCTGAATTGTGTAATAAAATATAAATCCATCCAAAACAAGTGTTACTAGGATAATGACGACTATCAACCAAATTTTCTTGCTGTTACTCATTGCTGTTTTAAGTCCTTTTTGTATAAAATTATTATTTTTAATTATAGCACAATTTATGGTTCTTTTCAAATCTCTTTATTATTTATCATATTCAAATAAATCACCTAAAGGTTTAGATTCATTAATTCTCTTTATTGCTTCTGCAAATAAAGGAGCAATAGAAACTACTTTTATTTTGTCAATCATTTTTTCTGGCTCAATCGGAATTGTATTTGTTACAACTAATTCCTTTATTGGTGAATTTTTAATTCTCTCAATAGCTGGTCCAACTAAAACTCCATGTGCTGCACCTGCATATATTTCTTTTGCACCATGTTCTTTTAATATGTTTGCTGCTTCTACTAGTGTTCCTGCTGTACTTACTTCATCATCAAATATTAAGGCTGTTTTTCCTTTAATATCTCCTATTATGTTTGTTGCAACTGCATGGTCGTTATTGTCTTCTCTTCTTTTATCTATTAATGCAAGTGGGCAATCAAAGAAATGAGAATATTTATATGCTTTTTTTGAGCTTCCTGCATCTGTTGCTACAACAACAACATCTTTTAGATGTTTTGCTTCGAAATATTTTTCTAGCAAATGTTTTGCAGTTAATCTATCACAACTTATATCAAAATATGCTTGTATTGCTGGATTATGTAAATCGCAAGTAATTACTCTATCTGCACCTGCTGCTTCTAATAATGTTGCCATAAGTTTGGCTGTTACTGGAATTCTTGGTTGATCTTTTTTATCTGATCTAGAATACATAAAATATGGTAAAACTACTGTAATTCTCTTAGCTGATGCACGTTTAGCTGCTTCTATTGTTATTAGCAACTCCATTATTCTCTCATTTACTGGTGGCATTGTAGTTTGTACTATAAAAACATCTTGATCTCTAACTGTTTCTAAAAACTGAACAAAATTGTTATCATTTGCAAATTTAAATGATTCTTTCTTACCCATTGGTAATCCTAGTGTATCACATATTTCTTGTGTAAAGTCTTCGGCTGAGTTACAAGCAAAAATTTTAATATCTTTCATGATATTCCCCCTAAAAAAAAGTTTTTGTCGAATTTTAATGCAATTTAATTTTACCATTTTTTTGTTTATTTTTCAATATTTTTCAGTCAATTCATTAAATTTATTGCTACATTTTACCTTAAAAGCAAGTACTTTATATGTTTTTTAATGCTCTTTGAGCCATTTTCTCATATCTTTGCTGTTTATCTCTTATCTTTTCTTCAAGTGGTGGTAATATTCCAAAATTTGCATTCATTGGTTGAAAGTTTTTATTTGGTGTTTGTATGTAATCTGCTAATGCTCCTATTACTGTTTCTTTTGGAAATGTCTTTTTTTCTTCTTTTCTATATTGCAAACTTGCATTTATTCCTGCAACTAATCCAGATGAAATTGATTCAACATAGCCTTCAACCCCTGTTATTTGACCTGCAAAATATATGTTTTTATTATTTTTTAAATTATATGTGTTATCCAATAATTCTGGCGAATTAATAAAAGTATTTCTGTGCATTACACCATATTTAACAAACTCTGCATTTTTAAGCCCTGGAATTAGTGAAAATACTCTTTTTTGTTCTCCAAATTTTAAATTTGTTTGAAATCCAACCATATTATATAATGTTCCTTCACTATTATCCTGTCTTAATTGTATTATTGCGTATGGTTTTGTTCCTGTTCTTGGATCTATAAAGCCTACTGGTTTTAATGGGCCAAATCTTATTGTGTCTTCTCCTCTTTTTGCCATTATTTCTATTGGCATACAGCCTTCAAAAATTTCCTTTTTTTCGAATTCGTGCAATGTTACAACCTCTGCATTTACAAGTTCATTATAGAATTGCAAATATTCTTCCTTATTCATTGGAAGATTTATATAACTGCTATCCCCTTCTTTGCCATATCTATCGCCATAGAAAGCAATATTAAAGTTTATGCTATCTTTTTCAATTATTGGTGCTGCTGCATCATAAAATGCTAATCTATCTTTTCCTGTTATATTTATTATTTGTTCCGCCATTGTTTTAGATGTTAAAGGTCCTGTTGCTATTACAGTTATTCCATTCTCACTTTCTATTTTTTCACATTCCTTATGTATTACTTCTATGTTTGGATTACTTTCTATTTGCTCATTTACCATTTTTGAAAAAGCTTCTCTGTCTACTGCTAGTGCCTGTCCTGCTGGTACCTTAGTTTCATCTGCTATTTTTATTAATAGTGAATCTAATCTTCTTAATTCTTCTTTAAGAAGACCACAAGCATTTGTTCTGCTATTAGATTTGAAAGAATTACTGCAAACTATTTCTGCTAAATTTGGATTTGAATGTGCTGGTGAAAATTTTTCTGGTTTCATCTCATATAGTTTTACTTTTATTCCTCTTTTTGCAATCTGGTATGCAGCCTCTGAGCCTGCTAAGCCTCCTCCTATTACTGTTACAAAATCATTCATAAAGTTCTCCTTTTCTATGTCAAAAAACATTCTTTAATTGACATTTACATATTAAAAAAGCGTTTCTAGATATAGAAACGTTTTTTTAATTAAATTTCTTATACGTTTGCACTTTTAACTAATTCAGCAAATGCTTTGCTATCATTTACAGCTAATTCTGCTAACATTTTTCTGTTTATTGAAACATTATTTTTCTTTAATCCTGCCATTAATTTGCTATATGTTGTTCCATTCATTCTTGCTGCAGCATTTATTCTTGTGATCCATAATTTTCTAAAATCACTCTTTTTATCTTTTCTTCCAACATAAGCATAAGACATTGATTTTAATACTGCTTGTTTTGCATTTCTAAATCTAATGCTTTTTGCTCCAAAATATCCTTTTGCTTGTTTTAAAACTTTTTTATGTTTTTTTCTTGTACTAATTGCTGATTTAACTCTTGCCATATTATTTTCCTCCTTCTAATTAATTTCCATAAGGTAACAATTTTTTGATTCCTGCTTCGCATGTTTTATCTGCATAAGCATTTTGAATTTTTCCTGATTTTTTTTGTCTTGTTGTTTTATTCCCTAAAAGATGTCTTCTGTTTGATTTTGTTCTTTTAACTTTTCCTGTTGCTGTGTATGAATATCTTTTTGCAGCAGCTTTGTTTGTTTTTAACTTTGCCATATTATTTTCCTCCCTTTAATTTTATTTACTAGGTGCTAAGATAATAAACATATTTTTTCCTTCTAAGAACGGTTTTTTCTCTACTGTTGAAGAATCTTTAAGTTCTTCTATAAATTTGTTTAATACATCCTCACCTGATTTTACATAGTTAACTTCTCTACCTCTAAATCTTACTGTTATTCTTACTTTATTTCCATCCTCTAAAAATTTCTTTGCATTTTTTGCTTTAAAAGTAAAATCATGTATTTCAATGTTTGGTGTTACTCTTATTTCTTTACATTCTACTGTTTTTTGTTTCTTTCTAGATTCTTTTTCTCTTTTAGCTTGTTCAAATTTGTGCTTTCCATAGTTCATTATTTTACAAACTGGATTATCACTATTACCTGAAACCAAAACTAAATCTAGATTTTTTGACACTGCCATTTCAATAGCTTTATTTGTTGGTAACTTACCTACTTTTTGTCCTTGTTCATCAATTACTTGAACCTCTCTAAAACGTATTTGTTCATTGACTGGTAATTCTTGTTTTATATTATTCACCCCCAAAAAAATAACTTGTTTTAAGAAACAAGTAATCCACATATATACATTTTTATTATTTTAAAAGTATATGACCTTTTCCTAAATAGTTAAGGTGAGAAGTGGATAACTTCCTCTTTGATACCTTAATAGTTTACTACATTTTTCCATAAAAGTCAATAGTTTGGAGAAAAAATCTCCAAACTATTCATATTATCCACTATCTCGCTAAGGTTACTTAGCTTCGAAGTAGCCTTCCCTAAAACTACTTCGAAATATTTAATTACTGTATCGCCTGCAAGCTTACAGCGATACATAAAGTGCTGAACGGAAGGAAATGTTGTAGTAGCTGCTGTCTGCTGAATCGTCGGCGCGAGTGTAGGCTGGAGTGTCGAAGGCAGTGTGGTTGTAATGACCGCCCCTGTTAACTCGAGTGCTCGAAGAAGGAGACTCTGTTGTCCATTCCCAGCAATTGCCTGCAAGGTCATATATATTGTTTTTC
>USDL01000032.1 GCA_900553365.1 uncultured Clostridium sp.
TTCACTTAGGATTTGGTAAAGTATCTTTTGGAGCAGACAAACTATTCGAAAACTATGAAACAGTTATGGATGCTATAGTAAAAGCAAAACCAGCAGCAGCTAAAGGACAATACATTAAAAGTGTTGCAATTACTACAACAATGGGACCAAGCATTTACGTTGGTTAATTAAAATAAATATTGCCAAAGACAGTAGGCATAAAAGTAAGCCCTACCGAGGTAAATTCTAGAGATTATTTAACTCTTGTTTTGCCTCGAGATTGGCATTTCAAGAGTTTTTAATTTTAATATTATATAAACTTTGGGAGGTGAAAACAAAAATGGCAAGTGAAAAAATTATTAATCAAAAGAAACAAGAAGTTGAAGAATTAGCTGAAAAAATCAAAAAAGCTAAAATAGTTCTATTAACAGATTATAAAGGAATTAATGTAGCTGATGTAACAGCTGTAAGAGCAAAAATTAGAGGTGCTCAAGCTGAATACAAAGTTATTAAAAACAATATAACAAGAAGAGCTATGGAAGCTTGTGGAGTAAGCGAATTAGATAACGTATTAGAAGGAACAACAGCAGTTGTTTTAGGATATGAAGATTATCTAGAACCACTAAAAGCAATATATGAATTTGCAAAAAATAATGATTTCTACAAAATTAAAGGTGGAATCATTGAAGGAAAAGTAGTTCCAGTTGAAGAATTAATAGCATTAGCAAAATTACCATCAAGAGAAACATTACTTGCTGGGCTTGCTGCTGCATTACTTGGAAATATTTCAAAACTTGCAGTTGCACTTAATGAAGTTGCAAAGCAAAAAGAAGCAGCAAATGCTTAAGATTATTTAGGGTTGTGACCGACACAGAAAAATAAAAAATTATATTAAAGGAGAGATTTTAAAATGGCAGACATTGCAAAATTATTAGAAGAAATTGATAGCTTAACAGTTATCGAATTATCAGAATTAGTAAAAGGAATTGAAGAAAAATATGGAGTATCAGCACAAGCAGTAGCAGCACCTGTAGCAGGAGCTGGAGCAGCAGCAGCTGAAGAAAAAACATCATTTAACGTTGTATTAAAAGAAGCAGGAGATCAAAAAATCAAAGTTATAAAAGTAGTTAGAGACGCAACAGGTTTAGGATTAAAAGAAGCTAAAGACTTAGTTGATGGAGCTCCAAAAACAGTTAAAGAAAATGTAAGCAAAGAAGAAGCTGAAGACTTAAAAGCAAAATTCGAAGAAGCAGGAGCTACAATCGAATTAGCTTAGTTAATTAAATAACAATAATAAAAAACTTAGAGCAAATAAACTCTAAGTTTTTTTATTTTATATTTGTAAATATTGACAAATTGCAAATTATCTTATATAATAAAAACCATGCAAAAATAATTATTTCTGCATGATTTATTAATACCTAGAAGAAGGGTGAATTTTTATGATTAATTTTACAAAAATGCAAGGGCTGGGGAATGATTATGTGTATATTTACTGCATTGATTGCAACGTAAATACTAACACTATGTCATCCTTGGCTCGTTTTGTTAGTAATAGGCACTTTGGTGTTGGAAGTGATGGAGTTATTTTAATTGGAGATAGTGATATTGCTGATTTTAAAATGAGAATTTTTAACAGTGATGGTTCTGAGGCCGAAATGTGTGGGAATGGAATAAGGTGTGTAGGTAAATTTGTTCATGATAAAGGATTAACAGGTAAAAAGGATATTTCTATTGAAACTTTAGCTGGAATAAAGTATATTAGGCTAAATATCGAAAATGAACAAGTAAAAAGTGTTACAGTAGATATGGGCGAGCCAATTTTAGAATGTGAAAATATTCCAGTAGATTCAAAATCCAGAGAAATAAATGTTCAAGTAGAAGATAGAGTATTTTGTATTAGCTGTGTTTCTATGGGAAATCCTCATGGAGTTATTGTGGTTGATGACTTAGAAAGTTTTAATATTCAAAAATATGGTCCTATTTTAGAAAGTGATAAGCATTTTCCAAATAAAGCCAACATTGAGTTTGTAAGTGTTTTGGATAGGAAAAATATTAAAATGCGAGTTTGGGAGCGAGGTTCTAGTGAAACTTTGGCCTGTGGTACAGGTGCTTGTGCTACAATGGTGGACTGCAATTTAAAAGGATTAGTTGAAGATAAAGTAAATATCCACTTACTTGGAGGAGACCTTGAAATTGAGTGGAATAAAGAAAATAATCATGTATATATGACAGGGCCGGCAGAAACGGTGTTTGAGGGGGAATTAGATTATGATAACAATTAATGAAAATTTTTTAAAATTACAAGATAGCTATTTATTTGTTACAATAGCTCAAAAGGTTAAAGAATATCAGGCAAAGCATCCTGAAAAAGAAATTATAAAACTTGGAATTGGAGATGTAACAAGACCAATTCCCAAAAAGGTTGCGGAAGCCATGAAAAACGCAGTAGATGAAATGCTTGATACAAAGACTTTTAAAGGGTATGGACCAGAAGTTGGATACGATTTTTTGAAAGAAAAAATTATTGCAAATGATTACAAAAAAAGAGATATAGATTTTGAAAATTACGAAATATTTATTTCAGACGGAATTGGTACAGATATAGGAAATATTGTAGATATTTTTGATGTTCAAAACATAGTTTCAATTACAGATCCAGTGTATCCTGCGTATTTAGATACAAATGTTATGTCTGGTAGAAGTGGCATATTTGAAAACGGAAAATATGAAGGAATAAATTATGTTCCAGTAACTTCTAAAAACGAATTTATACCTAAACTACCTAAAGAACAAGTAGATATGATATATTTATGCTTCCCAAACAATCCAACAGGAACAGTAATCTCAAAAGATGAGTTAAAAAAATGGGTTGATTATGCGAAGAAAAACAAATCAATTATTCTATATGATGCTGCTTATGAGGCATATATTCAAGATGAAAATATTCCTCATAGTATATATGAAATAGAAGGTGCAAAAGAGGTTGCAATAGAATTTAAGAGCTACTCAAAATCAGCTGGATTTACTGGAATAAGATGTGGATACACAGTTGTTCCAAAAGAACTTATGGGATATACAAAAACAGGTGAAAAGGTAGCAATAAACAAGCTATGGAATAGAAGACAAAGTACAAAATCAAATGGAGTATCTTACATAACACAAAGAGGTGCAGAAGCAGTTTACACAAAAGAGGCACAGGAAGAAATTACAGAAAACGTAGCATATTATATGGAAAATTGCAAAACAATAAAACAAGGATTAGATGATATTGGATTTGAAACTTATGGAGGAGAAAATGCCCCTTATGTATGGCTAAAAGTTCCAGAGGGATTAAATTCTTGGGAATTCTTTGATGAACTTCTTGAAAAGATTGGAGTAGTGGGAACACCAGGAGTTGGCTTTGGCCCAAGTGGAGAAGGATATTTCAGGCTAACAGGTTTTGGAACAAAAGAAAATACTCAAAAAGCAGTTCAAAGAATTAAAAAATATTATGAAAACATTTAGATTTTCCTTTATATCCATTAGATTTTGTGATATAATTAATAGTGGCGTATAGATATTTAATCAAAAATTTGAAAGAGGAGGGGTTACAATGCTTAAAATTTATAATACAAATTTAGGAACTAATAAGTTAGAAGAAGTTGAAGAAATTAAAAAAGGAGTTTGGATAAACTTAGTGAACCCGTCCGAGTCGGAAATAAAGAGAGTATGTACAGAGGTTAATATTGAAGAAGACTTTATTAGATACCCTTTGGACTATGAGGAGCAAGCCAGAATAGATACAGAGGATGATAGAATATTATTTGTTATAGATGTACCAATTATTGAAGATATACAAGATGATACAACATATACTACAATGCCACTTGGTGTAGTAATTGTAAGAGATGACTTTTTTATAACAGTTTCTCTAAAGAAAAATAAAATAATTGATGCTTTTGAAAAGGGAAAAATAAAAAGTTTTTATACATATAAGAAAACAAGATTTTTATTGCAGATATTATACTTAAACTCTGCATGTTACTTAGATAATCTAAAAAAAATTAATAAAGAACAAGAAGCAACTGTATTTTTACTACAACAAAGTATGAAAAATAGAGATTTAATACAATTATTAAACTTACAAAACAGCTTGATATATATTACAACTTCATTAAAATCAAATGAAATTGTAATGGAGAAAACTTTAAGAGGAAAAGTTTTAAAAATGTATGAAGAGGATGAAGATATACTTGAAGATGCCATTATAGAAAACAGGCAGGCTATAGAAATGAGTAAAACATATAGTGATATTTTAACAAGTACAATGGATGCGTATTCATCAATAATTTCAAATAACTTAAATGGTGTTATGAAATTTCTTACATCACTTACAATACTAATATCAGTACCAACATTGATAGCAAGTATATGGGGAATGAATGTTGAATTGCCATTTGAAAAAACACCTTATGGATTTGTAATATTATTGTTAATTTCACTGCTTGTTGCAGTAGGAGCTTATGTATGGCTTAAAAGAAAAGACATGATTTAAGGAGAGAAAAAATGATTAATGCAATAGGTGTAACCGTTAGATTTGGAAAAAGAGTTTTGTTTGAAGACGTAAATATTAAATTCACTAAAGGAAATTGCTATGGATTAATAGGAGCAAATGGTGCAGGAAAATCTACATTTTTAAAAGTTCTATCTGGTGAGTTAGAACCAAGCAAGGGTGAAATTGCAATAGAAAAAGGTGCAAGACTTTCAGTATTGAAACAAAACCACTTTGCTTATGAAGATTATACAGTATTAGATACAGTTATTATGGGCAATAAGGAATTATATGACATAATGAAGGAAAAAGAAGCCCTATATGCTAAACCAGATTTTAATGAGCAAGATGGATTAAAAGCTGCAAAACTTGAAGAACGTTTTGGTAATATGAATGGCTGGAATGCAGAATCTGATAGTGCAATACTTTTAAATAACTTAGGAATACCAGCAGCAAACCATTATAAATTAATGAGGGAACTTGAAGCAAAAGACAAGGTAAAAGTACTTTTAGCACAAAGCTTATTTGGAAATCCAGATGTATTGCTATTAGATGAGCCTACAAACGATTTGGATTTAAAAAGCATAGAATGGCTACAAGAATTTTTAATCAATTTCGAAAATACAGTAATTGTAGTATCACATGATAGATATTTTTTGAACAAAGTTTGTACACACATTGCAGATGTTGACTTTGGAAAAATAAAAATCTATCCAGGAAACTATGATTTTTGGTATGAATCAAGCCAGCTTGCTTTAAAACAGGCAAAAGAGCAAAATAAAAAGAAAGAAGAAAAAATAAAAGAATTACAAGATTTTATTGCAAGATTCAGTGCAAATGCTTCAAAATCAAAACAAGCAACTTCAAGAAAAAAATCATTGGAGAAAATAGAATTAGAAGAAATTAAAGCTTCAAACAGAAAATATCCATATATAGATTTTAAACCAGATAGACTACCAGGAAATGAAATATTAAAGGTTAAAAATATTTCAAAAACAATAAATGGAGAAAAGATATTAGATAACATTTCATTTAATGTAAGACCAGGAAATAAAATAGCTGTGGTATCTGATAATGAATTAAGAACAACAGTATTATTTCAAATTATTGCAGGAGAACTAGAGCCAGATGAAGGAGAAATTGAATGGGGGCAAACAATAACAAATGCATATTTCCCAAAGGATAATGGCTACTTGTTTGAAAACAAAGAAACATTAGTAGACTGGCTAAGAAAGTATTCAAAAGACCCAGATGAAACATATATTAGAGGTTTCTTAGGAAGAATGTTATTCTCTGGAGATGAAGCATTAAAAAATGTTGATGTATTATCAGGAGGAGAAAAAGTAAGATGTGTGCTTGCAAAAATTATGCTATCAGGTGCGAACTTCTTAAGCTTTGATGAGCCAACAAACCACCTAGATATGGAAGCAATAACAGCATTAAATGAAGGACTAAAAAAATTCCAAGGAAATTTAATTTTTACTTCACACGATCACCAATTAACACAAACAGTTGCAAATAGAATAATTGAACTTGGACCAGATAAAAAATTTGATAAAGACATGACTTATGATGAATATTTAGAAAAAAGAAGCGCCATCCAATAGGATAGCGCTTTTCCCATCAGTCGTGGTAGGTCATGAGGCTACTGGCATTAACTTTAATGTACGACTTGATATGAGCTGGAATTTCTTCGGACTTGATTCTGACCTTGGTACCGCAGTTTGGGCAGATGATGAAGTACTCAATGCTCTGGTTGCATTTCACAGCGTGAACATCTGATGCAGTTTCAGCTATAGCTTCGAGCTTGCATTTCTCGTTCGTGCACACAAAGTCAAAACCAAAATCTTCATTTTTATTACGCATAAAAATCTCCACCCATTTAAGGGAATAATAAAGTATTTAGCCAAAGGCTAAACCTATATCAATTTTAACATAATTAACATAAAAATGCAAATTCATCAAATTTTGTTGAAAAATAAAAAAATTTAAGAAATACCTTGATTATTTTTTTTTAGTATTTGATATTATGAGAACATAAAAGATGGGGGTGATATAATTGAAAAAAACACTTAAAATAATAGCATTAATTGCAATAATGTTAGTAGCAGTATTAGCACTAACAGGCTGTGGAAACAAATTAGTAGCAACAAAAGATGTTGAAGGAACATCATCAGAACCAAAACATTCAGAAAAAATTGAAATATCTTTTAAAAAAGACAAAGTTAACAAAGTTAAAATGATATACACTTTTGATAACAAAGATGATGCTAAGAAATTTGTTGATAGCTATAATGCATTAATAGCTTTAGCAAGTGCTTTTACATCAGGAGATGAAAAAAATTCTTTACCAACAATAGAACAAAAAGGCAAAAAAACAATAATTGAAATGGATGCTAAAATGTATGCTGAAATGAGTGGAGAAACAGAAGCTGGCATGACAAAAGAAGAAGTAAAAGCAAGCTTAGAAAAACAAGGATACAAAGTAAAATAAAATACTTATAAAAACATTTACTTGAAGTAATTGTTAGAAATTTATCAAAAAATAATCATGAAATTTGGCCAAATTTCTTAAAAACCCTTGACAAATGGCTAAAAATAGTGTAAAGTAGAATAGCATTACAATTTTTAAAAAGGTGATGATAGTTATGGATAAGAAAGTTGAAATTAGTATGCTTTGCGAAATTTATGGCAAGCTTTTAACTGAAAAACAATTAGATATTATGGATAACTATTATAACCTAGACTTGTCTCTTTCAGAAATAGCAGAGAACGAAGGCATTACAAGGCAAGCTGTAAGAGATATAATAAAAAAGGGGGAAAATAAACTTTTCGAATTTGAAGAAAAGCTAGGAATTATGAAAAAAAATATGAAGCAAGAAGAAAAAATAGCAAATATCTTATCAGAGCTTACAAAAATTCAAACAAAGTTTACAGATGAACAAATAGCAGAAATATTAGAACATATTAAAACTGAACTTAACTGTGTTGTGTAAATTTTATTTTTAAAAAGAGAAAAATGGAGGGATATACAAAATGGCCTTTGAAGGATTATCTACAAGACTACAAGCTATAACAAGAAAGCTTGGGGGTAAAGCAAGAATTACCGAGAATGATTTAAAAGAAGTAATGCGAGAGGTAAAGTTGGCTTTACTAGAAGCAGATGTTAATTATAAGATTGTAAAGGATTTTATTGCAGAGGTAGAAAAGAAGGCATTGGGCCAAGATGTATTAAAATCTCTAACACCAGGACAACAAGTTGTAAAAATTGTAAGAGATGAAATGACAGAACTTTTAGGCGGGGTAACAAGTAAAATTAATTTTACTCCAAACCCACCAACAATTATAATGTTAGTTGGACTTCAAGGTTCTGGTAAAACTACAACATCTGGTAAACTTGCAAATCTATTAAGAAAACAAGGGAAAAAGCCATTACTTGTAGCATGCGACGTATACAGGCCGGCTGCTATTAAACAATTACAAGTAGTTGGTAAAAGTTTAAATATTCCAGTATATGCTAATGAAAATTCAAAAGATGTAGTGCGAATAGCAAAACAGGCAATATCAGAGGCTTATTCAAAATTAAATGATGTTATTATACTAGATACTGCAGGTCGACTTCATATTGATGAAGACTTAATGCAGGAGTTAAAAAATGTTAAAACAAATGTAAAACCACATGAAATACTATTAGTAGTTGATTCAATGACAGGTCAAGATGCAGTAAATGTAGCTCAAACCTTTAATGAAAAACTAGGTATAGATGGTGTAATTTTAACAAAGTTAGATGGCGATACTCGTGGTGGTGCTGCACTTTCAGTTAAAAAAATCACAGGAAAGCCAATAAAGTTTGCAGCAACTGGTGAGAAACTAAGTGATATAGAGGAGTTTCATCCAGATAGAATGACATCAAGAATTTTAGGAATGGGAGATATGCTTTCAATTATAGAAAAGGCTGAAGAAGCTTTTGATGAAGAGGAAGCTATCAAACTTGAGAAAAAATTAAAAAAACAAGAATTTGATTTAGATGATTATTTATCTCAACTAAGACAAATGAAAAAAATGGGTTCATTCTCATCTATTTTAAAAATGATACCAGGTATGAACAAATTTGGAGATATAAAAGTTGATGATAAAGAATTTGTAAAAATCGAAGCAATAATCTGTTCAATGACTAAAAAGGAAAAGAAAAATACAAGACTTTTAAATGCAAGCAGACGTCAAAGAATAGCAAAGGGAAGCGGAACAACAGTACAAGACATAAATAAATTCATAAGTTCTTATGAGACCACTCAAAAACTTATGAAGAAAATGCAAAACAGCAAAGGTGGCATGAAAAACGCTTTAAAAGGCTTAGATATGAACAGCCTTAAAAACTTAAAATAGTTATTAATTTTTTAAACTTTATATATATATAAATAAAAGAGGAGGAATTTAAAAT
>USDL01000033.1 GCA_900553365.1 uncultured Clostridium sp.
TTATATATAAAATTTAAGGAGGAAAACGTATGAACGTAACAATTTTAGGAAAAGACTTATCAGCAACAGAGGCTATTAAGGACTATGTAAACAAAAAAATGGACAGAATTGAGAAATACTTTGGAGAAGATTTTGATGTATCAGTAACATTAAGAACTGAAAGAAATGAGCAAATCGCAGAAATGACTGTAAAATCAGTAGCAGGCGTATTTAGAGCAGTAACAGCTCATAATGATTTATATGCATCAATCGACAAAGATTTAGATATAATCGAAGGTCAAGTAAGAAAGATGAAAACAAAAAAAGATAAAGCAAACAAAGAAGATTCAATCAAAAACTTACCAGTAGATACTCATCAACCAGAAACAGATGGAGAAATAATAAAAACTGTATATTATGATTTAAAACCAATGACTCCAGAAGATGCAATACTAAAATTACAAGAAAAACCAACAGATAGATTTATTACATTTATAAATTCAGAAACAAACAAAGTAAATGTATTATTTAAGTTAAAAGATAATAAGAACTTTGGTTTATGTGAACCAGACGTTTAAAAATAACGTGTAAACGACTTTGAGAATAGTAAATAACATTATATTATTTACTATTCTTTTTAAAAATAGAAAGGGGAAAACTATGTATTGGAATGAAAATGTTGTTCAAAAATTAGAATGGAATGGAGAAATAAGCCATTTAGAAGAAAAACAAAAAATTGCAGAAAAAATTGCAAAGATAGCAAAAGATGGAGACGTAATAGGAGTTGGCTCAGGTTCAACATCTTTTTTAGCAATTCAAGCTATTGCAAACAGAATGAAAAATGAAAATTTAAAAATAAAAGCAATACCAACATCAAGAGAACTTGGAATGGTATGTAATTATTTAGAAATACCAGTAGAAACATTGATAACTGCAAAACCAGACTGGTGCTTTGATGGAGCAGACGAAGTTACTCCAGAAAAATGGCTAGTAAAGGGAAGAGGAGCTGCAATGTTTAGAGAAAAGCTAAATATAGCAAATGCAAAGAAAAGCTATATACTAGTAGACAGCAGTAAATTTGTGAAAAAACCTTGCGAAAAATTCCCAATACCAATAGAAGTATTCCCAGAAGCATTATATGCAGTAAAAGAAAAACTATTTGAATTAGGAGCAACAAGTGCGGAACTACGTTTAGCAAAGAAAAAAGATGGACCAGTAATAACAGAAAACGGAAATTTAATTGTAGATGCAAGCTTTGAAAATGTTGATGAAACATTTGAAGCAAAACTTAAAAACATCGTAGGAGTAATTGAAACAGGGCTATTTATTGGGTATAATGTGGAAATAGTTAGCTAAGAGAGAAAAGCAATTCTAAAAATAGAATTGCTTTTTAAAGTATATTTTCAATATCGTTAGGGATTTTAGTGGTTAATTCAATAGGCTTTAGTGAGATTGGGTGAATAAATTTAACCTTATAAGCGTGCAAGGCTTGCCTATGAATTAGAGGAGAAGGAGTACCATATAAAGTATCTCCTAAAAGAGGATGCCCTATATAGGCTAAATGCACACGTATTTGATGAGTTCTGCCTGTTTCTAATATACATTTCACAACCGAATAATCGTTTGTGTTTTTTAAAACTTCATAGTGTGTAATTGCTCTATCTCCCGCTTCTGCAACACATCTTTCTATTATACTATTTTCCTTTCTAGCAATAGGAGCATCTATAGTTCCATTGTGTTTTTGAAAAACACCACTACAAACTGCAATATATTCTTTAACAAACTGATTCGATTTCATTTGTCTTATTAAACACTCTTGCACATACTCATTTTTAGCAAAAATTACAATTCCAGAAGTATCTTTATCAAGCCTATTTACAGGCCTTATTTTTCGTTTTAGGCCGATTTCATCAAAATAAAATCTAACTCCATTTGATAAGCTATCTTCAAAATGGTCCATAGAAGGGTGTACAGGCACTTTAGCAGGTTTATTTATAATAAGCATGCTATCGTCTTCAAATAATATGTCTAAATTCATTTTTGTGGGTACAATGTTTGAATTGTCCTCCAAAAAATCAAGATTTATTTCAACATAATCACCTTTACTTAAAGGGGCTCTAATAGTAACTTTTTCTCCATTTATGAATAGTTTTTGTTCATGCTTTAATTTTACTAAAAGTCTATCAGAAATTTGAAAATGATTTTTTAATAGCTCATGTAAATTCACATAATTATCATTATTATTAATTGTATATTTTAATGTCATAAAACACCTCTATATAAAAGAATAGCATAAAATGAAGGAGTTAGTCAACCAAAATTTGCAATTTTATGTAAAATATGGTATAATAACCTTTATCCAACGCTTTTAGCGTTTTTATATATAAGCAAAGCTCCAATAACCTTTTTTACATGCGAAAGCATTTTACATAGAGACCACAAAATATCATAACCATTAGAAAGGCAAGAAAATGGCTAATATTGAGACCAGAATTCGATTTGATCGAGTAATTTTCAAAGATTCTCATGAGGCGGATGTTGTTGCAATAGTGACGACAAAAGAAGCGCTTACCATTGGTGAACTGCAAATTATTGCACATTATGGTTCGCAATCTATCCGCGAAGCTGAGAATTATGAGGAAATGGTTACCAGAATCAAAATGGAAACTCTTCACATGAGACATTCATCAACAGCAATTAAGTATGGGTGTCTGCTAAACAGGTTAGTTGGTTTTACTTATTACGAAGTAACCTAATATTTCGTGCAAAAATCCCCCTTAAAACTAAGGGGGATTTTTGTATTTCAAAATTAAAATATTTTAATCTAAAATTCGCAGTTCTTTGGAGTTCTAGGAAATGGGATTACGTCACGAATATTTTGCATACCTGTTAGGTACATCATCATTCTTTCAAATCCTAAACCGAAACCAGCATGGCGTACGCTACCATATTTTCTTAAGTCTAAATACCACCAGTAATCTTCTTCTCTCATACCGTTTTCTTTAATCTTATTTTGTAGCTTTTCTAAACTATCTTCTCTTTGGCTACCACCAATTATTTCACCAATTCCAGGAGCTAAAAGGTCTGCTGCTGCAACTGTTTTTCCGTCTGGATTTTGCTTCATATAGAAAGCCTTTATTTCAGCTGGATAATCTGTTACAAATACAGGTTTTTTGAAAATAACTTCTGATAAATATCTTTCATGTTCAGTTTGTAAATCTGAGCCCCAATGTACTGGAAATTCAAAATTATCATTATTTTTTTCTAGCTCTTTTATTGCATCAGTGTAAGTAATTCTTGCAAAGTCTGAATGAACAACATTGTGAAGTTTGTCTAATAATCCTTTATCTACAAAGTTATTGAAAAATTCCATCTCTTCTGGGCAGTGTTCTAATACATAATTAATTATATATTTAATCATATCTTCAGCTAAATCCATATCATCATTTAAGTCTGCAAAACAAATTTCAGGTTCTATCATCCAGAATTCTGATGCGTGTTTTACTGTGTTAGAATTTTCTGATCTAAATGTAGGCCCAAATGTATATACATTTCTAAAAGCACAAGCATAAGTTTCAACATTTAATTGACCACTTACTGTAAGGTGAGCAGGTTTTCCAAAGAAATCTTTTGAATAATCAACTTTTCCATCTTCTAAAGTTGGAAGATTATTAACATCTAAAGTAGATACATTAAACATTTCTCCAGCACCTTCACAGTCACTAGATGTGATTATTGGTGTGTGAACATACACAAAATCTCTTTCTTGGAAAAATTTGTGTATAGCATAAGATAGAACAGAACGTACTCTGAATACTGCATTAAAAGTATTTGTTCTAGGTCTTAAGTGTGCTATAGTTCTTAAATATTCGAAAGAATGTCTTTTCTTTTGAAGTGGATAATCTAAAGCTGCTAAAAATTCAATTTCAACGTTTTTAGCTTTAATTTCAAATGGTTGTTTAGCACCTTCAGTTTTTACAAAATCTCCTGTTACTTTAATAGTAGAAATGATTGGTAATTTACATATTTCTGTAAAGTTGCTTAAAGTATTATCAAATACTACCTGTACATTTTTGAAAAAGCTACCATCATTAAGCTCTAAAAAGCCGAAGTCTTTTGAATCTCTAACTGTTTTAACCCAACCTTCAATAGAAACCTCCTTATCAACAAAATCTTCTGTGTTAGTAAATAAAGTTTTGATTTTCTCCATAAAAATTCCCCCTATTTTTAAATAAATTATAGTTACATAGGCTATAAAAAAAGCCCTCTGCAACAATGCAGGGACGAATAAAATCCGCGGTACCACCCTAACTTAAGTACTAATAATTAGCACTTCTCTTAAAATAAAATACTCCAATGTGTTTCACTTTGTAATGTTTGCTAAAAGGGCTTACAGCCTATGGCCCTTACTCTCTATTAGTAACCTTTTACAGCTTTGCATTGTACAAACGCATTTTTAACAATTCCTATTGTATAATATTTTTACCCATTTTGTCAAGGTTTATCAATAATTTTTTAAAAATATGTTATATATGAATTGCGACTAAAAAGTGAACAACTTGCATAGAGTATAATTAAATGATATAATTTATTGGTAAATAAAAACATTTATAGTATTTAATGCTATAAAGGGAAGGGTGGATAATGGAAACAAATAATGAACAATTATTAAAAGTTTTAAATAGGCAATATCCAAATATTGAAAAGGTATCAGAAGAGATAATAAATCTTCAAGCAATATTAAACTTACCTAAGGGAACAGAGCTATTTTTGAGTGATATTCATGGAGAATATGGTTCATTTTCTCATATTTTAAATAATGGTTCTGGTATTATTAAAAGTAAAATAGAAACAATTTTCAAGAAACAAATAACAGAGCATGAGAGAAGAGCTTTAGCTACTTTAATTTATTATCCTGAAGAAAAATTAAATATGATAAAAAATCAAGTTGAAGATTTGAACGAATGGTATAGTATAACATTATATAGATTAACTGAGGTTGCAGTTGAAGTAAGTTCTAAATATACAAGGTCAAAAGTTAGAAAAGCTATGCCTAAGGGTTTTGATTATATAATTGATGAATTGCTACATTTGCAAGCAGCAGGACCTGATAAAGAACAATACTACAAACAAATAATAAATTCAATTATTGAATTAGATAGAGCAGATGAATTTATTGTAGCAATTTCAAACTTAATAAAAAGAATGGCAATAGACCATTTACATGTTGTAGGCGATATTTTTGATAGAGGTTCTGAAGCTAAGAAAGTATTAAATACATTAATGGATTTTCATAGTATTGATATACAATGGGGAAACCATGATATACTATGGATGGGTGCTGCTTGTGGTAATGAGGCTTGTATAGCTAATGTTGTAAGAATTTGTAGTAGATATGATAATACAGACACTTTAGAAGATGGCTACGGAATCAACATTAGACCACTTGCAACTTTTGCACTTGAAACATATAAGGATGACCATTGTGCTACTTTTAAACCAAAGGTATTTGATTATAAGAGATATTTAAAAAGAGATGAAGAAACAATTTCAAAAATACATAAAGCAATTTCAATAATTCAATTTAAAATTGAAGGAGAATACATTAAAAAACATCCTGAGTACAAAATGCAAGACAGGCTATTGCTTGAACATATAGACTATGAAAATGGAACTGTTAATATAGATGGCAAGACTTATGAATTAAATGATAAAAACTTTCCAACTATTAACCCAAGTGATCCTTATAAGCTTACACAAGAGGAAAGAGAAATAATGTATAGATTAAAGGAATCATTTAAAAATAGTGAAAGTTTGCAAAGACATATTAATTTCTTATATGCAAAGGGAAGCTTATATAAATGCTTTAATTCAAACTTGCTATTTCATGGATGTATTCCAATGGATGAAAATGGTAATTTTTCAGAAATAGAAATTTATGGAAACAAATTATCTGGTAAGGCATATTTAGACTATATTGAAAGTTTAATAAACAAAGCATATATAGAAAGAGATAATTATAAAAAAGATAAAAACGCTGTTGATTTAATGTGGTATTTGTGGTGTGGTGCAAAATCTCCTTTATTTGGAAAGTCAAAGGCTGCTACTTTTGAAAGATACTTTATAGACAATACAGAGGAAAATAAAGAAGTAAGAAAAGAGCCTAAAAATCCATATTATACTTTAGTTCAACAAGAAAAAATATGTGATAAAATTTTCAACGAATTTGGATTAGATGTAAAAAATTCACATATAATTAACGGACATATTCCAGTAAAAGAAAAAGATGGAGAAAGCCCAATAAAGGCAAATGGAAAACTATTAGTAATAGATGGTGGATTTGCAAAAAGCTATAGACAAGAAACTGGTAGAGCAGGATATACTTTAACATATAATTCTTATGGATTAATATTAGCTGCAAATGAACCTTTTGACTCAAAAATGAAGGCAATTAGAGAAGAATTAGATATTAAGTATGATATAATGGTAAATGCAAAAGCAACTGAAAGAAAAAGCGTTGCTGATACTGATATTGGTAAAAGCATACAAAAGGATATTGATAGCTTAAAAATGCTATTAGAGGCATATAGAAGCGGAAAAATTAAAGAAATAATATAACCTTGAAAGTATTACTAAATTATGTTATAATAGTTAACGTAAGCTATTAGGAAATCCAAATTTATATTAAAGATGGAGGTTACATTATGGCTCGGGAAGAAAAAACTAAAATTGAAGACCAGATAGAAAGAATTTCTACAATATTCAAAACTGTATTTGAGAAAAATGTCAAATATACAGTTAAAGACATTGAACCAGTTTACGAGAAACTGAAAGAAATGGAGAATAATGTTGAGATTCAACTTATGGTTAACAATGCAAAGTTCAAGAAAAGCAAATCAATCTTTGAAAGAGGAAAAATCAAGAGAAAGATAGTGCGATTACTCGATAACCAAGAAGATATCAAAAATCTATTCATCGTTTATGATGAATTCGTAAAGAGTGCTTCTCCCGAAAAGTAAGGGAAAAGAGGTATAACGAAAGTTATACCTCTTTTCCTATTTCTTCCCAAACAGCTTCTGAATATATTCTCTTCTCAGAAGAAAATGGTAAAAATTTTAAATCTTTTAAAGGATTAAGTTTTTCTTGTAAGTCTTGAACTGTGTTATCTACCTTTGTTGGAGCCAATTTATCGGCTTTATTTGCCAAAACCAAACATGGAAACCTAGTATTTATTATATAGTTATACATCATAACATCATTTTCAGTTGGGGCATGGCGTATATCTATTAAAAACACAATTAAAGCAATTTGTTTTCTATTAGATAGGTAATGCTCAATGAATTCTCCAACTTTAACTTGTTCTTGTTTAGACATTTTACTAAAACCATAACCAGGTAAATCTACGAAATAGAAGTTATCATCAACATTGTAAAAGTTAATTTGCCTTGTTTTGCCAGGCTCGCTACTGGTTCTAGCTAAGCTCTTTCTCATAAGCATTGTATTAATAAATGAAGATTTACCAACATTAGATTTTCCGAACTAATACAATTTCAGGCAAATCAGTTTTAGGATATTGAGATTCAGAAACAGCAGATATCTCAAATTTTGGATTTTTAACTAACATAAATATTCTCCTTAAAATCAAAGTAGGGGACGGCCTTTAAAACCGTTCCCAATATTAAATTTTATTTATTTGGTCTTAGAACTTCAGTTCCGCCCATATAAGGTCTTAATACTTCTGGTATTGTAACACTTCCATCAGCTTGGTAGTGATTTTCTAAAAAGGCTATAAGCATACGAGGAGGAGCAACTACTGTATTATTTAAAGTATGTGCAAAATAATTTCCTTTTTCACCTTTTACACGAATTCCTAAACGTCTACTTTGTGCGTCTGTTAAGTTAGAACAGCTACCAACTTCAAAATATTTCTTTTGACGAGGAGACCATGCCTCAACATCACAAG
>USDL01000034.1 GCA_900553365.1 uncultured Clostridium sp.
ATGCTCAAAACGGAGCTGCAGCTGGAGCTACTGAAGGAACAGAAGCAAATGCAGAAAATGGTGGAAACAACGGAACAGTGTATGATGCAGATTATAAAGTAGAAGACGACGGAAACAACGACAACAAATAAAGGAAGTATGGAACGGCCATTTTAAAGCCGTTCCACCTATCACTTTTGCAAATTATATGTGTATTACAAACTCAAACTAGCCAAACGCAGGAGTTATATATTTTTTTCTTGAGAACAAAACATATATAACTCCAACGAGATTTGGCGGATTATAAAAGGAATATAGATGTAATTTACAAAAAAAGGAGTAAAGTTAAAATGGCAAATAAAAGAGATTATTATGAGGTTTTGGGCGTTGATAAAAATGTGAGCGACGAAGAACTAAAAAAAGCATATAGAAGACTTGCAAAAAAATATCACCCAGATGCAAATCCAGATAATAAAAAAGAAGCAGAGGAAAAGTTTAAAGAAGTTTCAGAAGCTTATGAAACTTTATCAGATCCACAAAAAAGAAAAATGTATGACCAATTTGGACCAGATGGACCACAAGGCTTTGGCGGTGGTGCAGGAGGACCAGGTGGAGGATATTATTCATATACTTCTTCTGGATTTAATGGATTTAATGGCTTTAATGGTTTTGATGATTTTGGAGATATAAACGATATATTCTCTAGTTTTTTCGGTGGAGGAGCAGGATTTGGTTCAAGAGCATCAAGTTCTAGAAGAAAAGCAACAGGTCCAAGAAAAGGTAGAGATTTAAAATATAATTTGGATATAACTTTTGAAGAAGCCTTTTTAGGAGTAAAAAAGGAAATAACAATTTCAAGAGATGAGGAATGTCCTACTTGCCATGGAGAAAAAGCAAAATCAGGTACAAAACCATCTACATGTAGTGCTTGCCATGGAACAGGTAAGGTTACACAAACTGTTTCAACAATTTTGGGGCAAATGCAAACTACAAAAACTTGCCCAGAATGTGGTGGAGAAGGCGTAAAAATTGAAGAAAAATGTCCAGATTGTAAAGGCAAAGGAACAATTCGTAAAACTGTAAAAATTAAAGTTACAATACCAGCGGGAATAGATAATGAACAAATTGTTGCACTAAAAGGTGAAGGGGAATCAGGAATAAAAGGTGGACCAAGAGGCGACTTATACATAGTTGTAACAGTTAGAAATCATAGAGTATTTAAAAGAGATGGAAGAAATGTAACATGTGAAGTGCCAATTACATTTACACAAGCAACTTTAGGTGCGGATTTAAAAATACCTATGGTAGATGGAACAACTGAAAATTATAGAATTCCAGAAGGTACACAAAGTGGAACAAGATTTGCAATAAGAGGAAAAGGATTTAAGTCAGTAAATAGTACTGCACAAGGAGATTTAATTTTCACTGTAACCGTGCAGATACCAAAGAAATTAACTGCGGAACAAAGGGAATTATTAAACAAGCTTGCACAAACAATGAATGAACAGCCACCAGTAAAAAAGAGAGGAATATTTGGATAAAAAAAGCAGAACATCTGCTTTTTTTTTAAGACTTCACAAATGATGAAAAATATGGTAAAATAGATATAGTTATATTTAGTTTAGGAGGCCGTTTTATGGTAAGAATGAAAAAAACCGAACTAACATGGGATAAATACATGGATTATTTAATTGAAACAATTGATGAGAGTAAATTTATGAGAAGAGCTGAAACAAAACCTATGTCTACACCAAAGGCAGCAAGCGAATCTCACGTAACTTCAAGAGCAACACATTCAAAAATAGCTGCAAACATTGCTAAAAGGTTAGCAGATGGATTAGACTTAAATGGAGAATACATTTATGCAGGAATGTTAATGCATGATGCAGGACATCCATTTAGTGCACATGAGGGCGAAGAGATATTTTCTAAGATTGGTAAAAGGAAAAATTGTGGATTTTTCCATCACAATGCTAAAGGAATAGAAGTAATTAGAGCAGAGGGTATTAGAGATAAAGCAATTAACAAAATTCCAAACATTAATGAAACTCCAGAGTTAAGAGAACAGTTAGAAAAAGAGTTTGATTATTTCCTTGATGTAATAATTTCACATGATGGTGAAGCAACAAGAGGAGAGAGAAATAGAAAAGAGACTCCTTACCCAAGTATTCAAGATGCAATACGTGATAAATTAAGAAGGGCAAATTCTTATAATGATTATAAATTTGTTGCACAAACTCCAGAAGGAAAACTTGCTAAGATGGCTGATGTAATAGCATATTTAGCAACAGATATACAAGATGGATTTAGAATAGGAATAATTGATGATTTTGATGACGATTATTTAGCATTATTAGGTGAAATATTAACCACTGGATATTCAACAAGAGAAGGATATATTGCCTGTGCTAAAAATAAAATTAAAGAAATAAAGGAAAGCAAACTAAGAGAGTTAAAATCTGACATGAAAAAGCCTGAAAACGAGAATATTCTAGCAAATGCAAATGATATTATAAAAACAGCAGAAAAACAAGGTATAAAGATAACTTCAATGCAAGAAGATGATGTACAAAAACTAAATGACATCTTGGAAGAAAAAGTTCAAAGTATTAAAGACAAATCTGCTGACATGACAGAGGAAGAAAAACAATTCATGTATGCAGATGTTGCAAAGCTTAGAGAATTTGTTGGAAAAATGTTAAGCATAAATTCATCAGTAGTGTATGAAGTAACAAGTAGAATGCAAGAGTACTTTATAAACGACATAATAACTGAAACAAGAGCTAAAACAGAGGAGAAAGAAAAAACAATATTAGAATTAAAGGATAAACTTGAATTAAATCCATATGATACTGAATTAAGAAAACAGCTTGAAGATGAAGAGAAAGATACTCCAGTTAATCCTAAATTTTCTTACAAAGCGGAAAAATTATTTGATAACATCAAAAATTTAAACTATAAAAAAATAGTGCAATATACAAAATGGGATTACCAAATGGAACAACAACCAAAAGCTGCAAAAGAATTAGTTATACATGTAGCAAAAGCATTAAAAGAAACTGGTGCAATTAGAAATAAATTTTATGATAGGACAATTAGAAATGAAGTAGAGCCAGAAGCACTAAAATACATGAAAGTTAAACCACTTGATGAAGCACAATATGAAGAAAATCAAAAACAATATGGAATTAAGAACATAAAAGGTGCTAGAAAAGTTGGAAGCGATGAAAGACTTAAAATGAAAGGAAAAAATGCTTTTGAAAACAGAAAACATGAATTATGTAAAGAAGTTTATTATAGTGTTCAAAAAGAAGGAGATAATTTTGCTATAAAATATAATAATGTATTTGCAGCAATTCCAACAACTGTTACAATGGTTGTAGACGAAGCAATAAAATATGATGAAGACTTTGCACAAAGTGTAAAAGTTACACGTGATATGATAAAAACAGATTATGAAGGCAGAATGGATGATATAGATAATCCCGAAGAACAAAAGAAATTTGCCAGAAAACTTGTAGCACAAGGAGAATACACACAGGAACAAGCTGAGACAATTATAAAAAAAGCATTGAGGGAGTTTGGATATTTAGAAAGATATGAAGAAGAAGAAAATAGAAACAATCAAAAAGAATTACTAGAACAATATGGAACAATGGATGAAGTAGTAAAACACAGAGATGAAATAATACAAAATAGAATAGAGCAAGCAAGAAATAACATAGAAGACGCAATGTCATACCAATTAGCTATTGACTATATAAGTGGTATGACAGATAGAAGCTTTAACGATTTAGCAATAAGAACTGGTTATATGACGTATGACGATTTAAATGCAAAAAGAGGAACTACAAGAAGTGCTTCAGTTATGGATTTGATTGCTAAAAACAAAAATGAAAACGGAGAAGAAAGATAAATAAAGGAGAAAATATGCCAAAGTTTTTTATACAAGCAAGTCAAATGCAAGATGATAAAATAACTTTAATTGGCGAAGATGTAAAGCATATTGCAAATGTTTTGAGAAAACAGATTGGAGACGAAATAAACATTTGCAATATTGTTACGTCTGAAAATTATTTATGCCAAATTAAAGATATAAACAAAGAAAAAATAGAATGTAATGTAATTAAAATGTTACAGTCAGAGGCTGAACCTAATACTGAGATTACAATATTTCAAGGGTTACCAAAGGCTGAAAAAATGGAACTCATTATTCAAAAATGTACAGAACTAGGTGCAAAATCTTTTATTCCAGTAGAAATGGAACGCTGTGTTGTAAAATTAGATAGTAAAGCACAAGCAAAGAAAATAGAAAGATGGCAAAAAATTGCTGAAACAGCAGCTAAACAAAGTGGAAGAGACGCAATTCCAACAGTAGAAAAATTAATAAATTTGCAAAAAGTATGTAATTTGATTCAAAAATATGATATAGTATTATTGGCTTATGAAAACGAGAAAAATACAACATTAAAACAAGTTCTAAAACAAATAGATAAAAAACAAAATTTAAAAATAGGTATAATAATTGGTCCTGAAGGCGGAATTGCCGAAAAAGAAGCTCAGTTATTGCAAAATGCAGGAGCAAAGATAATAACTTTAGGAAATAGAATTTTAAGAACTGAAACAGTTGGATTAGTTATGACAGGAATTTTAATGTATGAATTAGAATAATACCAAAAGAAAGGTAGGAACACAAAAGTGAAAAAAAATATGTTAAAAGACATTGAAAACATAAAGCAAGAAAGAAAACTATCAAAAGAAACAGAAAAAATAATTAAAAATGAGCTTATTGCATACTGGGCTATTGGTATTTCTTTTATTATTTTAATCATGATATTTCAAATAGCGACAAGTGCTTTACCCAAAAATATAGCAATCAAAATATATAATGTGTGTTCAATAGAATTATTAATTTTTACTATAGTAGTATTTGAAGTTGCATACAAAAAAGATAATGGAAAGCTTGCATTATGCGGAGTTGAAACCTTAGTAATATCAATATATACTCTTTTTGCTCCTTATGTTTTTTATGTATTTAGCGATATTGTTAAATATATTCAAATAGCTGTTATTGATGTGTATTATATTATAAAAATAATAGCAACATATTGCCTAGAAAAGAAAAAATACCTATTAGAAAAAAGCGACATAACTGAAATAATAAAGAAAGAAAGCCAAGATAATAAGGCTGAAGAAGAAAAAGAAAAAATCTTAAAGAAAATTGAAAAAAACAACAAAGAAAAAGAAACAAAAGGAAAAAATCAAGCAAAAACAAGAAAAACTAAAACATCAGCAAAAGAAAAAACTAAAACAAACCAAACTACAAAGAAGACAACTACAAGAGGAAGACCTAAAAAAACAGAAACTACAAAAAATGCACAAAAAGAAAAGCAAAACAAAAATGATGAAAATATAAAGAAATCAGCAAGTACGAAGAAAACAAAAACAACAAAAACACCTAAAAAAGTAGAAAGCAATACAAAAACAGTTAAAAAGACAACAACAACGAAAAGAAAACCTGCAACTACAAAGGCAGTAGAAAAGGAGATTAAATAATGTTAAGAAGCATGACAGGATATGGCAGAGCCACTTATGAAATAGATGCACGAGAATATGTTGTAGAAATAAAATCAGTAAATAATAGATATAGCGATATATCTATTAAAATGCCTAGAAGCATAAGCTTTCTAGAAGATAAAATAAAGAAGCTAATATCAAATGCAATTACTAGGGGAAAAATAGAAGTGTTTGTTAGCTTTACAAATAATAGTGATATAGGAAGAAACATAGAAATAAATAGAGAAATAGCAAAAAGATATATAGAAGAAATGAGAAAACTAGCTAGTGAGCAAAATATTAATTCAAATATAGAAGTAATAGATGTAATGAAAATGCCAGATGTTTTAAACACAAAGATAGATGAAACAGCAGAAGAGGTAATAAAAGAAGAATTAATAATATGCACAAATGAAGCAATAAAGAATTTTATAAGCATGAGAGAAGTTGAAGGAGAAAAGATAAAAGAAGATTTAGAAAAAAGAATAAATGTAATTTCAGAAAAAATTAATAAAATTAATTCAATTTCTACTGGACTTGTTGAAGAATATATAGTAAAATTAGAGAAGAGAGTAAATGAATTGCTTAAACCAAATGTTGTAGATGAGACTCGATTAGCTCAAGAAATAGTAATTTATTCAGATAAATGTTCTGTTGAAGAAGAAATAACGAGAATGAAAAGCCATATATCACAGTTCTTAAGCTTGCTTGATAAAGATAATAGCAATGGCAAAAGAATCGATTTTCTAATTCAAGAAATGAATAGAGAAACAAATACAATAGGTTCAAAAGCAAATAATTTAGAAATAACAAATTATGTTGTAGATATAAAAACAGAATTAGAAAACATACGTGAACAAATACAAAACATAGAATAGGAGGCAATTATGCAATTAGTTAATATAGGTTTTGGAAATGTAGTTTCTGCAAATAAAATAGTTTCAATAGTAAGTCCAGAGGCTGCACCAATAAAAAGAATTGTACAAGAAGCAAAAGATGCAAGAACTGCAATAGATGCAACATGTGGTAGAAGAACAAGAGCAGTTTTAATAATGGACTCAGGTCATGTAATATTATCATCAGTACAACCAGAAACAATCGCATCAAGACTTGACAAAGACATTGCAAAAGAGGATAATATAGAGGAGTAGTTTTAGAAAGGAAGTTTTAAAAATGATTATTAAACCAACAGTTACAGACTTATTAAAAATAGTTGATAATAGATTTGAACTAGTAATATTAGTTTCAAAAAGAGCAAGACAAATTGCAGGAGGACAAATACCTTTAACAAAAGTAAAAGAAAGATCAGCAGTAACACTAGCAGCAAATGAAATAGCTGAAGGTAAGGTGAGAGAATGTTAGTATTACTATCAGGGGTATCTGGAGCTGGAAAAGATACAATAAAAAAAGAATTAATAAAAAGAATGGATAATGTAATATCAATGCCATCATATACAGACAGAAAACCCCGTGAAGGCGAAATTGATGGAAAAATATATAATTTCATTACAACAGAGGAATTTGAAACAAAAATAAAAGAGAATGAATTTTATGAATATTCTGTTCATCATGAACACTATTATGGAACTTCTAAAAAAATATTAGATGAGGCAATGAAATCTGGAAAAATAATTGTAAAAGATATAGAAGTAAATGGAACAGAGAATTTATTAAATTTATTTAAAGATGATTTAGATATGGTTACGATTTTCTTAAGAGTTCCAAAAGAAGAACTAAGAAGAAGATTAGAACATAGAGTGGAAAAAGCAAGCATAAAAGAAATAGAGCTAAGACTTAATAGATTCGATTATGAGGAATCAAAAATAGGCATATATGATTATGTGCTAAAAAATGATAACTTGGAAAAAACCGTTCAAATTATAATGACGATTATAAAAAACGAATACCAACTAAGGAA
Source organism: uncultured Clostridium sp. (assembly GCA_900553365.1). Taxonomy (GTDB): domain Bacteria; phylum Bacillota; class Clostridia; order TANB77; family CAG-508; genus UMGS1781. Next base: position 7,454 of record USDL01000034.1, read on the forward strand.
AGGAAGTAATTAGAATGAATAAAAAGAATAAATTATTTGTTAGAATATTTGCTGCAATATTAGCAGTACTAATGGTTGCCGGAACATGTATATCATTAGTTTACATGATATTTGCAAAGTAATAATAGGAGGAACAAATGCTAAAGGGTTTAGAAGGAATGCTATCAATAAAAGAAGGAG
>USDL01000035.1 GCA_900553365.1 uncultured Clostridium sp.
TATCCTACTCTACAACCGCTGGGATATCAGACCTTAGAGAAACTACGGCACGAAGGGAGAAGGCAGCGTCGCGCGAATCACCATTGGAACGGAACAAGGTGCCGTAGGAGAACGCATTGCCTTTATGCACAAGCCCTTGGCCAAAGTAAACAATAGCAGTGTTCACAAAGTCCCCACGAGAAGCCAGCCAGTAAGCATATTGTTTTGTTTCACCAAATATTAGGTTTCTTGTCACTGTTGTTATTGTATGACTTGTATCACTTGCATTTGCATCATTTACCAAATATGTTCCATCATCTGATAAGTGGTAGAAATATCCATCTTGATTATATTCCCCCAATTTTGCTCCATTATCTTTTATTCCTTCTGGATTTGATGGGTCATAAAATACTCCATCTACACTATTTGTGTTAAAATTTGTTATATTTGTCCAACATTCTCCCAAATCTTTTAGCTTTGTTGTTAAATTTCCTGTTGTGATCCAGCCACTCAAATAATACATTCCTCCAGCTGGTGTATAACCTAAAACTTTATTTACATCTTCTATTGTCATTCCTCTTGCATCTGTTCCATATATTTCTTTACACATTCTGTTTATTTCATCTACTGCATGATTATATGGTTGATAGCCATACATTTTTATTTTCTCTGTTGTTGGAGTTTGGGTTGTTAGTAATAATGTTTCGTTTGTTCCATTTTTATTACTATCCTCTACTCCTAATACTACCCATTTCGTTTCATCACTAGCTATATTTACAGTTTGAACTCCTAAGCTTGTTGCCCAGCTTTGTCCATCTGTCTTTGCTTGAGCTATTCCACTTTTTTCTTCACTTATACTAGAACTTCCTGTTCCTGTTGATGTATACATTATTTGTTGCCCTATATACAACGTTCTTCCTTCAGTTGAATTTGCAAATTTCTTACAGTCATCACATACACATTTTATTGCTGCTCTTGTTTCATCTGTATATTGCCAGTCATGTGCTGCTGTACTCTTATTTAATTCTCCCATTAAGTCATCCACTATTGTCTGTTGTTGATTTATTTTATTATTTGCAGCCTTTACTGTATTATCTGCACGGCCTATTAAATTATCGTTAATTATATAACTTGCACCAACTGCTAGTAATATAAGCATTATTACTATTGTTAAAATTAATGCTATTAAAGTTATTCCTTTGTTTTTTTTCATTTTTTCTCTCCTATCATTTTTATTTATTATTTACTATAAATTTTATTTTATTCTATAATAAAATAATGCAAATTTCAACTTTTTTTGCAATTTGTAATATAATTGTAACAATTCAAAAATTTTTATTATATTTTAACATTTTCTTTTCCTAGTATTTCTTCAAATTCTGTTAAAATATCCTTGTTTAAGTATATTGCTCCGCAAGGTTTTATTCCTTCATTATCAATTATTTGTACTACTATATTGTTTCTTTCTCCTGAAAAAAATCTTATTGCTCCTCTTAAGCGTGTTTTTTGCTTTTCTGTTGCATTTTGAATGTTAAGTGTAAGTATTTTTGGTTTTTGTTCTTGTGTGTTTTCCTTTTCTGTAGCTTTAATCACATTTTCAAAATCTACTATTGAATTTGCAACAATTTTTACATCATCATCTTCCCTTATGCTAAGTCTTCCTTCTATTAACACTATGTTATCTTCTAACAGTACACCTGAAGCTCTGTTATAGCAGTTTTCAAATACTATTATTTCTGTGCTACCATATAAATCTTCTACTGTTACAAATGCCATTATAGTATTGTTTTTGGTATATTTCTTTTTAACTGAGGTTATTATTCCTGCATATTTTACGTTTTTTCCATCTTTTGATAAGTCGTTTTCTTCTTTCATGTTTATCATTTGTAAAGTATTTATGTTTGTATTTGCTTTTATTTTTTCCTGTAGTTTTTCTAGTGGATGGCCTGATATGTAAATTCCTAGCATTTCCTTTTCCATGTCTAGAAGTTCTCTTTCTTCATATTCTTGAACTTTATTTATTACGTATTTATGCTTTTCTAAGCTTTCTTCTCCACTTGGCATATCAAACATTGAAATTTGGCCTTCTATTGATTTTTTGTTTTGATTTGCTATTGTATCTAGTATGCTTTCAAATGAGTTCATTAGTGTATGTCTTGTTTCACCTAATTCATCAAATGCCCCTGCTCTTATTAAGCTTTCTATACATTTTTTGTTTACTGTTTCTCCTTGAATTCTTTCTGCAAAATCTGTAAAGCTTTTAAATTCTCCATTTTTTTCTCTTTCCTGTACTATTGTTTCAACCGCTGCTGTTCCAACGTTTTTAACACTGCCTAATCCAAAACGAATTTTGTTTTCATTTACTGTAAATTTGGTAAAACTTTTATTTATACTAGGTTTTAGTATTTCTATGTTTAGTCTTTTACATTCTGCAATGTATTCTGGTATTTTATCTAAGTTACCCAAGAAGCTATTTAAAGTTGCTGCCATAAATTCTGCTGGGAAATATATTTTTAGGTATGCTGTTCTATATGCTACTACAGCATAGGCTGCTGCGTGTGATTTATTAAATGCATATTTTGCAAATTCTGCCATTTCATCAAATATTTTGTTTGCACTTTGTTCATCTATTCCATTTCTTACACAACCTGGTATTAGTACATTCCCTTGTTCGTCTGTTTGTCCATGTATAAAGTATTCTCTTTCTTTTGCCATTACATCTAGTTTTTTCTTTCCCATTGCACGTCTTACAAGGTCTGCTCTGCCTAGTGAATATCCTGCTAAGTCTCTTACTATTTGCATTACTTGTTCTTGGTAAACCATACAGCCATAAGTTACATTTAGTATTGGCTCTAAGGCTGGGTGTGTATATTCACTATGTGTTGGATCTAATTTGTTTTTGATGTACCTTGGTATTTGGTCCATTGGACCTGGTCTATATAGCGATACTCCGGCGATTATATCTTCTAGGGTATCTGGTTTTAGTTCTTTCATAAAGTTTGTCATTCCTTGACTTTCAAATTGGAATACTCCTACAGTATTGCCAGATTGCCATATTTCTTTAAATACCTTTGGATCATTCATGTTTTGGTCAAAAGAAACGTCTATTCCTCTATTTTGTTTTACAAATTTTATTGTGTCTGATATAACTGTTAGGGTTCTTAAGCCAAGGAAGTCCATTTTTAGGAGTCCGCAATTCTTCTAGTGTTGTCATTATAAATTGGGCTTCTATTGTGCCTTCATTTACATATAAAGGTACATAATCTAATACTGGCTTATCAGTAATCAGTACTCCGGCATGCGTGTGTTGAAGCCTGACGTGGCAAGCCTTCTAGTCTCATTGCTATATCTAAAATTTTCTTTGTTTCTTCGTCATTTTCATATAATTCTTGTAGTTCTCTATTTTGCTCTAGTGCTTTTTTTATGGTTATATGTACTTCATTTGGTATCATTTTTGCAAGTTTATCTGCTTCTGCATACGGAATATCTAGCACCCTTGCAACATCTCTTATTACCATTTTTGCTGCCATTGTGCCAAATGTAATTATTTGTGATACGTGGTCTCTTCCATATTTTTGAGCCACATATTCTATAACTTCTGGTCTTCTTTCATAGCAGAAGTCTATATCAAAATCGGGCATGCTTATTCTTTCTGGGTTTAAGAATCTTTCAAAAAGTAAGTTGTATTTTATTGGATCTATATCTGTTATACCCATTGCAAATGCTGCTATTGAGCCTGCACCTGAGCCACGTCCTGGTCCTACTGAAATACCTTGTGTTTTAGCATAGTTTATGAAGTCCCAAACTATAAGGTAGTAATCAACATACCCCATTTTTTCTATTACAGATATTTCATATTCAAGTCTTTCTTTTATTTCACTGCTTGGGTTATCTCCATATCTTTTTTTCAAACCTGTTCTGCATAGTTCTTTGAAGTAGTCTGCATGTGTTGGGTATTCTTTTGGTACTTCGTAATTTGGAAGTTTTGTATTTCCAAATTCAAAATCAAAGTTGCATTTTTCTGCAATTTTAACAGTGTTTTCTATGGCTTCTGGTATATTTTTAAAATAGTCTGCCATTTCTTCTGGTGATTTTACATAAAATTCATCTACTCCCATTTTCATTCTATCTGGATCACTCATTTTTTTTCCTGTTTGAATACATAACAATATTTCGTGGATATATGCATCTTCTTTTTTCAAGTAGTGTGAGTCATTTGTTGCAACTAGAGGAATATCAAGCTCTTTAGAAAGTTCAACAAGTTTTTGATTTACTAAAACCTGTTCTGGCAAACCATTTGGTTGAACCTCTAAGTAGTAATCTTCTCCAAAAATATTTTTATGCCACAAAGCAATTCGTTTTGCCTCTTCCATGTCTTCTTTTAAAATTGCCTTGTTTACACTTCCTGCTAAACAAGCACTTAAGCAAATTAAACCTTCGTGGTATTTTTCTAAAAGTTCTAAGTCTATTCTTGGTTTATAATAAAAGCCTTCAATAAATCCCATTGAAACTAGAATACTTAGGTTTTTATAACCTGTTTCGTTTTTGGCAAGCAAAATTAAATGTGAATATTTATTATCTATGTTAGATTCTTTATCAAATCTTGTACGTGGTGCAACATATACTTCACAGCCTATAATTGGCTTAATTCCAACCTTTTTACATTCCTTATAGAAATCAACTACACCAAACATAACACCATGGTCTGTAATTGCCATAGCTTTCATTCCAAGTTCTTTTGCTCGTGCTGGTAGTTCTTTTATTTTATTTGCTCCATCTAATAAACTAAATTCCGTGTGTGTATGTAAATGTACAAAATCCATATTTTTCTCCTAAAACTTCTATTTTATGGTGTTTATTATATCATACATTATTAAAAAAAGTAAGCGTTTTTGGAGACAAAATATATATTAAATTATTTATATGTTTTGGAAATTAAACTCTTTAAGAATAAAAAAATATAAGAGTTTACTATTTGTAGATTTGTCCTCGATTATTAGCTTTTGTTATTAAAATTATAGTAAGTCATCTATTGTCAACCCCTCTCTTTTTAGTACTTCCTCTAAAGTTTCTGAATTTTTCAATTCATTTTCCTTTGTTTCTTTACTTTCTTTCAAATAGTCTAAATACATTGTTTTTTCTGTAATATCCATATTTTCTAGTATAACAGTTGGTTCCAATTTTAGTAATTCATAATCAATGGCCTTTTCCATTAATATTTTAATAGAATCCAAACATTCTACATTTAAACGTGGAGTCATTTTTATTACATCCTTTATTGTTTGTAATTGTGTTTCAGACATATTAATCATCTCCTTACTTTTGTTATTATATCAATGAAACAAAGCTTTTGTCAATAGAAAGGCTTTGTAAAATATGAAATTAACATAAATCAACACCATAAGCTGTATAAAATGTTCCAACCTTCCCCAAAAAAATCGCGCCAGTGCCATTATTGTAAATGTCAATATTTTTTGTAGGATTTTGGCAAAAAAATATGTAGGAAAATGGCAAAGAAAAATGTCGTTTTTCCTACATATTATTTTACCATTTACAATTATCACACATTGCCCAAGTTCAAACCTAGCCTCAATCCCAAGCCGACCTAAGGTCCGGCTGAGGAGTGCTGGCAGTTACGAGGCTTTCTCCCACTGCACTCTAGCCTTCCACTTTCGCCCTATCCTACTCTACAACCGCTGGGATATCAGACCTTAGAGAAACTACGGCACGAAGGGAGAAGTCAATGTTGTCCGAAGCGTCATAGGAATAGAACAAGCTGCCGTAGGAGCCCGCACGGCCCCCAAACACAGACCCTGGGCCAAAGCGAGCACAATCAGAGCCCGCAGCGACCCCACGGGAAGCCAGCCAGTACAAATAATTGTTTGAATCTCCAAATATTAAGTTTTTAGTTGTGGTTGTTATTGTATGGCTTGTATCGCTTGCATTTGCTTCATTTACCAAATATGTTCCATCATCTGATAAGTGGTAATAATATCCATCTACTGGTATATTTCCTAGTACACTTGAATCTGTTGTTCCTTCTGGGCAACTTGGTGTGAAATATTTTTTGGTGCCATCTATTACTCTTGCATTATTTTGTATATCTGTCTATATATCTCCATAGCTTGAACCTAAATCTGAGATTTTTGTGCCCTCTGGAACAGTATAGTATGTCCATTTATTTGTTGTTGGATCTTTTTCCCCACACATTCCTGCTGGGGCTACATATTGTAAACATGCGTTTACATCTTCTATTGTCATTCCTCTTGCATCTGTTCCATATATTTCTTTACACATTCTGTTTATTTCATCTACTGCATGATTATATGGTTGATAGCCATACATTTTTATTTTCTCTGTTGTTGGAGTTTGGGTTGTTAGTAATAATGTTTCGTTTGTTCCATTTTTATTACTATCCTCTACTCCTAATACTACCCATTTCGTTTCATCACTAGCTATATTTACAGTTTGAACTCCTAAGCTTGTTGCCCAGCTTTGTCCATCTGTCTTTGCTTGAGCTATTCCACTTTTTTCTTCACTTATACTAGAACTTCCTGCTCCTGTTTTTGTGTAATTTACTTTTTGCCCTATTGTTAAGCTTGTATTACAATGTTCACATTTGATATTATCTCCTGTCCTTACCCAGTTGTGAATTTCTGGTATTGATTCTACTCCTGCTAAATAATCTTCAATCGAATCATACTTCTTTCCATTAATCTCAATTTGACTCATATTGCTTTCTTCTTCTAATGCTGTTTTATATTTGTCCACTGTCTTTTCGGCTGTTCCTATTAAGTTACTTTTTATTATTACATTCACACTTACTGCAACTAATATTAACATTACTACTATTGTGATTATCAACGCTATTAGCGTTATTCCTTTCTCTCTTCTCATTTACCTATCTCCTATCTCTAATATTTTTTTTGCACACCAAAACAAGAGATGAGTTTACCCATCTCTTGTGTGTATGTTCAATAAAGCATACTGTAATATGCCTGCTTTATTTCCTATATTATTTTTTTCTCTTTGCCCGGTTTTTATTTTGTAGAATAATTATGTGTGTGTGTGTGTGTGTGTGTGTGTGTGTGTGTGTGTACAGCCCCAAGGGTTTTAGCCATTTTGTTCATCATCTTTTTCTCCTTTGCTTTGCCTTTTTCTATATTTTATAATAAAAAAATATTTTTTGCAATAGTTTTTGTGAAATACAACAAAGTGGTATGGCTTTTAGGTTTAAAAATGAAAATCTCCCAAACCAATTAAAATTCATCTTGGGATTTAGTTTACAAATTGCTTGTTTATTCTTTTAATTTTTCGATTTCTTCTTGTGATAAACTAGTTAATTTAGAAATAAGCTCGATTGAAAGATTTTCTTTTAGCATGTTTTTGGCTATTTCGTTTCGGCCTTCGTTTCTTCCAGCCTTCATTCCTTCTTCTTTGCCAGTTTTATATCCTTCATCTTTTGCATATTCTAAACTTGCCTGCTCATCTCTTATGTACTTCTCTTTTAGTTCTGCAATCCTTCTTATCTTTTCATCTCCGCTTACTCGTTCTAATTCTCCAATGGCTTTCTTTATAGCTTTATTCTCTTCCATTATACTTGCTACCTCCTTTTGGTTTGGATTATCCAAAAACATCATCCATTGGCATAT
>USDL01000036.1 GCA_900553365.1 uncultured Clostridium sp.
AATAGATAGATTATGCATGCTATTTACAGAAAGCGAATCAATAAGAGATGTAATTCTATTCCCAACAATGAAACCATTAACCGAATAAGTATTTGAAACAAAATGATTTATAAAAGGAAAGGAAGATATAATGTACAGTTTTGACAAAAAAACATTATTTATAATACTGTTGATAATGGCAATATCAAGCATAGTAGGAGGACAGCGAACAATAGAAGGAATAATTTATTCCTTACCAGGAGTTATAGTTGCAATGACATTCCACGAATTTGCACATGCTTGGGCAGCTACAAAACTTGGTGATGATACCCCAAGACTACAAGGAAGATTAAACTTAAATCCATTAAGCCATATAGATCCTATTGGACTGTTATGTTTAATATTTCTAGGATTTGGCTGGGGAAAGCCAGTTGAAATAAATCCAAGAAATTTTGATGGCAAATATTCCTTATCAAAAGCAGAAGCAATAGTTGCAGCGGCAGGACCGATAATGAACTTTATACTAGCACTTTTGTTTATAATAATATATGCTATAATAATAAAATTAAATCTTTCATTTAATACATGGTATATAATTTCAAGGTTGTTTATGTCAATTATACTAGTAAACATAAGTTTAGGCGTTTTTAACTTGATACCAATATATCCATTAGATGGCTCAAAAGTATTAAACCATTTTTTACCATATAAAGCGAGAGAATGGATAGCAAATAATAATTTTATTTTAACAATAGCTCTATTTGTAATAGTATATTTTACAGACTTAACATCATATATTTCATTATTTATATATAATGGTATGATAAGTCTTGTAAGCCTATTATTTGGATTATAAATGAAAAAAGAACTTTACCTCAAACAAAATTTTAGAAGTGAAGTTCTTTTATTTTTTTTATTTAATTAAATATATTGACAAAAAAATAAGTATAATATAGAATATACACAGGAAAACAAAAGGAGAAAAAAATTGGAAAAAGAAAAATTTATTTTAAAATTGAATATAAAAGATTACAATAATCAATTAGAAAAAATTTTATCTAAAAAGACTTTTTCTGAGGATACTAAAAATTTATTATTAAGCATGCTCTACAAGGTTGAAAACTCTTATACTGACTATAGTTTAGCAAATGGAGATACAAAAAACAAAAAGGAAATATTAGAAGAAATATTAAAAATAATAGAACAAGATTGTGAAAAAATAGAGATAGTAAAAACTAAAGAAAGTAAAAGCATTTTAGAAGAAAACAAAATAATAACATACTTAAATGCAAGAAAAATGCTTTATGAAATATATCAAATAAAGCATGAAAAATTTGTAATTCCTACAGAATATGAAATCATTAAGCCTGCTTTAGAAGAAACGCTAAATCAAGGATATAGTATAGCTTCAAATGAAATTATTAGAGACTTTGATGGATGGTCTTGGAATATTGCAGTAGATGAAATTGAAAATATAAAAGCAAATTTTGTATATCAAATTTTAAAAATATTGATAGGAACTGCAAACCTAGATAAATGGCAAAAAGGCGAAATAAATATAGAAGACATAAAAGAAATTTTACAAAACAATTATAACATTGAGCTTGCAGAAAAGCTATTTAAGGCAATTTGCCAAATTGCAATATTAAATGTTGCAAGCACAAATGAAGAAGAAAAAAATAGGCTAATAGAAAGACAAGAACAATTACAAAGTGAATTTGAGGAAATAGATGACAAGAAAAAATATCTAAGTAATTTAGGAAGCGAAAAGAAAAAAATTGTTGAAGCAATAAAAAAAATTGATGATGCAATAAATAATGATAAAAAACTTAAAAATGAATTCATCGACAGAAATCAAAATTTAGATATGAACCATAGAATATTTAGTCTAAGCGATTTAGTAGAAATACTTGAAAAAGAAAGAGAAGACCTAATAAACAAATTAGATATTTACAACAAAAAAATGGAACCAATGAATTTTCTAAAAACAAAAACAGAAATTGAAGAGAAATTAATATTACTAAAAGAAATAGACCTTAAAAATTTAGACGAAAAAACATATATTACAAAAGCAAAAGAACTTCTAAAACTAGTATGTGAAGCAATAGAAATAAGAATAAACAAAACAAATGAAAAAGAAAGTTTGATTAAGTTACTATATATAATTAGATATTATAGTTTAATCTATATAACAAATAGAAAACAAATTAAAAACACAGTTGAATTAAATTCAATTCAGAAAATGATAATAACAAAAGCATGTAAAGAAAAAGTAATAACAATTTTCAGTAAAAATATTAAAGAAAACTATGAAATATTAAAAAATATCTTAAATACTGATATAATAGAACTCGAAAAAATATATTTAAAAATACAAAGCAAAGATGAAAATACAATACTAGAAATATATGATGAAGAAAATGATTACAAAACATTAGAACTTCCAAAGGAGGAAGAACTAAATGTTAAATTAAATAAAAAAATAAAAGTATTTATTTAGAAAGGATGAAATTATATGAATATTACATTTTTAGGAGCTACAAAAACAGTTACAGGTTCAAATTTTTTGCTTGAAGGAGCAGGAAAAAAGATACTAGTTGATTGTGGACTTTATCAGGGCAAAGCAAAGGAGGAAAGAGAAAACTATGAGGATTTTGCGTATGATGTACATGATATAGATTTTATGTTGCTTACACATGCACATATAGACCATTCAGGAAGAATACCAAAACTATATGTAGCTGGGTATCGTGGCCCAATTTATGCAACAAAAGCAACATGTGATTTATGTGCAATAATGCTTCCAGATAGTGGACACATTCAAGAAATGGAAAATGTATGGCAAAATAAAAAAAGAGCAAGAGTAGGAAAAAAAGAACTTCCACCACTATATACAGCACAAGATGCAATAGATTGTTTGGAAGTATTCAGACCAGTTTCTTATGATGAGATTATTGATTTAGATGAAAATATAAGTGTAAGATTTAATGATGCAGGACACATGTTAGGCTCAAGTATTATTGAAGTGTGGGTAAAAGAGGATGGAGAAACAAAGAAAATTGTATTTACAGGAGATTTAGGTAACAATGATATTCCTCTATTAGATTCACCAACAATGATAGAAACAGCAGATTACTTAGTAATGGAATCAACCTATGGAGGAAGGCTTCATAATAGAAATGATGATAAAGCAGAATTATTCTTAAATATAGTTGCAGAAACCTTAGATAATGGCGGAAATGTTATAATTCCATCATTTGCGGTAGGAAGAACACAAGAAATACTATATGAACTAAATAAACTAAAAGAACAAAAAAATGATGAAGAATTTTTGAAAAAATACGATACATTAATGAAAGCACCAGTTTATGTAGATAGTCCTTTGGCAATTTCTGCAACAGAAGTTTTCAAACAAAATATGAATTTGTTTGATGAAGAAGTAAGACAAGAAATACAAAAAGGAGACAATCCACTTGAGTTTCCAGGGCTTAAATTCACACAAACTGTTGAAGAATCAAGAGCATTAAATGACGATCCACATCCACACATAATAATATCTGCAAGTGGTATGTGCGAAGTTGGTAGAATAAAACATCACTTGAAACATAACTTGTGGAATCCAAAAAATACAATCCTTTTTGTTGGTTACCAAGCACCAGGAACACTAGGAGCAAAAATAGTATCAGGAGAAAAAAAGGTAAAAATATTTGGTGAAGAAATTGTAGTAAATGCTAGAATTGAATATATTGAAGGATATTCTGGTCATGCAGACCAAGAATGGTTATTAAACTTTGTATATTCTTTCATTACAAAGCCAAAACATATATTCCTAGTACATGGTGAACCAGAAGGTCAAAAAATTCTAAAAGAAAAACTTTTAGAAACAACAGACATACCAGTAACAATACCAGATTATGGAGAAGACTATAACTTAGATAAAACAATAAAAGTAGTATCAAAAGTAGAAGAACGTAATAAATATAGATTCTTAAGATTAGAAGTAATAGATAGACTATCAACATTAAAAGAAGAACTAGATGAAATGTCTGACATTATTAAAGAAGACATATTTGATGAAGATACTAAAGATGAAGAAATAGAAGCAATAAATGCAAAAATAAAGGAACTAGAACAACAAATAGTTCGAGTAATTTCATAAGATAATACTTAAAATTGTAGAAAGAATTCTACAACAATAGGTAGAGGCTTAAATAATAGGAGAGAAAAACATGGAAAAATATTATAATGATGCAATTATAGGAAATACAAATATAGTCGCAAGTTATACCAAACAAGGCGAACTTTTGAGAATGTATTATCCTAATAGAGACTACAAGCAAATTATCGATTTCTTCCATACAGGGCTAAAAATTAATGATTCTGCAGTTGTATATTTACATCAAGATATAAATAACATGTATAACCAGTATTATGAAGAAGAAACCAATATATTAAACACAGAAATATTTAACACTTATTTCAATTTAAAAATATTACAAACAGATTATGTAGCAATAAAAGAAAACATATTAGTAAAAAAATATAAGCTAACAAATGAGAATACAATAGATTTAAACTTGAATTTTCTTGTACATTCAGGAGTAGTATCATCTCCAAATAATAGAGCAAGCGGTTTATGTAAGAATGATACATTAATGCAATATAACCATGATTACACAATGTGCATATTCTCAAAGGAAAAACTTTTAAGCTCACAGATAAACAATACAAAGGCTAATATTCAAGAAGGATATGTAAAAGATAAAGACTATGTAGGAATGTCTGCGGACTCTGGAATAAGCTATGATTTAGGAATACTAAAACCAAAACAAACAAGAGAATTTGAATTGTATATTTATATAGATGATAGTAAAAATGGATTAGACAGCTTAGAAAAAACTGTAGATAGAATAAGAAAATTAGATTTCAAAACAGAACAGGAAGCGGTAAAAAAATATTGGAAAAAATATTTAAGAGAACATAATGGTTTACAACTAAACTTAGCAGAGACACCAAAAAATAGAAAAATAAGGGAAATATACGAAAGAACAATACTTCTATATTCATTACTTGTAAACAATGAAACTGGTGGAATTTCCGCAGCAGTAGAAATAGATGAAGAACTAAAAAAATGTGGTGGATATGATTACTGTTGGCCAAGAGACGCTGTGTTTATTACTTATGCAATGGATATTTTAAAAATGAAAAAAGAAGTAGAAAAATTCTATAAAACATTTTGCAAAAATACACAAAGCAGAAATGGAATGTGGGAACAACGTTTTTACACAGATGGAAGATTAGCTCCTTGCTGGGGATACCAAATAGACGAAACTGCATCAGTAATATTTGGTGTGTACAATCATTATCAAATTACAGAAGATAAAAAGTTTTTAAAAGATAATTTGAAAATGTGTGAAAAAGCACTTACATTATTAAAAAAATACATTTTAGATATATTAGAAGAAAAGAACAAAATGCCTGTAAGCTATGATTTATGGGAAATGCATGAAGGTACAAATCTATATTCAATAGCAAGTATATTTGCAAGTTTTACATCAATGATAAAAATATATGAGGAATTGAAAGAAGAATTTACCAAAAATAGAGTAAAGCAAGAAAATGTAAATAAAGAAAAAGAAGAGCTAAGAGAACTAAATGTAAAAATAAGAGAATTTGTTCTAACAAAATTTTATGATGAAAGTAAAAAAAGCTTTGTAAGAAACTTGGAGGATAAGCGAACAGATATAAGTATAATAGGAGCGGTTACACCATTTGAGCTATTTACGGCAACAGAAAAGAAAATACAAAATACAGTAGAAAGAATAAATATGACATTGAGAACATATACAGGTGGATATAAACGCTTTGAAGAGGATCATTACAATGGAGGCAAACCATGGGTAATAGCAACACTTTGGATGGCAAATTACTATATAGAAATTGGAGAAACGAAAAAAGCCAAGGAATGTTTTGATTTTGTAGTAAAAACAAGTAGTATGCATGGGTTTTTAGCAGAGCAAATAAATAATGAAACGATGACAGCAGATTGGGTAATAGGTTTAGGATGGTCTCATGCAATGTTTGTGATGGTATTAAAGAAAATGATAGAAAATGGAATAGTAAAATAGCAAAGGAGGAAAAAAATGAACGAAGTCACTGTAAGCCTTGAGGCTGTATATATATATATATATCGTAAGTTCATTAATAAATAAAATTAGCATATTTACATATGCTTTATTAAACATACACGCAAGAGATGGGTAAGTCTGTCTCTTTTTTGCATGTAAAAAATTAGTTTTAAGTGTATTTATATATTTTTTCTCAAATGGAAAGTCAAGGCACGAGGGTCT
>USDL01000037.1 GCA_900553365.1 uncultured Clostridium sp.
CCTATTATAATTAGTACTATACCCCATAGTACATTTCCAAAATTTTTCATTGTTTGTTTCCCCCTTTTTTTATTTTTACATGAGTTATTATATCATAACCCATTACAGAACTTCAATATCAACTCTTCATACTGTTTCACCAATTTCATATAGCTTTCCTTTGTTATATATTCATTCACTTCATGTGCAGTTACAGGTCCGGCACCTAATATTATTTTTTTAGAATTTGGAACAAGGCTGGCTTCAGTCATGAAGTTTGCGGTTTCTTTTATTTCTGGGAATGATTCTATTTCATTTATGAAAGGTTCTATTTTATCAGTGATTTTTATTGTACATTCATATTTTTCGGATAGTTTATTTACCTCTTGTTCTAGCATATTTATATGCTCATTTTTAGCGATTCTAAAATCAACTGTTGCAAAACATTCAGCTGGAATCGAATTCATTGCACTTCCGCCTTTTAGAATGCCTATGTTCATTGTTGTATATGGTACTTCGTATCTATTGTCCTCATAATTTATAATGTGCTTATTATAGAATTCTCTTAATTCGGTAAAAAAACTAATTGCATTCATGTTTGCACTTTTTCCTTTTTCTGGAGTGCTTGAATGTGCTTTTTTTCCTTTGAAATTCAGCTCATAAGCTAATAATCCTTTTGTTCCAATTTTTATTTGGTTGTAGGTTGGTTCTCCAAATATCATAAACTCTGGAAATACTTCTTTGCTTTCCACAATTGCATTTATTCCTTCAAAATTAATTTCTTCATCAAAGGTAAAATATAGTTTCATTCCATATTTTAATTTTTTAAAATCAATATTCGAAACCGCTTCTAGCATGGCAGAAATTCCGCCTTTCATGTCACAGGTTCCTAATCCATATAATTTGTTTTCAACTTCGGTTAGCTCAAATGGATTGCTGTTCCAGCCTTCAATGTATTCTACTGTATCTGTATGCCCTAAAAATCCTAATTTATAGTTTTTTCCTATACTCATTATTAAGTATTTTCCTTGATGTTCAACTGTAAATCTATATTTCTTTAAATAATTTGAAATATAGTTAATAATTTGTTTGTTTTCTTTATCTTTGATAGTATTAAATTCAACTAGGTCTTTTAGTATTTCAAATTGCTCCATTTAATCAACTCCTATATAACAGATAAACTATGTCAAATATTCCTAGGTGTGTAATGTCATTCATTCCATATACAGATGCAGTGTTTACTAGAATTGTTGCTGGATTTTTGTTTATACATAGGTCTTGTGATAATTGGTCATAAGTTCTTTGCATAAAGCTTGAGTGTGTTGCAAATATTGGTTTTCCTCCATTTTTTGCTATTCCTGAAGCCATGGCTACAGCATGTTCTTCTGCTATTCCTACATCAACAAATTGTTTTCCTGCTTGTTTTCTTTTTTCTTCAGTAAATCCAATATTTGTTGAAACTCCTGCAACTATTGCAACTACTGTTTTATCTTGTTTCATTTTTTCTAGTAAATAATCTGCTTAGTATTTTATCAATTAATTTAATAAATTTCAACTGCTTTTTGAATAAACTTTGTTTTCTTACATCTGCAAAAACTCCCTGTGTCTGATACAGGGAGTTTTTATCTTATTCAGTTACATTATTCATTTCAGAAGTACTGTTTTCTTGTTTTGGTTCCTCATATTTTTTAATAGTTCCATCTCTAAGAATTTGATGTTTTTCTCCTTTAGAATCTGTTACTACAACTATTTCATGTGGCCATTCTCCTTCTTTTTGTGGTTCGTTTGCAATGAACTCGCCTTCATCAAGTACTATCTTTGCTTCAAAAGTTCCATTCTCTAAGCTAACACCTGAGTGAAGTAAGTATAGTTTACTTCCTAGATGTATGAATATATATTGTCCTCTATATACCCCTCCTGAATGTTTTGGATCACTATCATCGTATCCATCAAGATTTACAAATGTTACCCCATGGAATATTTCGTTTGTGTTAATTCCATTTACAACATATTCTTTATTTGCAGCTAGTTTTGTTCCTTGTTCGTTCATTTGGTTATATAATTTTATTAAGTTATCTCCAAATGTTAAAGTTACAACATTATCCTCATAAACTTTTATAACTTCACCGCCATTAGAGCTACTAAATGTTTTGAATGTTTTATCTGGCTCAACATATTTAATTGTATTTAGAATTTGTTCTGCAACTTCTTTGTATCTTTCATATTGTGCTGGAATAGCTTTGTATTCTATTTCATATATGTTTTTGTCTCTATCGCATAATACCTTTGTTACAACTGTGCCATCTTCATCTTTTATTGTATAATAATATCCTTTTATTCCTGCAAAGTCTTTTTCTCCACTTTCAACTTCAGTTCCATCTTGTTTAAGTATTCTAACTAAATCTGCTTGTAATTCTTTAGCATTTAATCCTGCATCTACTAGTCCAATGTACATGTGGAAACTATTTCCATCAACATCTTCTTTACTAGATATTGTTAATTTATTTTCCTCTTCCCTAGCCTTCCAATCTGCTGGAATAGTAACACTTATTAATTGTTTTTTTGATGTGAAGTTTTGATTTAGTTCTATGTGTTTTTCACTTCTTGCCTTTTCAATATCTAATTCTATTGGGTCATTTATAGAAACTTTGCATACATCACCTACAGTGTACTGTTCAAACATTTTAATATATAATTTCTTCGTGTCTTTTCCAACATTTTCTAGTAATATTCTATCTGTATATACTGCATCTCCATTTCCACTCATTGCCTTACTGAATAATTCTTCAGAACATGTTGAAGTTCCTACTACTTTGTTATTTTCATCTAATATAATAAACACACATGGTAAACCACTATCTGCATATTTTTCGTATAATTTCTTATCTTCTGCTTTAATTCTTGTTTGTACCATTAATACTGTTGAAAAGTCGCTTATTACAAGTTTTTTTGCTTCTACTACTGCTGTGTGTCTAACTTTGTCCTCTACTGTTGTACTTGGAGCAACATTATCACATCTATTATCATCATAGAAATCAATTGTTTCAACTCTTGTATCTAATCTGGCTTTTTCTAATTTTGTTTCAAAATTCCATTTGCCATTTGTATTTCCTATTTGACTTATTTTTATTGATAAATTAAATTTGCTTGCTAAGTCTGTTATAGTATCTACATTATAGACATTGTAAATTATATAACTGTTTCCATCTTTTTCAATTTTTTGTGATATTACATTTATATCTATATTTTGTAATGTAGCCTTTGATTGCATTATTATATATTTGCTTGATACTTTTGCTTCAAATATTGCAATTGTTTCTTCAATTAAATTTTCAGCTTTTTCAATAGAGCAATCTTGAACATCAATTTGTGCTCCCATATATTCTTTATAAGCCTCATGAGCTTTTCCCTCAAGTTCATTTGCTTCACTTTCTGAAAGTCCTGTTTTAACTAGTTTTGCAACTATATCTTTTCTAATTTTTAGTATATCTTCTTTGCTGTATTCCTTGTATTTTATGTCATCCACATTTTTTCCTAATGCTAAAGCATATTCTATTTTGCTTGCTTTTATAGCTTGTTCTTCTAATTCATTATATGTATAAAATTCATTTGTTAGTTTTTCTCCTTCTGCTATGTATTTTGTTATTAAAACATTTTCATCCATTGCTACTGTTTTTAGTGTCAACTTTATTCCGCTGTTTTCTAGTTCCTGGCCAACTTCTACTTCACTTTCTGTGTATCTTGCTTCTTTTATAAATAAATTTCTTATTGCACTATATAAGTTAGGTTTACCATTCAAGTGTGCATATAAATTACCTCCTAGCACTACTACCAACATAAATGTTGAAAAAGCTAGTATTGCCTGTTGTAGGCTTATTTTTATAACTTTTCTTTCCTTTTGTTTATTTTTATTTTCCAAAATTATTCCTCCTTTAAAATTTTCAAAAATTTCATTTGCTTGATTAGATATTTTTTTATCTTCTTGTAATTTAGACTTGATATATTCAATTTTCTTATCCAACTTCCTTCACCTCCTCTTGTTTTAATAGTTGATATAATTGTTCTCTAGCTCTTGCAAGTTTAGATTTAACTGTGCCTGCTGGAATATTTAGTATTTTAGCAATTTCTTTTATAGGAATATCATCGTAATAATATAAAACAGTTACTACTCTTAAGTCTTCTTCAATCATATTCAATGCTTTCTCTAAATCCATTTTGCCTTCAA
Organism: uncultured Clostridium sp.; assembly: GCA_900553365.1. Taxonomy (GTDB): domain Bacteria; phylum Bacillota; class Clostridia; order TANB77; family CAG-508; genus UMGS1781. Next base: position 4,205 of record USDL01000037.1, read on the forward strand.
TATTGCTTTGTACCACTTCTTCTTCATAACAAATAGATTTCTCTGTTTTTTTATTATTTATGCTATTCTTTCGAATTAAATCGTAGCATTTGTTTACTGTAATCCTAATTATCCATGTTTTAAAGTATCTTTCATTTTTTAGGTTTTTCATATTCTTGTATGCACTAAATAAAGCTTCTTGAATAGCATCACATACATCATCTTCATTTTTCAGTATTGCTTTTGCTGTTTTATACATTTGTACTTTACATTTTTCTATCAACTCTAAAAAGCCTTCTATTTCTCCATATTTTGCTTCATTATTAATAGACATTTTTTCACCCCTCCGTTTTTAATTTTTACCTTTTTCAACATTATATTCTTAAAATTTAAGAATGTCAATCTCTTTTTATGTTTTTTTTGGGCTTTTTTATATATCTTTCTCATTTTTTGGGTAGAATAAGAATTGGTGATTATATTATGAAAACTGTAAATGAAACAATGCGTGATTTTCGTGAGGATCACGATTTATCCCAATTAGAAGTTGCACAGTATTTAAATCTTCCTCGTTCTACATATGGTAGGTATGAAGCCCGGAAGTAGCAAAGTTCCTATTGATGTTATTTTAGAGCTTTGTAAGCTTTATAAAATTACTCCAAATGATATCTTAGATTTTTCCAGTGAATTGCCAGCCACAGAAATCTCTAAAATATACAAGTTATATAAACTTATTACTGAAGAACAACTTGATGTTGATGAGCTTATAGATTATATTAAATTTTCTAAGCAGTTATTTTCCTAAGCTACTTCCTACACATTAGACAGATGTTTTTTGAATATGGTTCACATAAAATAAAGAATTTTGTAAAAAATTACAAAATTCTTTATTTTTCTTTGTGTTATTAACATCTCTACGCTTTTGTTCACCTTTATAAGCTATATTACAAATGAATCTGGCTTTTCTCCTCTTGGTGTTTTGTAGTAGTTTTCACCATAGTCTGGAATTAAGTCTTTCATTGGTATTAATGTATAGTCTTTTAGTATTACATATTTATATGTAAAGGTTAGAATTTCATCATAATATTTACTTAAAAGTTCAATTTTCATTGTTGTTGTATCTGGTCCATTACCTGTGTAATAGCTATATATTTCATAAAAGCCTTTATCTGTTTTTAGTATTTTTTCGTTATATATTCTAATTATTTTCTCTCCTTCATAATTGCCTTTAATTTCTGTAATATTTACCGGTCTTTCATAATCGTGTATATATAATTTATTATCTTTTACAATTAATTCATTTGCTACAAAATCATAAGACATTTTTTTGCCAATATATAGCTCTGAATATGATTCTAAATAACTTTTTTCAAATCTGTATTGTGCCATTTTAAAGCTTTCATAGCTTGTTCCAGCTTTTTTATTATCAACATTTTCATCATATAGTTTATATACTGTATCATTTGTGTCAACAAACATTATATCAGCACCATAATTTGGCATTATATTTAATAGCTTTATATTGCTTGGAATATCATATACCTTTTCGTATGTAAAAATTCCTTCATCTAACTTATCTTTATCAAAGATATATAAGTTATTGTTTGTTGTAAATGTATATTCTGTAAACATTGATTCCTCGTTTAATATTTCAGCTCCTGTTGCAATTTTTTTATAATTTGTTTCGTTTTTGTTATTCTTTTGAGCTACTTCCTGAGTTAAGTTTTGTGGTTCCTGTCTTTTTGAATTTTCTGTTTTATTTTCATTTTTATTGCCAAATGCAAGAGTGCAAACTACTATCGCTAATATTATAACTCCAATTATTATAGCGACTTTAGTTTTATTGTTCTTAAAAAAATCTTTCATAAAATACCCCCAAAAAAGCTTATAGAATATTTATATCACAAAATCTACTTACTTTCAATGGTTTCTATTACTTTTTA
>USDL01000038.1 GCA_900553365.1 uncultured Clostridium sp.
TTTCATTAAATTTCATTTTAATTCCTCCTATTAAAATTTTGATCAAAAGATTTTTTCTTCTAATAATTAAATTTTAATAAATTTTTGCACTTTTTTCTACCATTTTTAATTAGAAATTGCGCACTTAAACATTACATACATTATATAATAATGAGTTATTTAAATTTTTTATTAAACTGATAGAAAACAATATTATTGCAACTATTATTATATGTTTTTTATATTTTTCATGTTACATTATCATGCTTACTTTTGATAAATTTAATTGTTTTGCTTTTTTACTTATAGTAAACCAATCTATAATTGTTAATATTCCACAAAGGTTGTATATTATCCTCTTTAGGTGTTTTGGTCTATGCCCCAATTATGAATATATGCTTTTTCATTATTATCTAATTAAATAATAACGGTATGTTCCCATATATTGCTAGTCTTAATATTCCTATAACAACTAAATGTAGTGGATAATATAAATAGAACAACCATTTCATCCAATTTAGCTTGCCTTTTTCTCCGTTATAAAGCTTTAATAAAGGATATACTAATATAACTGCTAATGTAATTAATCCATAGGTTTTACTTACAAATAAATATGAAATAACTGCATAAAGCATAATCCAAAAATTCATACCTATAATTTGCTTTTTCAAATTACCTCTATTAGAATACATAGATAAAATTGCCATTACTGCTATACTACTCCAATCAGCTGAAAAGGTTATAACATTTATTAAAATAATTAATATCCATTTCTGCCATTCTTTTAAATTATTTTTGCCATTTACAATATAAAGAGCAACTACTGACCAAGCAAGAGACCACATAATACTTGTTTGGTTAAAAATATTTCCGGAACTAAATGGTATATAATTTATTCCAAAAGCGAAACAATATGCAAAATGAGATATTATTGCAAAAATAAATAATCTTAAAATATATTTTTTCAAGTTTTTAGTATAATAAAAACCTTCACAAATAAAGAAAAACATAATAGGTGCAGTTAGTCTACCGATTATATGTAATATATTTGAAATAATATTATTAGGCATTCCTGGGTAGATTAAATCTGCAATATGATCAATTGTCATTGCTATAATTGCAATTAATTTTAAATGATTTGAATTTAATTTTTTCATTACATCACCTCTTATAAAGATTACTTTTTCTATAATATCATAAATTCATTTATCTAATGTAATCATCTTCTCTTTGCTTATTTCTTTCATTTTGGAATGATAAGTCTAAATTTTCACAACAGCCTTCACCTTTTGGGTTTAACTGTACAGTGTTTTCGTTGTTTTTATGAAACTCTAATAGTTGCTTTACTAAAAACTGTGATGTTGTTGTTTTTTGTGGGTTAAATATATTTCCATGGTCCGCACCTTTTAGTATTATTCCTTCTATATCTATACCCAATTTTTTATTTATATCTATAGAATTTTTATACCTTTCATTCATAGTTTGCCCTAAAAGTTCTCGTTGCTTTTTTCCTACTTCTTTTGGCATAGTTATTTCTCTAAAGGACATATCATGCATTGGAGCTCTTATTTTTCCATCATTCTTATTACACCTTTCTCCATCTATGCTCCAATTTCCAGGTTCTTTTTCTTCCTTTTCGGCTACATAATACCCAAATTTTATTTTTTTATATTCTTCAAAGTCAAACTTTTTACCAAATAGTTCTTCATAGTCTTCTATTCCTATTGGATATTTTATTTTCTTTGTAGGTACTGGTATACTTCCGGCTGCACCTCCAATTAAACATCTTCCAATGGTTTCTGGATAAATTAATGCAAACCTTTGTGCAAAAACTCCTGAAGCAGAATATCCATTAAGAAATATTTTTTCTTTTACTTTTTTTCCAGTAATCTCGTTAATTTTCTTCCTAGCATCTTCAATACATTTTAATGTTTTTTCATGTATTCTAAAATTTCTTACGGTCTCTAATGATAACTGTTGGAAGTCTGGCATATCAATAATATCTGGAATTATTGGCATTACAACAGGAAAATCTGTAATTGCATCTAGAAGTATGTTTTCGATTTGGTTTCCATGTTCAGAAATTGCATCTTGTACATTTTCTTCATAGTTTTTTCTTTGTTTATTACCTGAATTATATGTCTCTACAAACATTTCTGCATTATTTTTTAGAAGTTCTGAAATTGCAATTATATACTTTCCATCTTCTGTTTCGCATATGTACATATCAACATTTACATTGCTTCTATTTTTTAGAGTTCTATATTTTTTCATATCACCAGCTCACTTTCATAACAATATAATTTGCTATTTATGTGTGTTTTCATTAATCACTTATTTATATATTTTTCTATTCTTTCTAATATAATTGGTGTATAATATTGATGTGCAAATGTAAGCTCTGTGTTTGGTTCTTTTAGCATTTTCTTTAACTTATCTATGCTCACATATAGCAGTTCACTTACTTCATTTTCTTGCATTGTAAGCTCTTCTATTTTTTTATCTGTTCTTAAAAGATATACATATTTAAAGTGATAATTATTTGGCTTTTTAGCTTTGAATGTGTCAAGAAAAATAAGTTCTTGCTGTTGTAAATCTAGTCCAATCTCTTCTTTTATTTCTCTTAAAGTTGCTTCAAATGGAAGCTCGTTTAAATCAACATGTCCTGCTGTTACGGATAGCATATTGGGGGATTGCTTTTTGTTACTACTTCTTCGTTGCAAGAGTATTTCGTTTTTTTCATTAACCACCCAACACGCAATTTCTCGATGCCATAAATTGCAATAGTGCACAACTCCTCTATCTGCAATGCCTATTTTAGTCTTGTTGTCTTCGGTATATACTTCTAGCATTTCTGAATCTTGGTTCATTATTTTTTCTCCTTTTTATCATTATGAAATTAATTCAATTAATTATTTTCTCTATATTACTTATACAATATAGAGGTATATTTATAATCCAATCTTCCTTTCTATAATTAGACATTGATGTTCTTACATTAATTTTAGTATTATATTTTTGTACAAATGATTTTAAACTTTTAGCCTGTAAATTTTCACTTGCTTTTACTTCTATGGGAATATTATTTTTTCCAATTTGTGTTATAAAATCTAATTCAGCTGTGCCTGTATCAGATGACCAATAGAACACATCCAGTTCTGTACATTGTTTTAATTGACATAGAACATATTGCTCCGTTAAACTTCCTTTAAATTCTTCAAATATGTCGTTTCCTTCTAGTAATGTTTTGGAATCTATTCCAGCCATAGCACCTAATAGACCAACATCTAATAGATATAATTTAAATGCGTTAAAATCTTGGTATGCTGATAATGGTATTTTACAATTATTTACTCTATTTACTTGATATATAAGACCACAATCTATTAGCCAAGATAATGCTATTTCGTATTCTCTCGCTCTTGCCCCATCTCTTATCAGACCATAAATAAATTTTTTATTTTCCTTTGCAAGCTGTGTAGGTATATTATTCCATAACTGTCTAATTCTTGGAACTATATTACTTGGAGCATGTTTAGAAAAGTCTTGTTCATAGTCATCTAATAATGTTTTCTGTATTCTACGAACTTCTAACAAGTCCTTATATTCTACATAAGAACTCACTACTTCAGGCATTCCTCCAATATAATAATAAAGTTTTAAGTACTCTTTTAATTTACTGCTAAATACATTAATCATATCAAAATCATTATTTTTTAATAATTGAAGCAATTCCTTTTCGCCCAATGCTTCTAAAAATTCAAAAAAGCTTAATGGTGTCAAATCTAAAAAATCCACTTTTCCAACTGGAAATGAAGTTCCGCCATGTATTGCTACTCCTAAAAGAGAACCTGCTGATACTATATGATATTCTCTGGCATTTTCGCAAAAATATTTTAACGCTTTTAATGCCTTAGGCGTTTCTTGAATTTCATCTAAAATTATTAATGTGTTTTCTGGTTCAATATTTACACCGGATTCTATTTTTAGACCTTGTATTATTGTATCTAAATCAAAATCTTCATCAAAAAGTTTATTCATTCTTGCATTATCATCAAAATTTATATATGCACATTTTTCATAACACTCTTTCCCAAATTCTTTCATTAACCATGTTTTTCCAACTTGTCTTGCACCTCTTATAATTAGAGGTTTTCTATTTGATGATTCTTTCCATTTTTTTAATTCTTCCATTTTGCTTCTATACATATAATCACCCTCCTATTGATATATTATATATAGTATATCATTATTTATCACAAAAATCAAACCACTTTTGTGTAAACTTACACATTTTTTGAAGGACTTTTTGCAGTGTTTTACACATTTTGTAAAGGACTTCCGTGAATATTATCCACTACATTATATTTATTAACACTTTCTATATTTTGCAATTCAAATCTATATTTTTGCTTAACACCTGGGTATTTTTCATGATCAACTTCTGAAGCAAACATGTCGTAAGGTCTTATATATAGCTCTGTATCTCCATATAAAGCTCTATATACTACATATTTTTCTCTTGTTTCACTGTGTGTTGCAATATCCTCAACTAAGTACAAGTTTCCTTTAAAATGTTTATAAATTGATTTAACTTTTATTTCATTCATAATTTGCTCCTTTAATTAAAAATCAATTTTAATTTCTCCTATTCCTCCATCTATATCGATATAGTTTTTTCCATTGCCCCATTCTTGGCCATCTTTCATTTCTTCTCCAGCAATGTCTATTGCTCCTATACCTTTATTGATTTTGAATTTATAGTTGTCTTTGTCTCCAAGAAGCCTTATGCTTACTTTTCCAATTCCAGAGTTTATATCACTTTTGCCTGTAATTTTTGAAACCAAATCTGTTTGGCCTATTCCTATATCTAAGTCTAGGTTATTTATTGTTCCTGATAGAATACTTAGTTTTCCAACTCCGCCATCTATGCTACATTTTTGGCTTACATTTACCCTAGATATTTCTGTATTTCCGGCTCCTAGGTTAAGTAGTAGCTCTTTTGTATTTAAGCTTTCTATATTGATTTTTCCTGCTCCTGCATTTATTCTTATTGTTTCGAATTCTATGTTCTTTGGAACATATACCACTAAATCGCCTTCACCATTATTGCCAAACCACTTGCGTGATTTTTCTTTGATTTGTAGATTTTGATAGTTCTGTTTGCAATTAATATTGCTATTATTTATTTCTGCCTTTAAAGTTTCTCCTGTTTTTATAGTTAAATTTGTAAATGTCACATCTATATCTAATGTTGCAACTTCGCTGTTTTCAAAATCTATAGTTTTCATCTCTCCTATTGCCTTATTTTTTCTTAAACCTAGAACACTAGCTAAGCCAAATATTCCCCCTGCTATTGCAGAAAATATTGAAACTATTATAGATATTGCCAAAGCTATTGCTAGATATTTAATTATTTTTTGTGCTGTTGTCATTTTATATCAGCACCTCCAAATATACATGTTGCATTTATGTATATTGTATGTGCCTCATTATTTTCTATTTTGTTTTTCTTTTCTTCATCTACTCCACCAAAAATTGATGATGATTTTACTTTCACCTTTACATTATCTGGAATTAATATATCTATTCCTCCAAATACACTACATGTATTGATTAAAACATCTTCTTCAATTATTGCATTTCTTAAATCGCACTTTACCCCTCCAAATACTGCTGTTAGGTTAGCTCCATTAAATTTTTCTCCATCGAAATTAGCATTTTGACCTGAAAATGTTGCGCAATATTCATTATCTTTATTTTTCTTTTCATTTAGTTTTTTTATTTCTTCACTTACTTTTTTATCAAATGT
>USDL01000039.1 GCA_900553365.1 uncultured Clostridium sp.
GGTCTTAGGAACCAGTACTTCGGTGTGGGGGTTCAAGTCCCTTCATCCGCACCAAATAAGAAAAACGGAGATTTTTTAATCTCTGTTTTTTTATGCAAATAATGCAATTTTAATGCAACCCAATTCTGTTTTTTCAAAATAGTTCAGTAATTTATCTTCTTAACTGAAAGTGAATTTCAAAATTTAAGGTTCCAATTTGGAACCTTAAATCGAAAAGTTAATAATGGAGATGTCACAAGAAAATATTTGCCATACGTATTTACTGAACAAGGCATATCATAGTAGTTCTCCAATATTTTTTATTCCATTAAATTCATATCCACCATATCTTGTACATATTATGTACAAGGGTGGAGAAAAAGATGAAAATTTTAAGTCGAAAATATTCAAGAACTGGTAATATCATAGTTTCACATATTCAAAAAAACTCTAGGGAATATTTAATTGCAAGCATAATTTTTATTATTGGCATTTTACTAGGTATTGTATTTGTTAATAATCTAAACACAATTCAGACTGATGAAATTACAGAATATTTAACAGGGGCTGTTGCGAGTTTAAAGGAAAGTGAATCATTAAGCACATTAGTAATACTAAAAAGCTCCATTCAAAATAATATTTTACTTGTTATAATTTTATGGTTAATGGGTTCAACAGTAATTGGATTACTCTTAGTATTTTTGATTGTATGTTTTAAAGGATTCTGCCTTGGATATACAATTTCATCAATAGTATTTGTCTTAGGAACTGGAAAAGGTGTGATATTATTTTTAATAAATATGTTTCTAAAAAATATTATATCAATTCCATGTATTATAGCACTTACCGTAAGTGGAATGAAAGTATATAACTCTATTATGCAAGATAGAAGAAAGGAAAACATTAAATTAGAAATTATAAGACATACCATTTTTGCAGCATTTATACTAGCATTATTAATTCTTTCATCTTTTCTAGAGGTGTATGTATCGCAAGTAATTCTAAAATACTGTATAAAATATATTTAATTATGTTCTAAAATTTTTAATTTTGAATATATATAATTAATATAAAAAATATAGAGAGGAGAGGTATATATGACTATAGATGAAAGGAAACAAGTTACAACAAATACAATCCAAAATGTTATTCTAGAAAACAGGGAAAAGCTTACAATATCAGGTGTTTTAGATGTTTTAAGCTTTGATGATCAAATTGTAATTGTAGAAACTGAATTAGGTCTTTTAACAGTTAAGGGAGAAAATTTAAGAATAAATAAATTAAGCTTAGATACAACAGAGGTTATAGTTGAAGGTACAATATTTAACCTAGCTTATTCTGAAAAGAATTTAGACAAGAAGTCCGGAGGTTCTTTAATTGGAAAAATTTTTAAATAATTGGAGGACTTTTAATGCAAACACAAGCTTATGCCTTTTTGATATTTGTTCTTAATGGTATATTGATAGGTATTCTATTTGACATTTTTAGGATATTTAGGAAGAGTTTTAAGACATTGGATATTGTCACATACATTGAAGACTGTATGTTTTGGATTATTAGTGGATTATTATTGTTATACTCAATTTTTAAATTCAATAATGGAGAAATAAGACTATATATATTAATAGGAGTAATCCTAGGAGTATCATTATATATGCTGATTTTTAGCAAAATGTTTATTAACACTTCTGTATGTATAATCAAAATCATAAAAAGAATATTTAACATAATAATCATTATACCAATTAAATTTTTGATTAGAATAATTAATAAAATATTTTTAAAACCATTAAAAAAGATTTTTGTATTTTTGCAAAGGAAAATGTCAATTATTAATGAAAAAATAAAAAAGTTGTATTTTAAAAACAGAAAGTATAAAAATAAGAAGGATTTTGCTTAAATTTGTAGAATAATTATATAGTAAGATTATATTATTTTAATTATAGTATAAATTAGGAGTTACCAATGAAAATAAAAAAATTATATAAAAAGCTATTTGTTTTAGCATTAATAATATATTTAATATCTGTTTTTGCAAATCAACAAAAGGCTTTAAATTCATATAAAACTGCACAGGCATATTATTCAAAACAAATTGAAGAAAAGGTTGCATATAAGGAAACACTGTATAATAAGAAAAATAATATTGATTCAGAAGAATATATTGAAGAGGTCGCAAGAGAAAAATTAGACATGTATTTGCCTAATGAAAAAGTGTACATAGATACAAGTAAATAAAAGGTAGGGGATTACCTACCTTTAAATTTTAAAATTATTTCTAAAAATTTATTTCTAATAATTTCCAAAAAAAATAAATTAATAAAATAAAGGGAGGAACAATATGGAATTAGAAGAATTATCACTTACAGAGTTAAAAGAAAAGGCTAAAAGTGAAGGAATAAAAAATACTTCAAAGTTTAAAAAAGAAGAACTTATTTCTATTTTGAAAGAAAAAAGTGGACAAGAAGAAACTGATACTGCTGAAAAAAGCAATTTTAAAGAAGTAGTAACAGAGGAAGGCTATAAGCTTACAAGTGAGGGAGACGAAGTTGTAGAAGGAATCTTAGAAGTTTTGCCTGACGGATATGGTTTTTTAAGAGGAGAAAACTATTTACCTACACCAAAAGATGTATACGTTTCACCAATTCAAATTAAAAGATTTAGACTAGATACAGGTGACAAAGTAAGAGGAATAAAAAGGACCCCAAAGGAAGGTGAAAAATTCCCAGCATTAATTTTTGTAGGTGCAGTTAATGGTGAACATCCAGAAAACGCTATGAAGAGACGTTCTTTTGATGATTTAACACCAATATATCCTCAAGATAGAATAAGACTTGAAACAACTCAAAATGAATATACAATGAGAATAATGGATTTATTATGTCCAATAGGAAAAGGTCAAAGAGGAATGATTGTTGCTCCACCTAAGGCTGGTAAAACAACAATTTTAAAGAAAATTGCAAATAGTATTACTGCAAATAATCCTAATTTGGAATTAATAGTACTACTTATTGATGAAAGACCAGAAGAAGTTACAGATATGAAGCGTTCTATTAAAGGTGATGTAATATATTCAACATTTGATGAATTACCAGAACATCATGTTAAAGTTGCTGAAATGGTTTTAGAAAGAGGAAAAAGATTAGTGGAACAGCATAAGGATGTTGTAATATTATTAGATAGTATTACAAGACTTGCAAGAGCATACAATTTAGTTGTTCCAGCTTCAGGAAGAACACTTTCAGGTGGTTTAGATCCTGCAGCACTACATAAACCAAAAAGATTCTTTGGAGCAGCAAGAAATACAGAAGATGCTGGAAGCTTAACAATATTAGCAACAGCACTTGTAGAAACTGGAAGTAGAATGGATGATGTTATATTTGAAGAATTCAAGGGAACAGGTAACATGGAAGTTCATTTAGATAGAAAACTATCTGAAAAGCGTATATTCCCTGCTATTGATATTAATAAATCAGGAACTAGAAAAGAGGAACTATTACTTTCACAAGATGAATTAGAAACAATATTCTCATTAAGAAAAGCAATGGCAAATATGAACACACAAGAAATGACAGAACAAATAATGGAACAAATAATAACAACAAAGAATAATGCTGAATTTTTAGAAAGAGTTAATATATTTTTAAAAAATAATAAATAAAAAGGTTGATTTACTAGGCATATTTTGAATTTATATTCAAAATATGCTATAATTATGTTATAGATTTATGTAATCTATAATAGCAAACTCTTAATAATAATTTAGAAGGAGGCTTTTTTTATCTATGGCAAAAGAGTCAGAACGGTCAAAACAGATGAGATCAAATTTCATGGAACTTCATGAGCAAGGCTTTTCAATTCCAGAAATTGCTACAAAGTTCAATTTAGAACCCTCAACGCTGTATCATGGTTTGCAAAGAATAGCAGATGAGAATAATGTTGAGAGATCAAGTCTACTACAACGTGTAAGAACACCAAGCGAGAAAGCTTATAAAGAGGAGGCTAAAAGAATAAAAGTTAATGCAGAAGATTTAGAAAAAAATTTTGCGGAAACCAAAAAATCAATTTTAACCACAATTAACACAATTGAAAAGATTTTAGAGGAGGAAAAGGATAATGACGTATATGACGACTAAGGATATTTTTATTGCTTTGAAGAGAGAGCAATGTGATTCTATTAGTTACCTGATGCAAAAATTCGGTTTTCTTCAAAAAGGAGATTTATTTGAAAATATTCGAAAAATTTCTCCATCTGCCGCAAATGAGCTCATCCGGAAACTCGAAAAGAAGCAAAAGCATAGTTTCAAAAGAGTGGTAGAAAATAATCAACCAGATGATGAACAACCAGTAGCATCAAATTCAGAGGTACTGCATGAGTATCCAGAGCAGTGCAAAGAAAAAGAAGATGTTTCAATTAGTGAGAGTTTAACAGATTTTAGCTGTATTGAAAAGCTTCAAAGCAAAGAGCAACAGCTTAGCCAAGAACTCTGTGTGCTAGAAGGTTTTCATAAGGATTTAGTTTCTAAAAGACGAATTCTAGTTGAAAAACTTGGAGAAGCAAAGACAGCACTTGAAGAGTTTCTTAAGCAAGTAAAAGACCAAGAACAAAATGTTACATTTCTATACAAACAGTATCTAGAGTGCGCTGATAAAATGGAGGACATCAATCAAGAGAGAAGAAACTATGCCACTTCTTTGGAAAGTATCCGAAAGCAACTCTTTGAACTACAGAAAATTTCTATTCTTGTTTACCAAGATACTTCCATTGAGATAATAGGTAGAGAAGCACTTACTATTCCAAATCAAGATGACTTTTCTGCACTGGACGAATTAGTCAACAGGCCAGAGGCGGGGGAACTTACTATTAATGAGCTGAAAACTATTATAAAGCTTCAAAAAATAGTAGATTCTTGTGAGAATAAAGGCATAATTGAATTTGCGTTCGATAATCCAAAACTCGAAAAATTCTGGAACACCTTGACTATGTAAGACCAATTCTTTTGCAAAAGAGCAAACCTAGGAATAATATTCCTAGGTTTGTTTTTTATTAGATAAGGTAGAGTAGGATATAGTTAAGAAAGGAAAATAAAATAAATATAACATTGCACAAAATCAAAGTTTTGTGCAAAAAGAGATAGGAGTAAAATATAAAA
>USDL01000040.1 GCA_900553365.1 uncultured Clostridium sp.
CCAGATGGAAGAAATACAGAGGCAGCACTAGGAGAATACCCATTAGATGGATATTATTATAGTATTTCCTCAACAGAAGCAACAGACGCAAGAAAAAATTTAATTTTAGCCTCAAATACACCATACTGGCTGGCTTCCCGTGGGGTCAATGCGGATTCTAGTTTTGCTTTCTTTGGCCCAGGGGCTGTGAATGAAGGCCGTGCAAGCTCTTACGACTACTTGTTCTACTCTAATGGCGGTTCTAGCGGCGGTGAGTTTCCCCTTCGTGCCGTAGTTTCTCTAAGGTCTGATATCCCAGCGGTTGTAGAATAGGATAGGGCGAAAGCTTTAAGATTTGAAGTGATGATGTAGTGTAGCCTCGTAACTGCCAGCACTTCCCAGCCGGCTTCTGGTCGGCTGGGAATTAAGGAGGAACTGGAGCAAAGTGGTTTTGTCAGGTTTTGTCAACTCTAGTGTGGACATTTTTAAATATTATTTTACAGAAGTGATATAGTAAACATGAAACTATATTGCTTCTTTTTATAAAATTGTCGATGGTGTATTATCTAGTGTGCTATTTTAATTTACACACTAGATAATACACCATCCAAAATTTAAATTTTGATTTGCACAGTTTTTTTTCTTATGTTCCTCAAAAATTTGACTTTCCCAAAAAAAAGTAGTATAATAATAAAAGTGGTGCCTAATTTTAGGCCAAATTGAGATTTATATATGTTTAATAAAAGTAGTATTCGGGTAAAATTAAAATAGGAAAGAAGAACAAATGGGAGAAGTTTTGTTCTAAATTTAAGCTGAGAAAAAATAATAAGGAAAGGAGCTTTTTTAAAGCATAAGAATAAATCAAAGAGAAAATAGGAGGAGAAAATTTTAATAATGGAAGAAAACGTAAAACATGAGAAAACAATGAGAAAAAACAAACCAAACAAAAGAGAAAATAACAAAATTTTTAAAAAATCAAATTTAAAAATAATTCCTTTAGGGGGATTATTAGAAATTGGTAAGAATATTACAGTTATAGAGTATGAAGATGATATTGTAATTGTAGATTGTGGGTTAGGGTTCCCAGAGGATGATATGCTTGGTGTAGACCTTGTTATTCCTGATATAACTTACTTGGAGAAAAATAAGGATAAAATAAGAGGGTTGGTTATAACACACGGACACGAAGATCACATAGGGGGAATTCCATATTTATTAAAACAAATAAATGTGCCAATTTATGCAACAAAGCTAACTGTAGGGTTAATTTCTAATAAATTGGAAGAGCATAATTTATTAAGAAGTACAAAAATGAAAGAAGTAAGACCAGGGCAAACTATAACACTTGGTTCAATGAAGGTAGAGTTTATTAAGATTACACATAGTATACCAGATGCTTGTGCACTTGCTATACACACACCTGTTGGTACAATAGTTCATACAGGAGATTTTAAAATAGACTATACACCAATAGATGGAGAGGTTATTGATTTAGGAAGATTAGCAGCTATTGGTAATAAAGGTGTTTTAGCTCTTATGTCTGACAGTACAAATGCAGAAAGAAAAGGGTATACAATGTCTGAAAGTACGGTTGGTGAAGTGCTTGATAAGCTATTTGTAAATTGTACAAAAAGAATAGTTGTTGCTACTTTCTCATCAAATGTGCACAGGGTTCAACAAATAGTAAATTCAGCTGTAAAATATAACAGAAAAGTTGCTATATGTGGAAGAAGTATGTGCAATATGATAGAAACTGCGAGAAAGCTTGGATATATTGATGTTCCAGATAATGTATTTATAGATATAGATAGCATAAAATCATATCCAGATGATAGATTAGTTATAATAACAACAGGTAGCCAAGGTGAGCCTATGTCAGCATTAACCAGAATGGCATCAGGAGAACATAAAAAGGTTCAAATAACACCAAATGATTTGATAATAATATCTGCAAACCCAATACCAGGAAACGAAAAATATATTTCAAAAGTAATAGATGATTTAATGGCAATAGGTGCAGAAGTTATATATAATGCACTTCAAGACATACACGTTTCAGGACATGCATGCCAAGAGGAGCAAAAATTAATGCTTACACTTGTAAAACCAAAATACTTTATACCAGTACATGGCGAATATAGACAATTAATAGCACATGCAGAAACAGCTAAAACACTTGGTATATCTAGTGAAAATATATTCTTAACAGAAAATGGAAAAGTACTTGAATTAAACGAAAATGAAGCAAAATTTACAGGACATGTAACATCAGGTAAAGTACTAGTAGATGGTCTAGGCGTTGGTGATGTAGGAAATATAGTATTAAAAGATAGACAAAAATTATCACAAGATGGACTAATAACAGTAGTAATTACATTAGACTCAAGAAGTGGAAGAATTATTGCTGGACCAGATGTAATAAGCCGTGGATTTGTGTATGTAAGAGAATCTGAAAACTTAATGGAAGATATAAAGAAACTACTAAGAGAAGAATTATCAAAATGTGAAGAAAAACACATAACAGATTGGGCAACACTAAAACTAGTAATTAAAGAAGAATTAGGAAATTATATATACAAAAAAACAAAACGTCAACCAATGTTAATACCAATAATAATGGAAGTTTAATCTTAAAATACAAATTGCAAAAATACTTGCAGTTTGTATTTTTTTCTTGTAAATAAAAATGATTTACAAAAATGTGATAAAAAGATTAAAAATGCTTGCAAAAGTGTGAACAAAACATCAAAAAACTTTACAAAAATGTGATAAAGATGTGTAATTAATAAAAGTTCCACTTTTCATGGCAGAATATATGAAAAAATTTTTGATTTGACAAATGCTAGGGGTTAATATATAATAATTTTCGGTGGAATAATAATGTTAAAAAAAATATATAAATTAGGCGAACTAGCTTTAATGAATAATTATAAAAAACTAGAAAGAGAAAAACATACACTAATTGACTTGTTTTGGGAGTGCACTTTAACTTGTAATGCTAAATGTAAACATTGTGGGAGTAGCGCCGAAAAAAGAAAATATGAAGGAGAGCTTACAACAGACGAAATTAAAACAGCATTTAAACAAATTGCAACAGATATGAATGCAGCTAAAATTTTAATAAATGTTACAGGTGGGGAGCCATTAGTTAGGCAAGATTTGTGTGAAGTGATGGAATATGCTACAAATGAATTAGGGTTTCATTGGGGAATGACAACAAATGGTATATTATTAAACGAGAAAAATATTGAAAAATTAAAAAAAGCTAATATGGAAACAATTTCTATAAGTATTGATGGCTTAGAGGAAACACATGATACATTTAGAGGTGTACCAGGCTCATATAAGATAATAACTAATAATATAAAAAAATTAAAAGAGGCAAATTTTGTGAAATATATCCAAGTTACAACTGTATTTCATAAAGATAATATAAATCAATTAAATGAGTTATATAATGTAATGATAGAATTAGGAATAGATTCATGGAGATTAGTTTCAATGGATCCAATAGGAAGAGCAAATGAAAATAATAATTTATTACTTGATGGAAAAGAGTTAAGGCAATTACTAGATTTTATTAAATCAAAGAAAAATGATAAAAGATTAGAACTTACATATGGTTGCCCTAGCTTTTTAGGATTAGATTACGAAAAAGAAGTTAGAAAATATTATTTCTATTGTAGAACTGGAATTAATATTGCAAGTATTCTATATAATGGAGATTTATTTGTTTGCCCTAATGTACCAAGAATAGAAAGATTTATACAAGGAAATATTAGAAAAGATAATTTTAAATATGTATGGGATAATAAATATAAAGAATTTAGAAATAAGAATAGAACAAAATGTGAAGAATGCAGTAAATGCGAGCAATGGGAATACTGCTTAGGGGGTTCTTTTCATACTTGGAATTTTACGGATAACGAACAAAATAAGTGTGTTTATAAAATGATTAATGAATAGTAGGAGGTATTATATATGATAAAAAAGATAATAAAAGGACTAGGTGCATTCTTTTTAACAATACAGACTAAAGTATTTGCTTTAAACCAAACAATAATTCCACAACCTGCGTATGGGGTAATTAATCCAAACGAAAAAATTGAGAAGATATGGAATTTCATTAGATTTTTTATTGTGCCAATAATAATATTATTAGGTATAATATTATATTTAAAAAAAAGCAAAGATAATAAAAAAAGAAAAATAATTACAGTATTGCTTATAATAGTTGCTGTTGTATTATTATACTATGTAATCGATTTAGCAATTCAGAATGTAAGTTTATATTAAAAATTGACAAAAAAGCATTATTGCAAATTTTTTAAAGCCATACAATTAGTTAAATAATTGTATGGCTTTAAAGTTTATGGCTAAAAATTTCCTACCACCATTGACATTTTTTCTATTTCGATATATACTGTGAACGTAGAAGTTTCTTAAAGGAGGTTTATTTAATGAATGATTTAATCGAAATCAGATGGCATGGTCGTGGGGGACAAGGGGCAAAAACAGCATCATTACTATTAGCAGATGCGGCTTTTAATACTGGCAAATATATTCAAGGTTTTCCAGAATATGGACCAGAAAGAATGGGTGCTCCAATTACTGCATATAACAGAATAAGTACAAAACCAATAACAATACATAGCAATATTTATGAACCAGATTATGTTGTTGTTGTAGATGATACTTTAATTGAAAGCGTAGATGTAACAGCAGGGTTAAAGAAAACAGGAGCTGTTGTAATTAATACTACTAAAGATGGAGAGTATTTAAAAAAACATTTGAAAGGATATGAGGGAGAAATATATAAAATTGATGCAAGGAAAATATCTATGGAAACATTAGGTAAATATTTCCCAAACACACCAATGCTTGCAGCAATAGTGAAGGTAAGCAAGGTTATGACTGATGAAGAATTTTTAAATGATATGCAAGGTTCATTTAAACATAAATTTGCTAAAAAACCAGAGGTTATAGAGGGTAATATGAAAGCACTAGAAATGGCATTAAAGGAGGTAGAAAGAGTATGACCGAAATAAATGCGAAAACACCAATGGAAAAATTAACAGAAGGTGGAACAATTTATACAGCAGGAAATG
>USDL01000041.1 GCA_900553365.1 uncultured Clostridium sp.
TCTTCTAAAAATTTTAATTCTTCATTTTTAAATCTAAATTGATTTTTTAATAAAATTGATTTTTCTGTTTTTTTGTCCACATTTTGTCCACAATCTGTTAATAACTTTGCAAATTGCTTATTATAATAGAATATATCATTTTCTTTTTCAGTATTATATTCTAAATTATCCGCACATATTGTAATATTTACTTCATCTGCTTTTTTTAATATTTCTTCCACAATATTATATTCTTGTTTTGTAAATCCAGAAAATTCATCTATATACACAACAGCATTATCAAACATTTTGCTTTCTGGAATTTTATTTGCTAATTTTGTTAATATATCTTCTTCATCTATAAATTTATTTTGCATATATTCTTCATATATTTTATAAATTTTATCTATATCTTTTAATTTTTCTTTTAAACTAATGTTTTCAATTTCATTAATTCCATTTTCCAGTTTTTCTGTTGTAATATTATGTTTTTTTAGTTCTGTAATTTCTTTTAAAACTAAATCTATATTATCATTTGATGTTCCTAAAAATTTTAAATTTTTCTTTTCTTTTTCTAGTATGGAATAAATGAGCATTGCTTTGCTTGATTTTGATATTAATACATCATTTAATCCGCCAACCTCAGTAAACACCCTATTTGCCATTCTATTAAAACTAATTACTTCTGCATTAATGGAAGCGTTTTCATCTAATACTTCCAATAATTGTCTCTCTGCTGAATATGAATACTGTTCAGGAGTAATTATATATATTTTTTTACTATTATTTATATTTTTTTTAATTTCATTAAAGCAAAAAGTACTTTTACCTGTACCTGCTTTTCCATAAATGAATCTTAGACTCATATTTTTCTCCTTAAAAATGTAAAAAAATTCTTTTTAATTTCTCATCTATTATTTTAGCAAAAAAAGTAATAATATTCAATAAAATTTCAAATTAAAAAAATGGACTTTAATTTTTGAATTAAAATCCATTTTTTTAATTTTATTCGTCTCTTTCAGGTTCAATTTTTTCTATGCTTACTACTTTTCCTTCATTGGTTCTCATTAATGTTACTCCTTGGGTTGAGCGTCCTAAAACGCTAATTTCCGCAACATTTATTCTTATTATTGTTCCTGTATCTGTTATTAACATTACATCATCATCTTCTCTTACTATTCTTATTCCAACAATTACACCTGTCTTAGGAGTGATTTTGTAAGTTATAACTCCCTTTCCACCTCTTGTTTGAACTCTATATTCTTCAAGCTCTGTTCTCTTACCAAATCCGTTTTCTGTTATTGCAAGTAGTGTTGCATTGCTTCCTTGAATAATTGATTCCATTCCAATTACGCTGTCATCATCATCTAATCTAATACCGATGACTCCTTGTGAAACTCTACCTATTGGTCTTACATCTTTTTCATTAAATGTTATACACATTCCTTGTTTAGTTACAAGAACAACATTATCTTCTCCATCTGTAAGTCTTACATCAATTACTTCATCATCATCTTTTAATGTTATTGCTAAAAGACCTGTTTTTCTTGCTGAATTATATTCTGTAAGAGCTGTTTTCTTTATTAATCCATTTCTTGTTGCAAATAATAAATATTTTCCTTCGGCAAAATTTTGTATTGGTATTATTGTTGAAATTTTTTCTCCTGCATCTAAACTTAATAAATTAACTATTGCTGTTCCCTTTGCTGTTCTTCCTGATTCTGGTACTTCATATCCTCTTAGTCTGTATAGTTTTCCTTTATTACTAAAGAATAATATTGTATCATGTGTTGAAGCTGTAAATATTTGTTTTACAAAGTCATCTTCTTTTGTTGTGATTCCTGTAATGCCTTTACCTCCACGCTTTTGGCTCTTATATGTGTCTATTGGCATTCTCTTTATATATCCAAAATGTGTTAATGCTATTACACTTTGTTCTTCTTTAATTAAGTCTTCAACATCAATATCGCCTTCTGCTGCAATAATTTTTGTTTTTCTTTCGTCTCCAAATTTTTCTTTTACTTCAATCATTTCGTCTTTAATTATGCCATATACTAATGTTTCACTAGCTAGAATTTCTTTTAAGTGTGCTATTAATTTCATTAATTCATTGTATTCTTCTTCTATTTTTTCTCTTTGCAATCCAGATAGTGTTTTTAATCTCATATCCAATATTGCTTGTGCTTGTATTTCTGAAAGTCCAAATCTTTTCATTAATCTTTCTTTTGCGTCATCATAAGAAGAACGTATAATATTAATTACCTCATCAATATTATCTAATGCAATTTTTAAACCTTCTAATATGTGTGCCCTTGCTTCTGCTTTGTCTAAATCAAATTTTGTTCTTCTTAAAATAACTTTTCTTCTATGTTCTATATAATGATCTAAACATTCTCTTAGTGTTAGTATTTTTGGTTCTCCATTTACTAGTGCAAGCATTATTATTCCAAAAGTATCTTGCATTTGTGTATTTTTATATAGTAGATTTAATACAACTTGAGGATTTGAATCTCTTTTTAATTCTATTACAATTCTTACTTTATCTTTTCTATCTGATTCATCTCTTATTGCAGAAATTCCTTCAATTCTCTTTTCTTTTACTAAATCAGCAATATATTCTATTAATTTTGATTTATTAACTTGATATGGAAGTGAAGATACTATTATTCTTTGTTTTCCACCAGACATTTCCTCAATTTCTGCTTCAGCTCTTAGTGTAATTTTTCCACGTCCTGTAGTATATGCTTGTTTTATTCCTTCACGTCCTAAAATTGTTGCACCTGTTGGAAAATCTGGTCCTTTAATAACTGTCATTAAGTCTTCATCTGTTACATTATCTTCATCTATAATTTTTATAATTCCATTTGCAAGTTCTGTTAGGTTATGTGGTGGAATATTTGTTGCCATTCCTACGGCTATACCTGATGAACCATTTGCAAGTAATGCTGGAATTCTTGCTGGTAAAACTGTTGGTTCTTGTAATCTATCATCAAAGTTTGGCATAAAGTCTACTGTGTTTTTTTCTATATCAGATAACATATATTGTGCTATTTTTGACATTCTAGCCTCTGTATAACGATAAGCTGCTGGTGGATCTCCATCTATTGAACCGAAGTTTCCATGTCCATCTACCATCATATATCTTAGTGAAAAATCTTGAGCCATTCTAACTAATGCATCATAAACTGATGAATCTCCATGTGGATGGTATCTACCTAAAACGTCTCCAACTGTTGTAGCACATTTTCTGTATGGCTTATCTGGTGTAAAACCATCTTCATTCATTGTATACAAGATTCTTCTATGAACTGGTTTTAATCCGTCTCTTACATCAGGCAATGCACGTGCAACGATAACACTCATAGCATAATCAATATAGGCTGTTCTCATTTCTTCTTCAATATCTCTTTTAATTATTTGCTCTTCAATTTTGTCCATTACATATCCTCTTTTCTTTACTTTTTAACACCCCTATTATATATGAAGAAAACAAAAAATTCAAGCTTTTATAACGTATTTTTTATATGTTTTTTTGTTATATTTTTTAGTTTGCTAACATTTCAGCTAATTCTTTTTCATTACTATTTAATTCAAAATTTTTACCATTGTTTTTAATTAATTCATGTAAATTTTCTACTGTTCTTGCTTTTTTTAATATGCTTTCCAATGGCATTACTTTATTTAGATTTTCTTCTATTTTGTTATATTGATATTCCATTCTTGTAAAATTCTTTTCCTCATAATATTTATACCATTTATCAATATACCCATTAATTTTATCAATAGAATTTACTTGTTCTTCTAAAGAATTATCTATACCATCTTTAACATTATCCATTACAAGATTTTTTCCGTTTTTTAATTGTTTTTGCTGTTCCTTTTTCTATGTATCCATGTTTTTGAGCCCAACTTATTCCAGTATCCAGTATATCTGAAATTGTATCAATAAGGCCTCCTTTTTTTATTGCCTTATTTACTTGCGAAATATTTTCAAAAGTTCCTGTTATCAAACCCATTGCACTTTTTCCTAGATTAGTAGCCTCTTCTATGGCAGTACTTATGGCTGCTGAAAATCCTTCTGTAATTAAGCTGTCTTTTATTGATATAACCTCATCTTCAATAAAATTTGGTAATAATACTCTAAGTCCTAAATCTATTCCTCCATTTATTGCTCGTCCTAAATTTGTTTGTAAGAAACTGTTTTGTTCTTTTTCTAATTTTTCCTGTTCAATATTATTACTTAAATATAAATTATTTTTTTCATTATTATTTAATAATTCTTCCATAACTTTTTCCTCCTAATTTTTTTTAATTATTTTTTTATTTTTAATTTTTTAATTATTTTTTTATTTTTTT
>USDL01000042.1 GCA_900553365.1 uncultured Clostridium sp.
CAGCAAAAAGAGAAGAACACAAAGAAGAAAATGAGCATCATGGAAATTATATTCACAAAGAAAGATTCTTCGGAGAATGTTCAAGAAGTTATTATGCAGGAGAAAACGTAAAAGAAGAAGACATCAAAGCAAGCTTCAAAAACGGAACTCTAGAAATTACATTCCCTAAAGAAGATGTAAAAAAACTAGATGAAGGCAAAAAGTATATAGAAATAGGCGAATAAAAAGATTCCCCAATATTGGGGATCTTTTTTTATGCACTTTCAAAACCTATTCTAAATTGCTATTTACTTAAGCCTAAGCATCTCCAGATTTTTAAACATAAAAAACATTAAAATGTAGAGATTTTAACAAAAATGTGATACAATACATATAAAAAATGAAACATATAATAGGAGAAGCTTTAATGGATAAAAACATATTAAGAAAATTTGCAATAGAATCAAGACAAGAACTATTGCAAAAAATGGATAACAAAATAAAAACATACTATATAAATGAAAATTTTTCAAAAGAACAAAGAGGAGACGTATATGTTTTATCTAATGAAAATAACTCATTAAGACTAACAAATGAAGAATATAATAAACGCGAACTTTTAAGGAAAAGAATAAATGAATTGGGATTAGATAAAGTAATTGAAGAAGCAGCATACACATGGTTTAACAGAATAATAGCAATAAGATACATGGAAATTAACGATGTTTTGCCTCTAACTAAAAATAATGAATCAATAGGCATACGAGTATTGTCATCAAAAGATAATACTTCAGATCCAGAAATATTAAAATTTACAAATTTAATAAATCCAGAATTAGATATAGAATTTAATAAGGAAAAATATGGAGAACTAAAGAATGAAAACGAAAAATTCAAATATGTTCTTTTACTAGTATGTAAAAAACTTGGGAAAGTAATTCCACAGGTATTTGATGGAAAAACAGATTATATAGATATATTAATACCAGATAATCTGCTTAATGATACAGGATTTGTAACAAAAGTAATAACAGAAGTTCCAGAAGAAAATTTTAGTGAAGTTGAAATAATAGGATGGCTATATCAATACTATAACCAAACAGAAAAAGATAGGGTAATGTCAGCAAATAAAAAATATAAAAAAGATGAAATACCTTATGTAACACAACTATTTACTCCAGACTGGATAGTAAAATATATGGTAGAAAATTCATTAGGAAGATATTGGGTAGAGCACAATAAAAAAAGTCAATTAATTAAAAATTGGAAATACTTAATTAAAAATAATTTAGAAAAAAAGAATAATGAAATAAACCCAACTGATATTTCAATTATAGACCCTTGCTGTGGAAGCGGACACATATTAGTATATACATTTGAAGTTCTATATCAAATATATGTAGAAGCAGGATACAATAAAAAAGACATCCCAGAATTAATACTAAAAAATAACATATATGGATTAGATATTGATGATAGAGCAGGTCAATTATCAATTTTATCAGTATTATTAAAAGCAAGGTCTTATGACAAAAACATATTTAATAAAGATGTTGTAAAAAATCTAAATGTAATGAGTATACAAGAAATAGGAAACATAGAGGAAGAAGTAACTGAAATTTTTAGCGATTATGATACTAGAAAAGAAGCTTTGTATTTAGTAGAAAAGTTTAAAGATGCAAAAACAATAGGTTCACTTTTAAAAATAGAAGATAAAAATTACAGTTTACTTGAAAGTGCAGTTGAACAAAGCGATACAATATATGAAATGGAAATAAAGGAAGAATTAAAACAAATAATTAAAATAGCAAAAATTCTTTCAAAAAAATTTAACATTGTTGTAACAAACCCACCTTACGTAAACGATTCCTTAATGCCAAGCAAATTAAAAGAATATACAGCAGCAAATTATAAGGAAGGCAGAAAAGACTTATTTGCATGTTTTATTATGCGTGGAATTGATATAATAAAAGAAGATGGATTTAGTGCAATGGTTACAATGCAATCATGGATGTTTTTAGCTTCTTTCCAAAAATTTAGAAAAAAACTATTAAATGAAACAGTAATCAAAACCTTACTATATATGGATAATATGGTAATGGGAATAGCATTTGGAACAGTTGCAACAGTATTTTCAAAAAAATGTGAAAATAAAATTGGTTCATATAATGAAATAAAATATTCAAATATTAAAGATGAAAAACCAATAGAGTTTCCAATAAAAGAAAATAAAAATAGTTTAACAACAGTAGATAACTTTAAAAAAATTAAAGGACTACCAATCGCTTTTTGGATAAGTGAAAATATGTTAAATATATTTGCAAACAATCCAAAATTAATCGAATTTGGGAAACCATGTA
This sequence comes from uncultured Clostridium sp., assembly GCA_900553365.1. Lineage (GTDB taxonomy): Bacteria > Bacillota > Clostridia > TANB77 > CAG-508 > UMGS1781. The sequence goes on from USDL01000042.1 coordinate 2,340, forward strand.
CTGGTTTGCAAACAAGCGATAATAAAAGATTTGTACGTTTATGGACAGAAGTACCATATAAAAAAATTGCATTTCATACAAAAACTTTAAATGATACAAAAACAAATAATAAAAAATGGTATCCATACAACAAAGGTGGACTTTATAGAAAATGGTATGGAAATAATGAATATGTTGTAAATTGGGAAAATGACGGAAAAGAAATTAAGGAATATAATAAATATCTAAACAGTACACGAGAATCATCAATAGGAATAGCAAACACTCAATACTATTTTAAAAGAGGAATAACATGGACTTTTATTTCTATTGATGTAGGAGTAAGATATTTTGAAGAGGGATACATATTTGATGTTGCAGGATGTTCATTATTTTTAGATGAAAAATATTTAAAATACATATTAGGTTTAATGTGTTCAAAATTAATGAATGTTTTTCTGCAAATTTTAAACCCAACAATGAATGTTCAAGTAGGAAATATATGCGATATTCCAGTGATATATGATAAAAGTAAAAAAGAAAAAATCGAAAAAATAGTAGAAGAATGTGTTTTCCAAGCAGAAAGAGACTGGGATTCTTTTGAAACAAGTTGGGATTTTGAAATACATCCACTAATAAGAGAAAACACGGTTGAAGCTGCATATAAAGAGTGGGAAAAAACATGTAACTACAGATTTAATAAACTAAAAGAAAAGGAAGAAGAACTAAACAAAACATTTATAGAAATATATGGACTACAAAATGAATTAACCCCAGAAGTTGAGGATAGAAGAATATCAGTAAGAAAGGCTAATAGAGAAAGAGAAATAAAATCCTTAATAAGCTATGCAGTAGGTTGTATGTTTGGCAGATATTCATTAGATAAAACAGGCGTTGTTTGTGCAGGTGAAAAGTTAGATAAGAATAATTACAAAACATTTAAACCAGTTAGAGACAATATAATTCCAATAACAGATGGCAACTATCTAAATAATGATATAGTCGATAAATTTAAAGAATTTATTGAGGCAGTTTATGGCAAGGAAACTTTAAACGAAAACTTAGAATATATTGCAGACACATTAGGAAAAAGAGGAACAGAAACAAGTGAAGATACAATTAGAAGATATTTTTGCAATGACTTTTACAATGAGCATGTAAAAATGTATCAAAAAAAGCCAATTTATTGGTTATTTGATAGTGGAAAAAAGAATGGTTTTAAATGCCTAGTATATATGCATAGTTTTGATGAAAACACTGTAGCAAAAGTAAGACTTGATTATTTGCATAGAGTACAAACAATTTATGAAAATTTACTAGCAGATATTAACTTGAAATTAACAGCAGATTTATCAATGAATGACAAAAAAACAATGCAAAAAAAACAGACAGACCTAAATTCGAAACTTCAAGAAACAAAGGAATATGATGAAAAAATAGCACATATAGCAAACCAAAAAATTGAAATAGATTTAGATGATGGAGTAACAACAAATTATTCTAAATTTGCAGACATCTTAGCAAAAATAAAATAAAAAGTCAGGCTTTTTAGCCTGGCTTTGATATATTTCAAATCTTCTCGGACAAATAAGGTTTAAACTCATCAATAGGAAGAGGGTCTTTATATAAAATCGAATTAAAGCAAGTGGAACTTACAAGCTCACTACAAACCCTAAAAACCGGAACACAAAGCTTAGCAGAAGGAGCAACAAAATTCGATACAGAAGGAATACAAAAAGTATGTAACTTAATAAATGGAGATGTAAAGAATATTTCAAAAAGAGTTGAAAAACTAAATGAATTGAGTAATGAATATAATAACTTTGGAATGATAAGTGAAGGAAATAGCGGAGAAGTTAAGTTTGTGATGATTG
>USDL01000043.1 GCA_900553365.1 uncultured Clostridium sp.
TACTTGCTACCTCCTTTTGGTTTGGATTATCCAAAAACATCATCCATTGGCATATCGGGTTTTGGGACTAGATAATTTTTCTCATTTTTCTTCAATCTCTTGGCTTTCCACCATATTTGTGGTATAATATTTATGTTTTGAAAGGATTTGATTATATGAAATTAGCTTCTGATAATGAAACTTTAGCTGAAAATAAGGCTTTAATTTTATATTTGCTTAACAAAATTAATAAAGGTATTGAAAACACTGCATTTTACAAGCTAGTATTGATTTTTGAAGATATGAATTATTTCTATTTTCAACAATTTTTATTAGATTTAATTGATAATAAATATATTTTAAAAGGTTTATCCGATAAAAATGAGACAATTTATGAGATAACAAGTGATGGTAGACAAGCAATTAACTTAGTTCAGGATTTAATTCCTGGTTTTACAAGGTTTCAAATTGATAATCACTTTAAAGAGGATTTACGTTCTATTGAAGATGAATACTCTATTACTGCTGACTTTATTCCTGAAAGCGAAAGTTCTTATACTGTAGTTTGTAAAATTACCGAAAATGGTAAGGTTACTTTTGAAGTTAAAACCTTTGCTGGTTCTAGGGAGCAAGCTAAGGCTGTTGTAGAAAACTGGAAGAAAAATGCTGTTAAATTGTATCCTAAAATGTTAAAAATGCTTACTAAATAAGTAAGCACTTTTTTTATTATATACTATTAAATTTTGGCATCATTCCTATTTTGTTTGGTGTATGCTCTGGTAATTGATAGATGTCATGTCCTGGAAATTCATTTGCTTCTACAAATACTGGTCCTTTGTCTGAAAAAGCTACATCCCAGCCAATATATGCCATTTCTGGTACAACTTTTGCCGCTTCTTTACACATTTTTAAAGCTTCTTCCCAATCTGGAAATTTAAAGCCTTTTATAATATTTCCTGTTGCTGGATGTACTTCATATAGATTTTTCTTTTTATCTATTGCTCTATCAGATACTATGCCTGTTTTTACATCGATTGGTGCTACCATTCCTCCACTATTGAAGTTGTCCACAAATGATCCATTTCCTATTCTAAAATATGCACAAATAACGTTTGGTTTATTGTCCTTTAGTATAGTAACAATTCTTGCTGTATTTATAGCTCCTGGGTAAATGTTACTTACTTTTTCATTTTGCTTTATAACCTCTTCTAGTTCAAAGTTATGATTATCTGTAAGATAATCATACAATTCATCAGATGAATTGTAATTTTTTGTTTCGATTTTTTCTATTCCTTTACCACAACCACCGTCTATTGGTTTTGCCATAAAAGTGTTATGCTTTTCTATAAATTTTATAACATCCTCTTTTGGAGCTGTTGTTACATCTATCCAATCTCTTTTTAAATACTTTTCAAATTTTCTATTAAATTCGTTTTTGTTCTCAAATATGTGGAAATACGCTTTATTGTTGTATTTTGCAATTAAGCTATTATTTCTACCTCTTGTTATATACGTATCTCTTTGCTCATCTGTTAGGTTATACATTTCAAATAAATCGTAATCCATATAACCGAGCTCCATATTTTTTTGCACATTCTGACATATCTAAGAATATTGCTAAACGTGATTTTCCGGTTTTTTTGTGTACTTCATTTACTTTATTTAGCATTGCCTTGTAGTCCATTTTTGATAAACGACTTAATATATACTTTATGTTTCCCATTAATTAGTATTCCTCCTTAATTTCTACCCAATAACATTAAAGATTATATTTTAACCTGTTCTTTTTGTGTCTTCATACTCTTTTAGTCTTGCTTCATAGCTTTCATACGCTGCTTTTTCAAATGGAATTTTTGCATTTGCTTGTCCTAATATATTGTGAACAAAATATGTAGCAAATTCTGGGTTTAACACTAAAATTGGACCTAGTATTGATGTTCCAATAAAATTATTTATTCTTATTCCTTCAAGTTTGCTTTGTCTGTTTAGACCTGCTCCACGTATTGATTTTGCAAAATATGTTGTTTCATTGTTTCCATAAGAATGTGCAAATTGGTCTTTAAATCCTACTATTTTTATTCCTTCAAATTCTCCTAAGAATAATGAATTATAACGGTTAAACATTTCTCTTTTTGAATATATATCTATTAAGCCTAGTCCTTCTATTTTTGTTCCATCATCATTTTCTATATACTTACCAAGAATTTCTAAACTATTTCCTGTAAATAGTATTGCTTTTTCTGTCTGTATATATTCATCTAATTTATCTTTATATGGTTGTAATGCTATTATTATTTTTTCTTGTGCTTTTTCTGTCATTGCTCCCATATATATTAAATCAACATCTTTGCTTGCAAATGCTGGTTCTGTATGTAAGCTTGTTTCTATAAATTCCGCTTCTGGCAAGCATTTTTTTAGGAACATGATATTTCCATAATCTCCATATATGTTGCACATTTCAGGGTATAATATTTCAATTTTCATCAAATAGCCCTCCTTTTATGTTTTCTTTTAATTTGAGAGCTACATCATATTTGTAAATATCATGCAGAATAAATATTGTATCTATTTCTTTTTCTATAAATTTAGTTGTTTCTAACTCATTTACTACTTTTATTAATTTTTCTTCTGGTACTCCTGCATATAATAGGCGTAAATAATAATCGTTTGCTCTTACTCCTCCTATTATTATTTGCTTAATATCATCTTTGTTCAAAAGTTCAAAATCCGCATCATATAGCCATGTAAGGTTTTCTGAGGAATTTTTGGCATCATCGCAGTCATCTATTATTAAGATTACTGCCTTATTTCCTGGCTCACTTTGTACATAATCAAATACACGTGATGCAGCTACTGGATTTTGTCCTTTTGAAAGGTGTGTTATTACCCTTTTTCCGTTTATTTCTTCTTCACTAATTCTTGTTTCAACAATTTTAGTTTTCTTTATTGCATTATTAATTTTTGTAGCAGATACTCCTATTGTTCTTAAAATTGTTATAGCTGCAAGTTCGTTGTAAATGTTGAATAAACTGTCTGCTATCATGTTGTATTTATAGCTTTTCTTCGTTTCTTTTATTATAATTTCTTTTCTTTCTTTATCTATATTTTTTACTAGAAAATTACTTTCTGGTGATTTAAAGCTACAATTTGGGCAGTATGCTTTTCCTATGTGATGGTATCTTGCATACTCGTATTTTAGCTTTGTATCGCATATTGGGCAGGTTTTTATATCTTTTATTATGTTTGTTGTTTCTTCTACATCAGTATCTAGCTTGTCTATTCCATAGTATATTTTCTTGTTGTTTTTTCCAAGACTACAAGATACTAAGTCATCTGCATTTAAAACTAAAGTTGTTTCTTTTGGAAGACTGCTATTTATAATATCTACTATATAATCTGTATTTGCATTTCTTTTTATTGAATCTCTAAATAAATTTGTGCAAACCAAATAGTCTGGTTTTATGTATTTATATATTAGTTTTGAACTTCTTTCATCTACTTCAAAAACGGCTATTTCTTCTGTTATTTTGTTTTTAAGAGATGCTTTTGTAAGCAAACTGCATGCTATTCCAGAATTTAGGTTTGATCCTAATCTGTTATTTAATACATTAAAACCATTTTCAATTAATATATCATTTATCA
>USDL01000044.1 GCA_900553365.1 uncultured Clostridium sp.
CTAAGGTTGGCGGACCATCAAAGGTCTTCGCCATATTTTGCGGGATGGGACCGCCTGGGGATATCTGGGGGAATAATATCAAGGTGTATCTTTCATCTGATGTTTAACCACGCTAGGTGTTATACATAAAATCTTTCAACTTTAATTTATGGAAAATAATATGGAGAAAAACATTCAATTTTCATTAGAATTCCATTATGAGTTTTATGATGATAGTATTCATGTCATGGATGCTAGATCCTTTAACTTTTGTGAATTACAGTTACTAAAGGCTATAGAGGAACTTCAAAAATATGTTGGAGAAGCTAAAATTGAAGTTGGTATAGAAAAGCGTGCTGAAGGAAGTTTGATAGAAACAATAATTCTAACACTTGAAAACCTTTCTGAAAGTAAAGCATTTATTGCGCTTTTAACAGCTTTTTTAACCTATTTCTTTACCAAGAAAAGGTCTAAACTTGAGGATGTGAATAAAAGGCTGGAGATACTAGATAAGATTAAAAAAGCTGATTTAACAAAAGAAGAAGCTTTGGCACTTATAGGAAAAGACCCTATTTTAAAAAAGCTCATTAGTTCTTATTACAATAGGCTAGCTGAGCAGAACGAAGTAAAAAGTGTAGCTGTTAAAGGAAAGCATGAAGATGTTCAGTTTGCTAATGCTTCTATCGAATCGGTTGATTTTAAAACTCATATAGTAGAGGAAAGAGAAGCAAAACAGGTATATATGGGCACTACATTGGGTGTGTGTTCTCCTGTATTAATCTCTGGGCATGGGAAGAAGTGGAAAGGAATATTTAATGGTAAGGTTATAGAATTTGCTGTTGAGGATAAATCTTTTCTTCAGCAAGTGTATCATAATGATTTCAAGTTCGGTTCAACAACAACATTAAAGTGTGATTTAGTTGAAAAGACAAAAGTTCTTAATGATAATTTTCAGGAAATCATAGGTGAACCAACATATGCCGTAATAAAAGTAGATGAGGTTAATGATAACGAGCACTTTCAACGTTTTACGAAGCGTTATAGGAAACAAGAGGCTGATGCTCGCCAACTGGATTTGTTTGATGAAAAACTAAGTTAAATCTTATTTGAATAATGATATATGAATGATAATAAACAATGCATAGAGAAAGATTGCTCCTTTTATTTGAATAAATATAAGGTTCATTTCTATAGGAAAACTTTTATTTGGACTATCTTTATTGCGTTCGCTTTAGTATTGGTTACTTTTGTAATAATTGGATGTGAATACAATAAAAGTAGGGAGGCCATCGTTACTAATAGTAGACTAGATTGTAAAGAAGTAAGTCGGCAGTTAGCTGCAATGCAGAAGGATTCGTCTGATATAAAGCAACAAAAGATAGTGGCGCTAATACAGAGTCATGAAAGTAAAATCAGTGGGTTGCTGCAGATGGAAGAAGATAGAATATCGCTAGGATATGTTATTCTATCATTGTGGGCAGGAATTTTAATGATAGTGTTTCTTGTATTTTCTATCTATTCCATGTTTAAGACTGACGAGATGTTGAAGCAAGGTAAGGCTGATTTAGAGAAGGTCAATGATAATGCCAATAAGGCAGAATCAAGAATATCTGAATTAAATAAAAAACTAGATGAGGCTATCAATAAGATTAGTACAAAAGCTGATGCTGAATCTCAATCTTTGCAATCTCAAGCCGAGGAGACTTTACGTAAAGTAGAAAAAAGCTCCAACAAATTTATGGCTAACAAAAAAGATGAATTTACAGCAATGTACCAAAAGTACGTGGATGAAATGGCTAATGCCCAAAAGAATAATCAAACAATGATTGATAGCTTATTAAAGGCATTGAAAGAGGCTAGCCAGTTCCAGTCAGATAGTGATTCGTCTTCTAAAAATGAGGAATAATAATTATGTGTAAATACGACTATATACAATCTCTGTCTAAATTGAACAAAAATATACAGAAATTGTTCATTCAGAAATTGAAGCTAATTGGTGCTGAAAAATATATTAAGGAATTTGAAAAAACAGTATCTAATGATGAGGGACAAAATGAAGATACATCATTGGCTACAGAATTGTCAATTTCTGATGTTTTTAGACAGGCTTTGTTAGTGATTCAAACTTACAATAATGTAGACTTGGATTTTATGAATACAGTTTTCTACTCTTTGAAACTTATTGCTATAGATTATCCTGAGTTTAATAGGATTAAGATGGATTCGCAAACTAAGGATATTTATCAAGATGTTATTGATAGAATTAAAGGCGCTCCTGATTCTTTGAAGGAAAAGTTACTCAACGAACTGATTTCTTGCAGAAACTCAATATTTAAAATTGAAAATTGATTTTTACTATGATATATATATTGATATATTCTAGCGCTTGGGGAGAACGAGATGATATAACAAATGTGTTATCTGAATGTGATTTAATTACACATTGGCGTTATGATCTTCCTAATGCGTATTATCTGGTATCTGATAATACGGCTAATGAGATAGCTAAATATCTTATGGAAAAATTTCAAAGGAAGCGTTTTGTCTTGGCAGAAATGAATGCGGATAATGTTCAAGGATGGTTGCCAAAAGAAACTTGGGCTTATTTCAAAAAGTATAAAAATGATTAGAAATTTTTGAATGTGAATGCAAAGAGGACATGCTTGATGATAATTTGCAAAGTCCCATGTTTTGAGGATTATGTTGATTTCGTGGTTATTTGCTGATAACATGCAGATTTCTTGTGATTCTCTTGGTGGTTTCGAGAAAAAAGCGTAACTTTGGCGGCAGAATTAAATGTTTAAAAGGAGAAGATTATGGCAATAGATATTAAAGTGATACCGACTCTACGAGGTGAAGAAGCAGCTCGCTTTGTGAAGAGAGCAGAAGAAGTTATGAATAATAATAATAATCGTGTGGACTTCTCTGCAAAAGTTGCTGAAGCTCGTGCCATTTTGGAAAAAGCGGGTTTTTGATTGTTGATGCTTACAATAATGAAGCACCTCTTGGCTTTTACCAAAAGAATGAGTTCCTGTTTTTGTTTTCTACGGAACAGCAAGAAGCGGAAAATCTTGGCTATGACGTAGCAAAGACTTTGCACACTCGTTTGATGTACTATGATTTGAAGAAATTGACTTCAATTGCCTAATATCTGGAAAACACAAAAGGATAAGAATTTAGATTTTTAATTATATACTTTAAGATTGGCAGGGCTTTTGATGAAGCTCTGCCCGTCTTTTTGACTTTTCTTTTTTTGAATTTAAAAAAAGAAACCATCTTACTTTTTAACATACTGATAGGTTTCACTGCTTGGAATATAGCAGGGACGCTATATTCATTATATGCTTTTATATGAAGAATATTAAGCTTTTTGATTACCAAGAGGATATGAAGGAACGGATTGAGAAGGCGTTGCGCCTTCATCGGTCCGTGATGGCACA
>USDL01000045.1 GCA_900553365.1 uncultured Clostridium sp.
CTTTTGTTTAATACACATTCCCAAGAAAGCCCTGCTTGAAAGGACTCTAGTATTAGCATTTCTAGCAAATATTTATCATCAAATTGGGTTTGGCACCATTCTTCATCGTGGTACTTTATGTATAATGAATTGTGCATGTTGCACCATTTGCATCTATTTTTTTCCATGTATTTTTCTCCTATTTCACTCTATTTATATCACAAAAGCAGGCGATTATCAACTAAAAATTATATTGTATTCCTCCAAAAATTGTTTTATTGCCTATAACTAAATCTGTTGCTTCATTTTTATATTCGTAAAATATACCTTGTGTTTTTTAGTGCTTCCTTTCGTTTTTCTAGCAAGTTCATTATTTGATTATTACTTAAAACCAGTCCATATTTTTGAGTAACTAAATTACATTCTTCAAATACTTGTCTTGGAAATTTTTTATAATTTTCTGTTTCAAATACAACTTTTTTTTAAATTCATCCGTATATGTTATTGATTTATTTGATACATTTTTAACATATTTATTTTTTCTTAATTTCTTTACTTCACTATCTGTAAAAAGAATATTACTCATACAAAAATCTACTTTCTTTGTATTTATTATACACAAAAATATACCCAATGGGAAGACACTCTTTTTTCCTGTGTCCTCTCAATTGGGTACATTATAAATAGCGTTTTCTCTTTTTTTAGTTTATATTGTATGTTTTATATAAGCAATCTTTACTTATTCATTATTTCACTGCTATCCATAATTATTGTTACTGGTCCATCATTTAGTAGCCTTACTTTCATTTCTTCTCTAAATATTCCAGTTTGCACTTCTATGCCTTCTTGTTTGCACTTTTGTACTACATATTCATATAATTCCTTTGCATATTCTGGCTTTGCTGCATTTACGAAATCTGGTCTGTTTCCACCTTTGCAGTTGGCATATAGTGTAAATTGAGAAACTAGTAGTAGTTTTCCTTTAACATCTTTTATTGATAAATTCATTTTTCCTGCTTCATCTTCAAATATTCTAAGCTTTGCTAATTTGCTGACCATAAAGTCAGCAATTTCTTTTGTATCGTCTATTTTTATTCCTACTAATACTAAGAATCCTTTTTCTATCTCTCCCACAATTTTGCTGTTTACTTCCACGTTAGCATTGCTAACTCTTTGTACTACGAACTTCATCTATATTCTTTCCTTTCATTTTATTTTCTTTATTTTTGCAACATAAAATCCCTCATAAATTTTAGTTGGGCATACACAAAGTGTGCCTTCTATTGTTGTAGGCAATATGGGTATTTCTGTTATATTCATATTTATTGGTACTATTTCGAAATTGTTCTTATTTAATATGTTTTGCACGATTTTTTCGTTTTCATCTTTTAATATTGAACATGTTGAATAAACTATTTCTCCACCTATTTTTACTATTTTTGCTGCTTTTTCTAATAATTCTTTTTGAGTTTTAATAGCTCTGATATATAATTCTTTTGAAAAGTATTTTTCTAAATTGCTATCAGTTATGTTTATTGTTCCACTACCACTGCAAGGTGCATCTAGCAAGATTTTGTCAAACTTAAAGAAATCGCTTAATTTTCTTGCATCTTCCTGCATTATTGTTACTCTGTTAGCTCCTTGTTTTTCTAAATTATATTTAAGCTTATCACATCTTATTTTATTTTTTTCGCATGCAGTAATCATTGCTTGATTGTTTGATAAACAGGCCATTTCAGTTGTTTTTCCACCTGGTGCTGCTGCCATGTCTAAGATGCTTTCGTTTGCTTGTGGATTAAGTACTATTGGTGGAATCATAGAAGATAAGCTTTGCATATATATTTCTCCATTATTATATATTTGGAGTTTGCGTATTCTACTTTCATCTGCATTTTCAATTATTAGAGCAAAGTCATTCCATGGAACTTCTTTAAATGAAATCTCTTCTTTTTCAAATATTTCTTTTATTTCAGTCATGCTTGTTTTTATAGTATTTACTCGAATTGTTGTTTTTCTACTTTTAGTTAGGCCCTCCAAAATACTGTTTACTTGTGTTTTTGCATATTGAGTTTCTAAAGTGTTTTTTAGAAAGTCTGTAGTTATTTGTTCCATATATTAATCACCTATTTTTATTTAACATTTACATATAGAAAATATCATAATTTTTACACATTTGCAATAAGTTCTGTATAAAAATTAAAAATTGTGTTTAGTTTTTCTTTATTTCAATGCCATGCTGTTATTTATTACTAGTGTGCTGTATAGAAATAAGATGTCTGCGTTTTCGAAGTCTACATATTCATTTAATATTTTAGGTGAAATGTATCTTGTATCTACTAATGTTATTTTTGAGTACCCTTCTGTTAGTAATGGTGCTAGGCTTGAAGCATAAGAGTCTCTAAAAATTACTAATGTTTTGTTTGTTTTGTTGTTTGCGTTACTTATTTCTATTAGTGGAGTTGCTCCTGATAGGTATATGTCGTATTTATCATATCCAGTTAGTTTTTTGAAGTTATATATTCCTCCTTGTTCTTTTGTTTCGTAGTTGTAAGCATTAGCATCAGCAATTACATTGTTTACTAGTATTTTTATTTCGTCTTCCTTTGTGTTTATTGGTAGCTGACCTGCATATACTCCTTTGAATGTTGCTACTTTTTGCTCATTGTAGTTTTGTGTTATAGAAAAATTCATATTCTCGGCTATTGTTTTTGCTACATTCTGCAGTTTTTCTTGTTTCCAGTGTGAATCGGTATAGTAATAGCTATCTAGGCTCAAGTCTTGGAATATGTCTATATATTGCAAACCGTTTAAATTGTTTTCCATTATTTGCTGCATTTTATCGTAATCTAGCTTTAGATGGCTATTATCTGTGTAATAGTTTTTATCTGGTATTATTGAGTAATATATTTTGTTTGTTTCGTTTAAATAACTGTCTTTTATATAGTTTATTTTGTTAGTCAAATTAGTAGCTGATTTTTCGTCTAGTGGATAGATTTGTTCTACTAGAAAATCATTATATTTATATATTTTATTTACATCTTGTTTCTTGAAAACATCTAACTCTACTGATGTTTTTAGTTTTCTAAATGTTTCTCTTTGGTAAAAATTATCCATTGCATAGTTATCAAATTTAGTTGCAAAGTTTCCGTTTTATTAACTCTTCAGCTGTAAAGCTTGGAAATGTTGCTAGTTTA
>USDL01000046.1 GCA_900553365.1 uncultured Clostridium sp.
AAGATGCAGAATATGTTATAGTATGTATGAATTCAACAGCAGGAACAGCAAAGTTTACAGCAGATAAATTAAGAGAAAAAGGAATAAAGGCAGGAGTTCTAAAAATAAGAGTATTTAGACCATTCCCAGCAGAAGAAATAGCAAAAAGCCTATCAAAAGCAAAAGCAGTAGCTGTTTTAGATAAAGCAGATGGACTAAATGCAGTTGGTGGACCTTTATTTACTGAGGTAACATCAGGAATGTATACAAATGATGTTCATGTTCCAACACTAAGCTATATCTATGGAATAGGTGGAAGAGACACAAAATCAAATGATATAGAAAAAGTATACATAGATTTACAAAAAGTAGCTAAAGAGGGCAAAGTAGAGAATCCATATAGATATTTAGGATTAAGGAGGGAAGACTAATGGCATATAATTTAAAAGAAGTTGTAGCAGATAAAAAATCAAGATTTACGGCAGGTCATAGAATGTGTGCGGGTTGTGGAGCTCCAGTTGTTGGAAGAATGGTTTTAAGAGCTCTAAAAAATGAAGACCATGCAGTAATATGCAATGCAACAGGTTGCATGGAAGTTTCAACATTTATTTATCCATATTCAGCTTGGACAGATTCATTTATACATACTGCATTTGAATGTGCAGGAGCAACCCTATCAGGAGCAGAAGCTGCATATAAATCATTAAAAAAACAAGGTAAATTACCAGAAAAAAACACAAAATTCATAGCTTTTGGAGGAGATGGAGGAACTTATGATATAGGGCTTCAAAGCTTATCAGGAGCAATGGAAAGAGGACACGACATGGTATATGTATGCTATGATAATGGTGCATACATGAATACAGGAATTCAACGTTCATCTGCAACACCAAAATTCGCAGATACAACAACATCACCAGCAGGAAAAGTTATTCCAGGAAAAATGCAATCAAGAAAAGATTTAACAGAAATAATGGCATCACACCATTTACCATATGTAGCACAAACAATAGCAGTAAACAATTTTAAAGACTTATATGAAAAATCAGAAAAGGCAATATATACAGAAGGACCATGCTTCCTAAATGTTTTAACACCATGCCCAAGAGGTTGGGGCTATCCAACAGAAGACTTAATGAAGCTAAACAAATTAGCAGTTGAAACCTGTTATTGGCCATTATATGAAGTAATAGATGGTAAATATAAGATAAATTATAAGCCAGCAAATAAATTACCAGTTGAAGAATTCTTAAAACCACAGAAAAGATTTAAACACATGTTTAAACCAGGAAATGAATGGATGATAGAAGAATTCCAAAAAGAAGTAGACAAAAGATGGGAAGAATTATTAAGACTAGAAGAAGCAACAAACAAGTAAAAAAAGAGGCTTACGGCCTCTTTATGTTTATATATGTAAGAATTTATTAAATTATGGCAAGAACAAAAAACAAAAGAATAGAATGTTAATAAGTATTAATGAAAGAAAGGGGTTAATATGCCAGGAAATGAAAGCGAATCTTTATTAACAATATTTAGCAACCATTTTAATGTTTCATCACAAGTTGCTGTTATTATTATGTCAGTTGCTTTAATGTTAATTGGTGGATTTGCTATGACTCGTATTACAAAAAAATTACGTTTGCCAGATGTTACAGCATATATTATAGCTGGAATTATCTTAGGACCATTTTGCTTTAATTTTATACCAAGTAATATTATAGAAAAAATGGATTTTATTGCTGATATAGCCTTAGCTTTTATTGCTTTTAGTATAGGTGAATTTTTCAAATTTTCAACCTTAAAAAAGAATGGAATGAAAACAGTTATTATTACTTTGCTAGAAGCTGTAATGGCATCTATAATAGTATTTCTTGTAACATATTTTGTTCTTCATTTAGATTTTGAATTTGCAATAGTATTAGCAGCATTAGCAAGTGCAACTGCACCAGCATCAACAATTATGACAATTAAGCAAACAAAATCAAAAGGAGATTTTGTTGAAACTCTTTTACAGGTAATAGCTTTAGATGATGTAGTAGGGTTAGTTGAATACAGTGTTGCTATATCAATAGCACTTGCATCAGCAACTGGAAGCTTTAATACCTGGAGTGTTTTACAACCAATAATAATTAATTTAGGAGTTTTTGCTTTAGGAGGATTATTTGGATTTTTCTTAAAGTTATTATTACATAAGCGTTCTACAGACAATCGTTTAATTGTATCAATAGCATTACTTTTCTCATTTTGCGGAATATGTGCACTCCTAAATGTATCACCATTACTAGGCTGTATGTCTATGGGAATGGTATATATAAATATCACAGATGATAAGAAACTATTTCAACAACTTAACTATTTTAGCCCACCAATATTACTTTTGTTTTTCGTAAGGTCAGGTTTAAATTTTGATTTAAATGCACTAGTAAATACATCAGTTGTTGTTGATAGCGTTTCATTACTAGTTGTAGGAGTTTTCTACTTCTTCTTCCGCATTATAGGAAAATATATGGGCTCATATTTAGGGTGCTTAGTAACTAAAAAAGACAAAAAAGTACGCAATTATCTTGGGCTAGCACTAATCCCACAAGCAGGTGTTGCTATTGGATTAGCAGCAATGGGGGCAAGAGCACTAGGAGGAAACGAAGGAAATGCTCTGCAAACAATTATACTTGCATCAAGTGTGCTATATGAGCTAGTTGGACCAGGATGTGCAAAACTATCACTATATTTATCAGGAGCTTATACGCATGATAAAAAAGATGTAAAGCCAATACTAGAACATGAAAACCCAGAAGAACAAGCTTTTTCAGAAGCAGCAGAACAACAAGCAAAAATGAATGATGTATGCGTGGAAGAAGAGAACATTCAAGAAGAAAATGCAGAAACAATAGCAAACAGGTAAAAATAAAAAGGGGCAATGCCTCTTTTTATTATCTAATGCAAATATATTGTTTTTAACATAAATATATAATATAATATGAAACGGAAAGGGTGATAAAATGAAGTTAAGAAAACTATTAGCAATGTTTATTATAATAATA
>USDL01000047.1 GCA_900553365.1 uncultured Clostridium sp.
TGAAGCTGAATTACAAGATGCAGAAAACCAAATTAAAAATGCTGAAAATCAAATTACATCATCTGAGAGAAAAATTCAAAATGGGGAAAATGAATTAAATGCACAAATAGAGCAAGCAAATGCACAATTTGCAAGTGCTAAAGCACAACTTGAAAATGCAGAAAAACAGCTTGAAGTAGCTCCTTTAGAAGATTCTGTAAAAGAAGCTCAAAAAGCTGAACTTTTAAAGCAAAAACAGGCATTAGAAGCTTCTCAAAAAGAGGCTGAAGCTAAATTTGAACAAGCAAAAACTGAAATTGCAAATAGTAAAGCTGAAATTAGAAAGGCAAAGTCTAAATTATCTAGCAGTAAAGCTGAATTTGAGGATAAAAAGCAAGAAGCTCAAGATAAATTAAATGAAGCTCAAGTAAAAATTGATGACGCAAAAAATGAAATTTCTAAAATTGAAAAATGTAAATGGTACATTCAAGATAGGCTTGATAACTCTGGATATAACAACATTTTTGACGCAATAAAAACAATGTCTAACATCTCGAAAATGTTCCCAGTAATCTTCTACATTGTTGCAGTTTTAATAAGCTTAACATCTATGACAAGAATGATTGAAGAAGAAAGAATAGAAATTGGAACGCTTAAAGCCCTTGGATATACAAATGTTCAAATCATTTCAAAATACATTATTTACTCTTTACTTGCTTGCATAATTGGTGGAACTTTAGGAATGGTAGTTGGTTTGTATCTACTTCCAAACATAGTATGGGCTTTGTATGCAATGATTTACAACATTCCAAAATTCTACTGTAGCTTTAGGTTTGATATAGGACTGCTTGGAATAGTTATCTCATTTATTTGCATTGGTGGAGCAACAGTTTTAGTTGCAGTAAAAGAACTTAAACAGATGCCATCAGTTTTAATGAGACCAAAGCCACCAAAGAAACGGTAAAAAAATTTTACTTGAAAGAATACCTTTTATATGGAAAAGATTTAACTTTTCTCATAAAGTTACTGCAAGAAATATTTTTAGATACAAAAAAAGAGCATTGATGACAATTATAGGAATTGCAGGTTGTACAGGACTTATGCTTACTGGTTTTGGAATACGAGATTCTGTAGATGATATACCTTCAGCTCAATTTGATGGAATTTTCAAATATGATGTTGCAATTACCCTATCAAATACAGATGGATTAGAAAAATTGGAAGAATATCTAAATAATAATGAAAAAATAGAAAACTATGTAAAAGTTTGTGCAACAACAGGAGAAATCAGCAATGGAACTGCAAAAATAAATACAACAGTATTTGTTCCTGATTCTTTAGAAAATTATCAAAATGCTTATAATTTAACAGATTATGAAACAAATGAAACTCTAAAAATTGATGATGACGGAATTATAATAACAGATAAAGCTGCTGAAATACTTGGTGTCAAGGCTGGTGATAATATTACATTTATTGATGGTGATGATGTTTATTATACCTTTAAAGTAAAAAATATTGCTAAAAATCACGTTAGCCATTATGTGTATATGTCAAAAGATTTTTATGAGAAAAACTTGAAAGAATATAAAACAGATATAGTGTACTTCAATACTAAAAATATTAGTGATGAGGCTCAAGACCAGATTTCAAAAGATATTTTAGGATTTGACGGAGTAGCTTCAGTCTCATTAATTAGTAGCCTAATGAAATCTGTAAGTGATATGCTAAACACAATGAATTATGTAGTAGTAATTTTAATAGTAGCCTCTGCAATGCTTGATTTTGTAGTGTTATATAACTTAGCAAACATAAACATAGCAGAACGTCAAAGAGAAATCGCAACACTTAAAGTTTTAGGTTTTTATGATAAGGAAGTTGATAATTATATAAATAAAGAAAATATAATCTTTACAATTTTAGGAGTGGCACTTGGTTTAGTATTTGGAACATTCCTAACATCTGCAATAATTGGAAGTATTGAAATTGATGTATTGAAATTTATGAGAAACATAAAACCAATAAGCTATGTTTACTCTAGCATAATTACTATATCTTTCTCTTTCATAGTAAACTTTATTATTCACTTTGTTTTAAAGAAAATTGATATGATAGAGAGTTTGAAGAGCGTAGAATAAAAATAATGCCCCAGTTGCAACTGGGGCTTGTTTAATTTTATTTTACATCTTCTTGAACTTGAGATATATCTGAAATTTGTGCTGCGAAGTATGGTAAGTCTCTTCCTTCTTCTTTTAGGAATATTGTGAATGTGTCATCTACTAGGAAATCTCTTGGTTTTTCTGTTGGCTTTATTGCCGCTTCTTTTAAACTTATACCTGCTTCGCTTTTGATTTTTCCACCTTTTTCGTCTAATTCAAATTCTATTGTCTGCAATGCTTTTTCAATACAGTATTCTCTTCCATTTGAAAATGTGAATAGTTTGTTTTCAACCTCTGTTATTTCTTCTTTTAGGTTGAATTTTATGTTTGGTATTTTTAATTTATCTGTTTCATTAAATGTTGTGCTTCCATTATATTTACTTGATTTTTCAGTTATACTTTTAAATACATCTCCAAAATTAGTTTCTGTATTTCCTCTTGAGATTATTACTTCATCATTTTGTTTTGTTTTTAGTTTTATTGCAA
>USDL01000048.1 GCA_900553365.1 uncultured Clostridium sp.
GACCTCTATCAAAAGATAAAAGATGGAGAGTAGTTGAAGTTGTAGAAAAAGCAGTAATAAAATAAACGAATTTTTGATTAGGTTTACAAGATTGTAAACAAGTAAGAGTATAAATAAAAGGAGGAAACCTAGAATGATTCAACAACAATCTAAATTAAAAGTAGCAGATAACACAGGTGCAAAAGAATTAATGTGCATTAGATGTTTAGGCGGTTCACATAGAAAATTTGCTGGTGTTGGAGATGTTATAATAGCATCAGTTAAAAGTGCTATACCAACAGGTGTTGTAAAGAAAGGTGACGTTGTTAAAGCAGTTATAGTAAGAACAAAAAAACCTATAAAAAGAGCAGACGGATCTTATGTAAGATTTGACGAAAACGCAGCAGTTATAATACGTGATGATGGAACTCCAAAAGGAACACGTATATTTGGACCTATAGCTAGAGAATTAAGAGATAAAGATTACATGAAAATTTTATCTTTAGCTCCAGAAGTTCTATAGTACAAATGGAAGAACAATATAAATTAAGAAGGAGGGAAAACCTTTATGAAAATAAGAAAAGGTGATACAGTTCAAGTTTTATCAGGAAATGATAAAGGAAAAACTGGAGAAGTTTTAAAAGTAATGCCAAAACAAGAAAAAATAGTTGTTAAAGGTGTAAATATTAGAAAAAAACACATCAAACCTAGAAAACAAGGTGATGAAGGTGGAATTGTACCAGTAGAAGTAGCAATACATTCAAGCAAAGTAAATGTTATGTGTTCTAAGTGCAATAAACCTGCAAGAATAGGTTATAAAATAGAAAAAGATGAAAAAGTTCGTATTTGTAAAAGATGTGGCACAATTATCAAATAAAAAAGGAGGGAAATTTAAGAATGGAAGTATTAAGAGAACAATATCAAAATGAAGCTGTACCTGCATTAATGAAAAAATTTGGTTACAAATCAATTATGCAAGTTCCAAAGCTTGAAAAGATAGTTATAAATATAGGCTTAGGAGATACAAAAGAAAATCCTAAAGCATTAGATAACGCAGTTGCTGATTTAACAGCTATAACAGGACAAAAACCAGTTATAACAAGAGCTAAAAAATCAATAGCAGCATTCAAATTAAGAGAAGGTGCAAATGTTGGATGCAAAGTTACATTAAGAAATGATAAAATGTATGATTTTGCATACAAACTATTCAATGTATCTTTACCAAGAGTAAGAGATTTTAGAGGATTACCAAACAATTCATTTGATGGAAAAGGAAATTACTCTTTAGGAATAAAAGAACAAGTAATATTCCCAGAAATTGAATATGAAAAAATAGATAAAATAAGAGGTATGGATATTATATTCGTTACTACAGCTAATTCAGACGAAGAAGCTAAAGAACTATTAAAATTATTGGGAATGCCTTTTAGAGCTTAAACCAAGTAAAAAGGAGGAAAATAAAAAATATGGCTAAAAAATCTATGATTGTTAAACAACAAAAAGAACAAAAATACCAAACTAGAGAATATAATAGATGCAAATTATGCGGAAGACCTCATGGATATATTAGAAAATATGGAATTTGCCGTATATGTTTTAGAGAATTAGCACATAAAGGTGAAATACCAGGTGTAAAGAAATCAAGCTGGTAGAATTAATACATTAAAAATAAAGAAGGAGGAGAAAAAATGGTTACAACAGATCCAATCGCAGATATGTTAACAAGAATTAGAAATGCAAGTCAAGCAAATTTCAAAACAGTTGATATTCCAGCATCAAATATGAAGAAAGACATTGCAGAAATATTATTTAATGAAGGTTATATAAAGGCTTATGAGGAAATAAACAATGATAATCAAGGAATTATTAGAGTAAGCCTAAAATATACAGAAAAAGGTAAAAAAGTTATATCTGGATTAAGAAGAATAAGCAAACCAGGTTTAAGAATATATGCTTCTAAAGAAGAACTTCCTAGAGTATTAAATGGTTTAGGAATAGCACTTATATCAACATCAAAAGGAATAATGACAGACAAGAAAGCACGTGAATTAGGTGTTGGTGGAGAAGTATTAGCATATATATGGTAATTTTAAAATTAGAGGTAGATTATAGACCACTAAGAAAAAAGGAAGGAGATATTTAGTTATGTCAAGAATAGGAAATAAACCAATTACAGTTCCAGAAAATGTTGAAATAAAAGTTGATGGAAATAAAATAACTGTAAAAGGACCTAAAGGAACTCTAGAAAAAGAATTACACCCAAATATGAAAATAACATTAGAAAACAATGTTATCACAGTTACAAGACCAGATGATGAACCTCAAAATAGAAGTTTACATGGTTTAACAAGAACATTAATAAACAACATGATTAATGGTGTTGTAAATGAATATACTAGAGAACTAGAAATAAATGGTGTAGGTTACAGAGCTGCAAAACAAGGAAACAAGTTAGTTCTAACACTTGGATATTCACATCCAGTAGAAATGGTAGAACCAGAAGGAATCAAATACGAAGTTCCAACACCAAACCAAATAATAGTAAAAGGTATGGATAAAGAACTTGTAGGAGAAATGGCAGCAGTTATAAGAACAAAAAGACCACCAGAGGTTTATAGAGGAAAAGGTATTAAATATGTTGAAG
>USDL01000049.1 GCA_900553365.1 uncultured Clostridium sp.
AACATGGATTGTTTTTAGTTTTTCTTGATAGAATTCTTATTACATTTCTTATTTCATCATCTCTACCGATTACTGGGTCAAGTTTTTGTTTTCTTGCCATTTCAGTTAAATCTGTACCATATTTTTTTAGAACATCATATGTTCCTTCTGGATTATCTGTAGTCACTCTTGTATTCCCCCTTACTTCAGATAGAACCTTTAAAAAGCTATTTTTGTTTATATTAAAAGTTCTAAATAATTCTTTTAATTTTAAATTTGCTTTATCAATTAAACCTATCATAATGTGTTCAACAGATACATATTCATCTTGCATTTTTTCAGCTGTATTTTGTGCATCTGTTAATGCCTCATCAGTGTCTCTTGATATATACACCTGGTCCATCTGTCTTGCACTTGAGTGCATACTTGGTTTATTATCTATTTCTCTTTTAATTGCATTTTCAAATTCATCACTTACATTCATTTTCTTTAGTAATTCTTTAATTAAGCTATTTTCTACTATAAGCAACGCATATAGTAAATGTTCTTGATCTATTTGGCTATTTTCATGCTCTATTGCTAAACTTTGAGCCTTTTGTATTGCCTCTATTGATTTTTGAGTAAATTTTTGAATATCCATATACATTCCTCCTATTTCAAAAATTATTAGCAGTCTATTGATGAGACTGCTAATATTGTATCTCTTTTTTTCAATTTTGTCAATAGGTTTTATTGAAAATTTAGCTTAATTATGTTTATTTGCTACAAATGATGCTTAAATTACATAAAAAATCATTTCTAATATTTCTATTAGAAATGATTTAATTTTGTTAGCAGTGCTTATTATTTTTTTGTTTTCTGCAAATTATTAGAATTATTGTTAAAATTAAAAGTAATGCAAGAACTATTGCTAAAACAATTACAGCAGCTAAAGCTCCTAGTATTGTTGATGCAAGCGCTGCACCAATTATTACGCCAATTACAAGTGCAAAGAAAGCTAATATTATTATTGCAACAATTCCTAAGCAGTTAGTTTTCTTTTCTCTTTTCTTTGGTTCACAACAATAATTATATTCTTGTGGTTCCATATATATCATCTCCATATAGCTCTTACAAGAGCTATACTATATTATATGAGTGGTTAAATTTTTTTGTTAAAAAATAAAAGATAGTATTTAAAATTAAATTTTTACTATCTTTTAATCTTTCATTTCAATATTATCAAATACTTTGTCATCAAAAAATTCCTTCAAAGTAATATTTAATCCTTCACAAATATATTCGATCATATCCAGCCTAATTATTTTTCTTTTTCCTGATAAAAACTTGGAAAGTGTTGAACGTGAGATTCCTGCTAACGTACTAAGTTTTGAAACATTTATATTTTTTTCCGTTATTAAATTAGTAATTCTTATTCTAATTGCTTGTGACAAATCCACCTTAAATACTCTCCTTACATATTTATTCCCTTTATGTAGAATTTTATCAAAAATAGTAAAAAAATATGTTGACATTTGCCAACATATTTAGTATTATTTATTTATTCAATTCACAAATAAGAAGGGTGGTGAAAATATGGATAATAATAACTCTACTTCTATTGCAAGCTTAGTATGCGGTATAGTATCATTTTTTATATTACCTTTCATATTCGGTATAGCCAGTGTAATTTTAGGCATAATTGCAATATCAAGACAAGAAGAGAAAAAGACTTATGGTGTTATTGGAATAGTTTTAGGAATAATTGGTGTTCTTTGGGCTTTCTATGCAACTGGAATGATATAAGGACTTTATTAAGTATAGAAAATGGAAGGGGTGATTTTATGGAACCCAGAAAAAATAGCATATCAATAATTTCTCTTATCACAAGTGCGTTAGGGCTTTTTTTAATGATGTCGGCTAGCTCTTTTAATACCTCACTTGTAAATTTAGCAACACTGCTTACTTTTGTTGGATTGGCTTGTGCACTTGTTTCAATATTTCATCCAGACTATAAAAAACTATGTGGCGTAATTGGAATAATGCTCTGCCTTATATCTTTTATTGTAAAAGCAGATTTAGACAATACACGCAATAGCTTTCCAACATATAGCAAACCAAAAAAAACAATAACAAATAGCACATATACACCTTCAAGTTCAACAAATACCAATAAATACCCAACAACAACCACCACAAAGCCTACATTACATAACTATGAACAAATATATAATGAATATTCACAAAAATTAATACAAGCGGGACCTACATCTTCAATTAGTGAAATGGCAGAAATTGCTAATGAAGGCGTACTTAAAATGGCTGAATACATGTACTCAGCAAAAGGCACAGATGGCCAATATAGTACATATGAAAGTTGGGCAGGTAAATTATATGACGTATATATGAATAATTGTAGATAAGATATAAGAAAAAATCCTCACAAATATGTAAAAAAGTAGCAATTTATTAATTACTACTTTTTTTCTTGTGGCTCGACCTTAGTTGGACTTGAACCAACGACACCCATCTCAAAACTAGCCATTTCAGTCTTTGCTTTCGCAAAGCTCTGAAATGCCA
>USDL01000050.1 GCA_900553365.1 uncultured Clostridium sp.
CTATTTTCATTTTATCTTTGTATCTCCCTTAATCTCGTAATTTGATTATCTTATATTATCACAAAAGCAGATAATTATCAACTAATTATCTGCTTTATATTTAATACTATTTTTTTCTAACTGGAAATTGTATTTCTGTTAAATAGTCGTTTTCATTTTCTTTATTCCAGCAACCATCAATGTAACATTCTCTTGGGTTGTCTATTATTTCATATCCGTTATCTTCAATATATTTTAAAATTGTATTGTATGAATCCCTTAAGTTCGCATAGGCACCTTTGTGGTAAATACATATTGCTGTAATTGGGTTAGTTTTCATAAACTTAAGTGTTTCAGTTTCTTTTCCAACTTTTTCAACTGCTTGAGCATATCTAATTTTAATGTTCTTTTCTTTGTATTCTCCATCAAAATAGCTTATGTAACAATAGTCTGGTGTTACACATTTTATTTCAGGATTTGTTTGTGCACACTCACTTCCTGCTTGCAAAGCAAAGTCTGATATTTTGCTAAAATCAGCTACTATTCCATCTTTGTAATAAACAATATATGCTGGTATATCCTTAATAAAAATCTCATTCTTCATATTTTTTCCCTCCAATAAATAATTAATTTTAGAAAGTTCAATATTGCAATTAATAAGATTTTTTTCTAATTCTCGTTTCTTGGCTTCAAGTATTTTTGTCATGTCATATCCATCTAAAACCTTTTTAATATTCTTAATAGATAACCCTGCCTGTTTTAGCGATACTATTTTTGAAACATCTAATAACTGGCTACTTTCATAATACCTGTAACTAGTATATTGGTCTATAAAAGTAGGTTTTAACAATCCTTCTTTTTCATAATATCTTAGTGCCTTTATTGTAGTTTTAGATAGCTTAAAAAATTCTCCTATTTTATACATATTTTTCCTCCTTGTTTTATTTATACAACCTACTGTAAGGGGAGAGTCAATAGTTTTTTAAAATTTTAAACGTTATTTAATTTTTTTGTTTCATTTATTAAATCATCAAAATCAGAAATATAATTTTGATTCAGTTGCTTCTTTTTAATTTACTCTATACCCCACAGCTATAATTGCATCTAAACTGTAAAAAGCCACATCGCTTGAAACCTTTCTAGTTTCTTCTTTTTGAACTACTCTAATTTTTTGAGTATTTTGACTTTCCTCAAGTTTTCCAGTTTTAAAGATGTTTTTTATTCACTATTTAAAAAATTCATCACTAAGTCTATAATTACATCCTTTTCTTTTGGGTTTGACTCTGCTATTAATAATGTTAAAGCTGCTAATGTATTATTATCTATTGTTTGTTCTCCATTTTTATATAATATATCATAATAATTCAAAAAGTATATGAACAAAGTTGCTGCAATCCTTTTATTTCCATCTGTAAATACATGGTTTTTTACTATTAAATATAAGAAGTTTGCACCCTTTTCTTCAATGCTTCTATAAATGTCTTGTCCGTCAAAGCTTTGATATATATTACCTATAATTGCTTCTAAGCCTCTATCTCTTTCTATTGCAAATAAAGAACTGTCTTCCTTAAACCTTAGCTTATTGATTATTTGAACACATTTATTATATTCAATTTTTCTTGTATCAATATTTCCTTCTATTTTTTTCAAAGTTTTGTGGTCATAATCATCTAATAAATCAAGTGCTTTTGAATAATCACCAATGACTCTCAATATTTCCTTTGCATCGTTTCCTTCTAATCTTTCATCTATTCTGTTGGCTATATCTATTAGTTTTATTGTTTTTTCCAAATACTCTAATCGTTTTTGATTCACAGCATATCCTTTTAACATATAGTCTTTTAATATTTTAGTAGCCCACTTTCTAAATAAAATACCATTTTGAGATTTTACACGATATCCCACAGATATAATCATATCTAAATTGTAATATTCTACATCCCTGGTTACATCTCTTTCTCCTTCTTTTTGAACTGTCGCAAATTTTGCGACAGTTGGAATATCTTTTAATTCTTCCTGTAAAGCATTATTTATGTGTTTTCCTATAGTTTTTACATCTCGATTAAATAATTCTGATAATTGCTGTCTATTTAGCCATACTGTCTCATCTTTTAGATTGACCTCTAATTTTATTCCTTGATTTTCAAATAATATAATTTCGTTTTTTCCACTCACAAAGACACTTCCTTTTAATTAAGTTTAAAATTTATTGTTTTTTGTTAAATATAATTCTTGTAAACTATTGTTCGTATGATATCATGTTCTTGCTCTTTTGTCAATAGCTGTTTTGTAAATTTTTGAGTTATCACAAATTTTGCGACAGTTAAAATAATTTATACCTTGTGGCACAATTCCAATACTTTCCTCATTGTATTTGCAGTTCTTATTGTAATTGATTGGCTTATG
>USDL01000051.1 GCA_900553365.1 uncultured Clostridium sp.
GATAAAAGCTATGAGTGATTATAAAATCAAAAGTATCGGAAAAGTTGACTTCCGAGAATATAAGGATGTAGTTAGAGTTATTGCTACAAAAAAAAGAGGTTTTTGGACTTCTTTGTTTTCTTCTCCAATAGAAGCATATTTTATTCTGTCGGAAGATAGTCCTTTGTATGGAGCAGTGAATGCTGCAAAAAACAATAAGTCAATTTGGGATGTTCCAGAAACTTCCTTTACTGTCGAAAGAGTGAATGATAGATTTTATAGAGTTGAAAAGTCTATAGCTCTTTATGAAAAGAAAAAGACTAAACGATTGGCAGAAACAAAACGCAAGGCAGATGAAGCACGAAAAGCTAAAGAACAGCAAGCTCAACGAGAAAGAGAGGAAGCTGACAAAAAGAGAAAGGAGGAAGAAACTGCAAAGCGAATAGATGAAGCCGTTAAAAACGCAACAATACAAAAGATGAGCTTGTCTGATTTTCAGGTCTCTGTTGATGAAAATGCTAGTTTTTCTGACCAAATGGCAGGAATAGCTGGCAATGTAAATCTTTGTTTTGTTACAGGAAACAAGCAAGGAGTTACTGATAATCTTGTTATATTATATAATAAGGTACATGGGTATAATAGCCATTTATTGAAAACTCTGGATGCTAAGGATGGACAAATTGTTGGTCTTGCATTTATAAAAATGGCGTTATATTTCAGTAATGGAGATTTTCAAGTAAATGAAATTGCGGCTCAGAATGCATATTATTGTATAGCGAAGAATTATCTTTTTGATAAAAATACTTATGCGCTTCCTGCTCTGTTTACGTTGTTCGCTAAAAGGCCACAAACACTGGGCGATGAACTTTATGATGTAAATCCTGATCCTTCATTGGAAGGAGCGTATGGAAGAATGACTCTTTCTGCTCCATATAGAAGAAAGGATAGAGTGATGGAGAATAGATTGCCTATAATGAAGTACGTTCTTTCAAAATTTTATGATGAAACGAAAAAGAAATTTTTGATAGATACATCTTTGCCATATCATATTCCAAGCCAAGAGGATATTGATGTGTTCAATCAAGAACAGAGAACAAGTAAACTTGGCAATGAAAAAGAAATATTGGCTAAAGGTGAGGAGTATTTCAAGAAATTATACAAAAATATTGAAGAGCAGTTAAATCTTTAATGAATGACGATGGTTTCATAATTAGGCTAAGATTTTTATGCAAGTAAAAGTTATAAACAAGAACTTCGAGAACTTATATTTGTCCCTGATAGAAGTCAATCCTGTGCTAAAACTTCAAATAGAGGATTACAAGCGCTTGGAACAAAAGTATGGAAAGGCAGACTTTGCTTTTCAAGCACCAATTCATTACGAAACCCCAGAAGAATTAACACAAGAGTTAGGGGAATTGTCTGCATTCTACGATGCTACGGCAAGATGGCCTGCGATGATACTTTATCTCAAGTGTAAATGTATAAATGAAGCTAACTCAGAGCTTTTTGTGAAGGCTGTTGAAAAGGTGTTTCAAGTTCATGGAATTGAAAATGTAGAGTACGTAGTTGGGGCTTCTGATGTAGAGCAAGGTGAAAAAGGGTTGACTATAATAATGTTTAATCCAGCTGAGTTTTGTGGTAATAATTCTGTTAAACAACTTTTGGAATTAATAGATGGTCTTAGGGAAGAACATGAAATACGGACTTGGTTAGAAAACAAGCAATTTATAAGAATGTTGTTTGAATACTATATTCCTCGAAAGATGTATGAAGTCAATTCTTGTCTTTATAAGGAAATTCTCCGAGAGAATGAAGAGTTAAAGTATATTTTGGGTATCCCTAAAG
Organism: uncultured Clostridium sp.; assembly: GCA_900553365.1. Taxonomy (GTDB): domain Bacteria; phylum Bacillota; class Clostridia; order TANB77; family CAG-508; genus UMGS1781. The sequence goes on from USDL01000051.1 coordinate 1,825, forward strand.
CAGATAAGTCTTTGGCTGAAGTAGAAAAAGAAATTTTAGAAACTTCCGAAAAATGCAATAGTGAAAAAGTCAAAGAACTGGTTGATTCTTTGTTGGCATTAAATAATGAGGAGGATTTGAAGGCTTTGCTCTTATGTACCATGAATGAGATATTGGATGTATTGTTAAAAGTGGAAGCTAAGGATAATATATTTCAAGATTTCGAATGGTAGGATTATAAGTTGCTATGTGATATCTGCAAGCCTTGCGAATGAAAAATAAGGCTTGCAGATACAACTTATCAAAATTTTGATTAATTTTGCAGTTGATAAAATAAAGATGGATACAGTTATATGAAGAATGGCTCAGATGATATAAAGATATTGTGTGTTGGTGTCGGTGGTGCTGGCACTAATGTGATAAATCGAATGAAAGATATAGGCGTTCCGAATGCTGAATTTCGAGAGTGTAAATTAAACTGTGTCAAGCTACAATAAAAGTAGTTTAACACAGTTTT
>USDL01000052.1 GCA_900553365.1 uncultured Clostridium sp.
TAGAAAATACAAATAGCATTATACTTGTTGTAATATTATCTCCTGTTTTTGGATTATTTATTTCATTCTTTGTTTGTTCTGTTTTGTTTTCTGTTTCTTGTGTTGGTGTTGCTGGTGTAACTGGCTCTTGTGATGGTTTTTCAGGTTCACTTGGTGTTGTTGGGTTTTCCTGTGAGTTTTCTGTTGGTGTCATTTTTAAAACTCCATAAAACCATGCAACAACATTATTGCTCTCATCAATACTAACTGAATCAGGATTCATAGTTATAACTTTTCCGTTTATACTTAATTTTGTTTTATCTTTATCGAAATAATAACCGTTTTTAGTAGCTTCATCTGTTAGTTTTACATATATAGCATAACTATATTCTGTATTTGCTTTAAATGATGTAAGAGGTGCATTGCCCCAATCTTTATAACGATTATTCCAGTATTCTGAAGATGTTATCATTTCATTAGCACCTGACCACCCCTCATTATCAATTTCATATAATGAGTTTTTAGCCACTTTTCCTGTAAACACTGGTTTGTTCCCAACTTTAAAATTAGTTGTTACATCAGTTATCTCTATAAGATCCACAAGCTTTTCAGATTTTGGTGTCATAGTTAAATTTGTAGTAATCCACATTGTTGAAAATTCATTAACATTTGGTTGTGATTCCCATTCTGATTCATAGTAATTATAATACTTACCATTTATTTTTAATTTAGTATCTCTTGTAAAAAAGTATCCTTTGTAATCATATGATACAAAATATATTCCGTAAGTATATGTTTTACCGCCCTCAAATGTGTTAAATAATTTGTCAGGATTGTTGTCATTCCACATACTACTAGAGTTATGTCCTTTGTTACCGCCATCTGTTTCCCAAAATTCTGCTCTATAAACATATGGAGCATTTTCAGGTGTTTCTCCTGTAAATACAGGTTTATCGCCTACCTTAAAACTAACTGTTGCATTATTTATTTCAACTTCATCAATATATTGCTTTTGAACTGGTTTACTTGGTTTTATTGTTTTTATTGCTGTAATAAATAACACACTTTCATTTTTTGTAACATTTGCAGCAGTTACTTTCTCACCATTTACATAAACTTCTGTATTGTCTGCAAATGTATAACCATCTCTTGCTTTTAAAGAAATACTATACATATAAGTTTTGCCTTCTTCAAAAGTAGTTATTTTCTTATCTTGTGCTAAAGCATTATTTTTATTTTCATCAGAATACCAAAACTTAACTGGAACAGAAGCTCCACTTGCAATAGTTTCCATCTCTTCCCAATATTCGTATTCTATATCATAGTAATATGCAGTATCACCACTTCGTATAGCATAAGATTCTGGTTTATCTCCAGCATTATAATTGAATTTTGAACCCCCAATTTCTACTTTGTTAATTTCTGTTGTTGCAAATGCAGTCATTGGTGCAATACACATTGCAACCAAAAGCATTAACATAGTGATAATAAGTATTTTACTTTTTTTAATTTTCATTCTTCTTTTCCTCCTAATGTTTTCTTAAGTTTTTTCTTTTTATATTGTTAACTATTACTAATGCAATTATTCCTAGTAGTGCAATTGCAAACAATATAGCATATACTATAACATTATCACCTGTTTTAGGGTTTGCAATTGTATTATCTTTTTGAACATCATTGTTAGTTACATTATTATTCTCTGGTTGTTCTTCTTTTTCAGTATTTTCAGTATTCTCTGTACTTCCTGTATTTTCTGTATTTTTGCTATCTTCTGGTGTTTCATTTTGTTGTTTTTCTTTTATTGTAAATTTTGTTGTAGCTTCTCCATTATCTGAAAAAGTAACTTTTAATGTATGTTCTCCAACAGATAATGTTTTTAAGTATTCATCTTTTAATGTGATAACTGTGCTTCCTGATTTTGAGTCATAATTTGTAGAATCTACTAATTTATTGTCTACATATACTTTGTTTGTAAATAGGCTATAGTCTGCATCTATTTTAAATGTTGCATTTTTTGATTCATCAATTGTATATGTTTGATTTGCTCCTTCAGTAAACTTATATTCTTTAGGACTAACTTCTTCTTTTACATATTGGAATGTAAATTCATAAGTACATCTAGTATAATAATCAGTTCTTGTTTCATTTATGATGCCACCATCAGTGCCATCATAATTCAATGCCGAACCTGTATATTTAGTATGAAATCCTTTAA
>USDL01000053.1 GCA_900553365.1 uncultured Clostridium sp.
GATTTTTTAGAAAAATATTATTAAAATAATGTTAATAATAAAAATATTAAATTTTTTCAAGTTATCAATCGGAAGGAAATCCGATTTACACAAACTTTTCGATACTCTCGGGGTGGCTATTACTTCATCGATAATACAGCGTATAATTATGAAAGCATAGCATAAAAATACAAACTTTGTTGTAATTTTGGAGTATTTTATACTTCAAATATATTTTTGAAATAATTCACAAACAAATGTTTACAAACTAAAAAACTTATGGTATAATGTTCCTACATAAAAATAAAAGAGGGTGCTTTTGTGTGAGTAACATATATTTAGTAATCGATTTAAAAACATTCTTTGCTTCTGTAGAATGTGCTGAAAGAGGCTTAGATCCATTTACTACGAACCTAGTAGTAGCAGACCCAAGCAGAGGAAAGCGGTAGTGTATGTTTGGCAATTACTCCTGCTATGAAAAATTTAGGCATTAGAAATAGATGTAGAGTATATGAAATTCCTAAAAATTTAAAATATATTACAGCTGTTCCCAGAATGAGCAAATATATGGAATATTCAGCAAATATCTATGGCATATATTTAAAATACATTTCAAAAGATGATATTTACCCATATTCAATAGATGAATGTTTTATAGATGTAACTCACTATTTAAAACTTTATAAAATGAATGCCATGGAACTTGCAAAAACTATGATGAAGGATATTTTAGATACATACAAAATTACTGCTACATGTGGCATTGGTAACAATATGTATTTAGCAAAAGTTGCTTTAGATATTCTATCAAAACATAGCCCCGCCAATATTGCATGGCTTAATGAGGAAAAATATATAAAAACGTTAGGTGACCATAAGCCTATAACAGACTTTTGGGGAGTTGGAAAAGGAACTGCTAATAGACTAAAAAAAATGGGCATTTTTACGATGAATGAACTTGCAGAATGTAATGAAAAAAGACTATACAAAGAATTTGGAATAAATGCACGTTTTTTAATAGATCACTCAAAAGGCTTAGAAACATGCACAATTGCAGATATTAAAAATTATAAACCAAAAACAACTTCATATAGTAATAGTCAAGTTTTATTTAAAGATTACAACTATGAAAATGCAAGATTAATAGTAAAAGAAATGGTAGAGTTATTATCTCAAAAGCTAATAGAAAATAACAAAAAAACCGGAGTAGTTAGACTGTATATTGGGTATTCAAAAGACATAATAAAATCAACAGGTGGGAGTAGAAAATTAGTAAACCCAACTAATTTATATACAAACCTAGTTTTTGAATTTATGAAACTATTTGACCAAACAACAGATAAAGATACACCAATAAGAAAAGTACGGAATAAGTTTTGATAATTTGCAAGAAGATGATAACCAGCAAATAAATTTATTTGAAAGCCTAGAAAGTCAAGATAAACAAAAGAGGCTTGAAAAAACAATAATAGAGCTAAAAGCCAAAATGGGCAAAAATATAATTCTAAAAGGAATGAACTTAGAAGAAAACGCAACAACTCAAATTAGAAATAAACTAATAGGAGGTCACAATGGATACTAGTAAACAAGATAGAGCCAAACAATTCATGTCATTTGAAGCATTAACAGGCCTAAAAGAAGTTTTTGAAGAAAAAGAACACGAATGTGAAGAAAAAGAAAATAAAGCAAAAATATTGTGTAAAAATATCTTGAATTGAATATAATAATATGATAAAATACAAAACAAAAAATAAATAAATGAAAGGGGTATATTCTAAATGGATGAGAAAAAATACACAAAAATTGGTATAATTGTTACGGTTATAATTGTGGCTATAGTTTTAGGAATAGGAGGATTGATTTATTCAAAAGTGAAAAATAATGATACAGGTAATGATATTCAAAAAATAGCCAAAAAGGAGAATGTAAAAATAAGAGAAAATGAAGTAAGACAATTAACATTAGAAGACTATAGCACAGATGTATTTTCGATGAAAAAACCAAAAGGCTGGACAGTAGAAGGTGCTGGAATAGGGGTATTTTATGCAATTAGAGCTTATGACCCACAAAATACAAACAACCAAGTATTTTTAATGGTAAAAATTC
>USDL01000054.1 GCA_900553365.1 uncultured Clostridium sp.
CAACAACAGGGGGAATAAATTTCTCAATTGCATTTCGTAGTTTAGGATGATGAATCACAAAGTGAATAGAAGGACTATTTGCTTTTGAAATCATAACCCAATTGTTCTCACAGATTAAAATTTGTATATTTTTAAATGTAGTATTACTATTTACACTTAACTCATAATTTTTATTATTCTTTTCATATTTTTTAGTCAAATTCAAATGTTCTAAATATTCTTCATAGGTATAATATATCTTTTTGTCATAAAAAATATCTGCAAGAAAGAGTGCAAGAGGAGCCTTTTCAAAATCTTCTTTTGAAAGTTCTGATATTTCATCTTCAAAAGTATAATTTTGAGTTATATTTTCTAATAATTCTTTTTGAACTTTTACAGATTCTTGTATCTTTTCAATATCCTCGTTTGAAATATTATTGCGTTTTAGAATTTTTAAAAGTAAACCATCAGAAATAGTATGAATTGGTAAAGAAGATAAAATTCTTCTACGATTAGCTTTTAATTTAACACTTGAAGAGAGAAACACAGAATAGGCATTTTTAGAATCTTCTTTATATATTTCCATAAGAGGATTAGCTTTTTTTAGTAAGCAATCTGCTTTTGTTTTATAATATGAAATATCAGTTCTATTAGTTGTTAAAGTATATTTACCTTTATCATGATATCCATTAATACATTCTCCATAAAGAGCAACACTTCCAGACACATAATTAAAATGACAATATATATTGTTTTGTAATCCCTTTAAAAAATATGGAGAAACTTGTCCTGTCATATAAATTGGTAGCCAACTTTCTAAACCTAACATCATTTCATTAAATGGTCTATCAAGATTATGAATAATATTCAAATGTAAGCCTTTTTTTAGCATTATAGCAATAGCATACATCCACTTTTTACCAAACTCAACATCTTGTGCCATATCTTCCATAGGCATATCGCTACACATAAAAACAGGTTCATTATTTTTTGAAAGAACAGTAGCTTTGAAAAAATTCAATTCTCCTTTTTTCATTTCATCTATACCATAATATGTTTTAGAAGTTGCTTTATAAAATGGAATAGAAGGTACTTTCATTTCATCAAAATGTATAGTTTTAATGTATTCATTTAAGTCAAAGTTATCTAAATTATTCAAAAAATCATCTATATAATTATGAGATTGACTTGAGCCAGTAGAAAACCAGTTTAATAGCTTATTATAATAGCTAGAACTATTGGTTAAGTCTTTTAAATTACAACCAATAAGAATAGACACAGCTTTTTTACTATCCTCGGATTTATATTTTTTTACAACAAAACTACAAACAGTTTCAATAAAAATTTTAGGCTTTGATGGATTAGCATTTCCAGTATGAATTTTAGAAAGCAATGAAGAATCATACGAACTAGAGCGAGATAATTCAGTTATATTAATATTTAATGCTGAAATAAGTTCATTAAAATTTTTTCTTAATTGTTCAAAGTCAATAGAAACATCATTTAAAGTGTTAGAAAGTTTGATATAAATTTCATCTTTTGGTATATTTAAGTTTTTAGAACTAGAAAGTTTATATAAACCATCTACTAATTGCTCTAATTGCTTACTTCTTATACTAGGCTTTCTATCTCCTCTACGATAACGACTAATAACAGAAGTAGATAGACCTGAAGCATTTACAAGTTCTTTAGAAGAACATTCAATTTGTTTTATATATTTATTTAATTGTTCACAAAAAAACATAGAAAAACCTCCATATTTGCAATACACATTTTATTATAATATATCATAAAAACATAAAAAACACAATCGCCAAAAAAACAAATGAAACTTTGGCGAAAAGGATGCAATAAATATTTATTTGTGATAGAATAAAGAAAAAAGTATAAAAGGGAGGTGAAAAAGAATGGTAAAAACAAGAACTCTATCAATAGTTCTTATATTTTCCTTATTAGTTAGTTTAATAATTCCAATAACCACAGTATATGCAGAAAGCAAAAATGAAGTAACATTAAATTTTGAAGGTGGGATTATT